>JAGPIQ010000047.1 GCA_018054895.1 Lutibacter sp. | reverse complement strand
ACTACATACTTCCCTTCTTTCGCTTTTTCAATGGCTTTTTCAGCACGCGCTTCTTCCATTCCTAAAGGCATAGAAATTAACTCTGCTTCTGCTTTAAAAAATTCTTTTCCAAATTGAAGGTAATAATCGTAGCCAATTACAACATCTGCTATTACCAAAGCATTTTTTACAATTGGCAACATATATTCTTTATTTCCAGGACCTAAACCTGCGACAGTTATTTTCATTTTCTTATAATTAAAAGGGAGAAATATGGAATTTCTCGATGCATAAAATCGCTCCAGTTTGAAGAGATAAATTGTTTTTTGGTTCCAAGTCGTTCTCCATAAGAAATAGTCCATTTTTTTTTTGCCAAAACCTCTTCCAAAACACTTTTTACTGAACTTATTTTTAATAGCACTACCGTATCAAAATTGGTTAATGCATTTTCTAATTCATCCACAGTTTGCACTCTTGGCAAAATAACAACACGTTCATTTTGTAGGCTCAACGGAATTTTATTTTCAGAAGCAGCCAAATTATACGAAGTAATTCCTGGAATTAATTCTACAGGCAGTTCGAATTTTTGTATTTTTTCTAATAAATAAGAAAAAGAACTAAAGGTGCTTAAATCTCCTTCACTTACAATGGCTATTTTTAAACCTTGCTCGTGTTCTTTTTTAATTTTAACAAAAGTTTCTTCATACACAGGTTTTACTTTAGACCGCTCAACATCCATATCTAAATAGTAACCTTCAAATTTGTTTGCATCCAAAGGCAATTCATTTAAAATACCTAATGAATAACTCGATTTTTCTCCGTTTGCAAACAACGATCCAGGGAAATAGATTTTATCTACACTTTTTAATATTTTTAAGCCTTTTAGTGTAATTAATTCAGGATCTCCAGGCCCTAATGAAACTCCGTATATTATTGATTCCTTTTTCATTTTATTGTGTCTTCTTTGAAGTTAAATCCCCAAAATATTTTTGATTTTTTTTGAAATGCTTTTTTTGTCACCTACTTTCTCATTTTCTTCAAAAAGAATACCCTTTACATTTAAGTGGTGTCCTATTTGTGTTTTCCCTTGTTCTTGTTCAAAACCAACTACTTGCTTTCTATATTTACAGAGTTGGCAATTCATATTTCCAGTTCCATTAATGGCTTCATCTAAACGCTCATCAAAAGCTTTTAATAACAATTCATCTTTTCCAAAAGCGATAGTCGACACATATTCATTTGGAGATTCCACATTAAAATCATCCACAGCTTTATAAATTCGTTCCAAAAGAATTCCTGTAAAAAAGAAAAATGGAATAACGTATGTTCGTTTAAAATTTAATTTTTCAACCAGCTGCAAGGCTTGCGAAACACTTGGGTACGCTGTACCACTATAACCCACAGTTGCAAAGCCAAATCCCATTCCTTCCCAAAGCATACTTGTTAATTTATGAACGTCAGAATTAGCATCAGGATCGGTTGTTCCTCTTCCAACCACTAATAAGGCACATTCATTTCTAGCAATTTCTGGTAATTCTTTTTCTTTATTTTCAAGTATTTTTTTTGATAAATCGACTAAAAATGAACTAACTCCAATATGTCGTCCCATTTTTATCACCAAATCTGAATAATACGACTGAATAGTGTTCATTTCATACGGAATATCATTTTTGGCGTGTGAACCAGCAAATAAAATAACGGGTAATGCATAAATTTCCCGAACTCCTTTTTCATACAACCGCTCAACAGCGGCCTCATAAAGCGGATGATTAAATTCTAAAAAACCATAGTCTACTTCATACGTATGATATCGTTTTTTTAAAACTTCTATCATTTCTTTAAAGGCATCTGTTCCTGATTTTGTTCTAGAACCGTGCCCACATAACAATATTCCTTTTTTCATAATTATTAAATTGGCTCAACGCCTATTAAAAATACAACTGGCATTGGCAATGGATTTTCTTTTATTGCTATTTCTATTTCTCCTAATGTTGAACTTAATAACAGTTCATTCTCACGAGACACATTGGAAATAGCATTAATTGGAATATTTGGGTTTCCTGTAACTTCAATTAGCTTAGGTATTAATTTATCCAAACTTTTTAAGCCCATATATAATGCCAATGAATTACCAGCTTTTAAAAGAGATGCAATACCTTTTAACTGTTCAAATGAATAATCTGCTGTATGTGCTGTACAAATTAAAACTGCATTAGATTTTTGACGTTCAGTAATTGGAATATTGCAATAACTAGCAGCTGCTAAAGCCGCCGAAATACCTGGAACAACATTAAACGGAATTTTTTCTTTGGTTAAATAACGCGCTTCCTCTCCCGCTCTTCCATAAATATATGGATCACCAGATTTTATACGAACAACCTTTTTTCCTAAATAATAATATTTATTAAATAGAATATTAATAGTGTCCTGACGTTCCATTTGACATAATTTATCTCCAAATTTCCGTCCAACATAAATTCTTTCCGCAGAAGTATTAATCTCTAAAATTTCTTCACTAATTAAATTATCATGTAAAATAATTTCAGCGTCTTTTATTAAATCAAACGCTTGAAGTGTTAGTAACTTTATATTTCCAGGCCCTGCACCTATGATAGAAATCTTACCTTTAGATTTATTCGTGAAAATTTGTTCTGGATTGTCAAATTTATAGGTGAAGTTTAATAATTCTTTAGATTTAGAATTATCAATTATTTTCTTTTTAGAAATTTTTTCTGACACCTCAAAAACAGGTTGATCTAAAGCTAAAATTTTAGCTGCATTTTTATAATAATTGGCTCTTACAGGGTGTTTTGAAGCGCAACCATTGATAACTTCTCCAAAACAATCTTGCTCAATTATAGCATTAATAAGACCTATACAATCTTCTCGGTGAATTAAATTCACTTGAGCTGAAGCGTTTTTCAATACTTTTTTTCCTGCTAAAAATTCTCTAGGATCTCTGTTTGGACCAATTAATCCTGCTAAACGTAAAATTGTTGCGTTCTTACCAAAATAATTTTGAATTACTTTTTCAGCAGCTAAAACTGCAACTCCAGATTCTTTTATTGGAGTCGCTTCCACATTTTCAGAAATAGGAATTTCACTAGGTCCATAAACAGCCGTAGAGCTTACAAAAATTACTTTTACGTTCTTTGGTGTTTTATCAGCAATTTGCGCTATTAAGCTGGGATAAATAGTTGCTACATTTTCAATTCTTCTAGGAGGAATATTTATTATTAAATATGCTACATCATCAATAAAACCGTCCCAGTCTCCCTTAATTTCATTTGGTAAAACTTCAATCCTACTAACATAAAATGGGTGTTTAGCCAACTCTTTTGTTTTAGATATAGAAGATGAACTTCCTGAAACTAAATTCCCTTTTTGGTGTAAATCAATTGCTAATGACTCACCCAACCATCCAATACCTAATATTGCTATTTTTTTAAACATTTGTTTCATTTATATGAGGTGCTAAAATTCCCCCCAATTGAATATCTAAACAATAGTCCCAAATTGTATTATTAATTGAATCCAATTTAATTATTGCAACTGTTTTTCCAATTTTATTTTTAAATCGTATTCCTTTATCTCCATTACTTGTCAACCTAAAATATTCTGTACTCATTATTTTTTGTTGAACTAGTTCAATAGGTTCTGTTTTGGGAACAAGACCAATAATTAAATGAACCATTTTTTCATTCAAAAATTCTAAAGTTATTGCGTAAGCATCTTCGTACCTCACGGCAACTAAGTTCTTAAAATCAAACAACTCACCATTATTTAATTGTAACGAAGCACCACTTTTTGTTTGAAGAAGAAATAGAAATAAAGGAAATAAATATTGGTCTGAACTAAACCCTTTGGTTATACAACACATACCCAAATCCACATCGTTTTTATGTTCAAAACCTTTTGGCTGTATCGGTTTTATATCTTTTTCTGAAACTACTTTATCCCAATTATTTTGGTATAATAAATAAGGTGTTACCCCTTTTTGTTCATTGACATGCGATGCTATAATTTCTTGAATTTTAGAAGCTGTTAAGTCTTTATACCAATAGTTTCCATTTTGCACAATACAAGTAGGTGCATCTTCGCACCTACCATTACATCGAGTTTTAATCGTATGTGTTTTATTCCAAAGGTTATTATTTCTAATATAAGCTCTTGCAGTTCTAGTTACAATTTCACTTCCTGCTTTTTGACAAGAACCTCCATCGCAAAAGAAAAAAGTAGTAGTTGAAGCAGCTAAATCTTTACCCATTTATTAAAAATTATAACTAATTGAGCCTTTTACATATCTCGGCGTTCCTGGTGTAAAATGAACATCTTCAACACCATCCAACACTTCATTTTTCAATCTTGAAGCATCATAAAAAACAGCTTCTTTCCATTTAATATTAAATAAATTTTGAACAGATAAGCCTATTTCTATGTTTTTAAAAGTTTTATGAATGGAAGCATCTAATAAAAAATAATCTTTTTCCATAACCGATTCATCTTCATTTAAGGGTCTTTCACCCATAAATTTAGCTCCTAAATACAAATTCAATCCATTACTATGCTTATAAACAATAGACCCTGTTGATGTAAATACAGGTGCTGCGGGTATGCTATTTTCATTTTTTGGTGCATCTAATAGTTTTCCTTTACTATAATTAGCAGAAATGTTTAACCATATATTTTTTAAAGGATTTATTTTTGAAGAAACATCAACTCCTTTTCTTAATGAACTTCCATTATTTTCAAAATCTCCTGTGTCAGCTACAAAAATATATTCTGAATCGCTTTTAATTGTCCAAAGTGCTACGGAAGCAATAAATTTACCTCCTATTCTAAACTCTGTACCTATATCAGCGGCTAGTGCTTTTGGAAGCGGGTGCGTTGTTTTATCTTCAATAGCTGCATGTGTAGAATTTGAATGATATCCTGAACCTCCTTTTAAAAACAACTGAATATTATTAACAGGATTATAGAACAATGATGCTTTTGGACTTACTAAAAAAGCATCTCTTTTCCCACTCATATTTGTTCCTTTTTGATCCAATATCTCAAAGGTAAACATGTCAAAACGCGAACCAAATTGCAGTAATACTTGTGAATTTAGTTGCCAATTTTCTTTAACATATACCCAATAATTAACTTCTGTTATTTTATCTTTAGTAATTGTAGCTATTTTTTCTCTATTTGGTGATGCATCTAAGGCTGAATTAATCCAATCAGACCTAAAGCCAGCAGACAAAATGGTATGTAAATTTGTATTTTTGAAGGTGTCTTTTCTTTCATATTCAAAAGTATACCCTAAAATATTTCTATTTTCAATCTGCTCAATCATATCTCCTTCAATAGGATTATTTAAAAAGAATGTAAAGTTTGAAAATAGTTGATATTGATTGTTTGAAAAATAGAGTTGATTTGAAATACTTTGCTCATTTTCTAATAATGAAGTTATTTTCACTACCGAATTAAATCTAGCTGTTGCGCCTCCTTCAGTATCATCAATAGCTCCAAACCAATTTAAAGATCCATCATTTACAGCTCTTAAAGGAATTTGACCTGAAGCATCCCATTCACTATTAAAATAGGAACTTGTAAAAGTTAGTGAAGTATTATCATTTAATTCGGCATTGTATTTAAACAATCCACTTATTTTTTTAAATTTTTGTGGAGCATCAAAAAAACTTTTATTTAAAGTTCCTTCAATAGCCAAGTATGAACTTTCATAATTAGATTTGGTGAATAATTTATTATTAGGAGTTAAGTTTAATGCTAATAAGGCTCTTTGATAGCCATAGTCTCCCACTTCTAACTTTACACTATTTTTACTTAATTCATTTTTTGTTTTAAATCGAGCAGCTCCGGAAACTACAAAATTTCCATTTTTTAATTCATAGGGTCCTTTATAATAATCTCCATCTTGAATAAGTTCTGGAATTATAAAATGCATATCTGCATATCCTTGACCATGTGCATGACTTGATAAGTTGATTGGAATATCATCTAAAAAAACACCGAAATCCGTTCCGTGATCATTATCAAATCCACGTAAAAATATTTGTTCAGCTTTTCCACCACCAGCATGTTGCGCTATAAATAAGCCACTCACGGTTTTTAATAAGTCTTGTGCGGTATTTACAGGTTGTAATTTTAAACTTAGTTTATCAATATGTTGGACTCCTAAATTTTTAATTTGATTGGCTTCA
The DNA here is from genome assembly GCA_018054895.1 of Lutibacter sp. Classification (GTDB taxonomy): domain Bacteria; phylum Bacteroidota; class Bacteroidia; order Flavobacteriales; family Flavobacteriaceae; genus Lutibacter. Next base: position 13,725 of record JAGPIQ010000047.1, on the reverse strand, counting down.
ATAACAACTTCATTCAAATACTCGTATGTTGCATCCAATCGTACTTCTTTTAGTTGTTTTAATTTACTAAAAATAAATACTTCTGTTACATATCCTAGTACAGATATCTTAATGGTGTCCTTTGAAGTGCCTTCTACACGGAATATTCCATTTTCATTGGAGGTTACTAGTCTTTTTGTAGACTGATTAAAAATGTGTGCATACGGAATACTATTTAAAGTTTTAGCATCCGTTAATTTAATTGCAATAGTTTCTTGCGCAACAACTAGCCCGTGAAGTGCAAAAAACATTAAAACTGTAAAAGTTTTTTTCATTGTTTTCTTTGTTTTACATCGGAAATAAAACAAAGAGCAGACATTCTTACTAGCAAAGAACACCTAACACTTCAACTTTTATTCCCGAAAGTTTCGTATACATATTTTTTGCTTTTTGGCAGGTTTTCTGACTTACTCATTTTTTAGCGCCTTCCCATCCATAATTAGACAGTGGCTATTGCTAAAAAACTTTTTAAGAGTTTACAGCTGCGGGTACAGTTCTCGATTTACACGAGATTCCCTTTTTAATTCCGTTTGTTAAAAATAAACAAGAAACCAAAAGCGGTGCAAATGTACTATTTATTACAATTACATCCAAATTAATAAAAGGCTTTCAAGTCTTATAAAATCACTTATTATTAATTTTTATTTTCTCAAGCTCTTTTAAAATAAACTCTGATCTTAATGAAACTGATGTAAAAGGTAAAAAAATGATGTTATAATTATATTTATTATAAACATCTAAAATCATTTTAGATAAGGATAAATGATCTTCAAATAATTGAGGTCGTTGTTCATCTTGCACATAAATATCCTTCCAAGGCTGTGCATAAAAAATAGTTTTATGGTAGTATTTATTGAAGTTGAAATTTTTAAAATGATCTTCAACTCTTTTATTTGCATGTTCTAAATAAGCAATAGTATCTATTAAGCTTCGATCACAAAAAACACTTTCGGCTTCTTTTTGAAGTCTTAATTTTGTTTCATCAAAAACCAACTGTGCAAAACGTTCAATATTTAACCAAGGCATTCCGTTATTTCCTGAATTTTGCTCAGCTATAATGATATCTCTAGATACTTCATTTAAACATTGAATTCCTTTTTCCTCTAAAGCTTGTATCAATGTCGATTTTCCTGACCCAGGAGGTCCTGATATAATATATTTCTTCTTTATTTCAGCCATAAAAAAATAACAACTGAAACAATTACAAATACTATACTAGATGCATAGTTTATCATAGCTACTTTATCAATTTCTTTATATTGAATAAGCCTATTAACTCTTCCTATAAATGGTTTTTTATAAATTTTACCACCATAAAAATTTGGACCTCCAAACTGACAATCTAGCACATACGCTAATGCAGCTTCTGGATAACCAGCATTTGGACTGCTATGTTTTTTTCCTTCTTTAAGAACAAAGAATACTCCTTTTAATTTAAATGAAACTAGTAAAATTAAAATAGCTGTAATTCGAGAGGGAATAAAATTGACAACATCGTCTAGAATAGCAGCAAATTTACCAAATTGTTCGTAACGCTCATTTTTATAACCAATCATTGAATCGAGCGTATTAATCATTTTATATGCCATAATTCCTGGCACACCAAATAAAATAAAATAAAATAAAGGTGCAATAACTCCATCGCTTAAATTTTCAGACATGGTTTCTAAAGTAGCTATTCTAATTTGTTGGTCATTTAATTCTGAAGTATCTCTACCTACAATCCATGACAACCTTTTCCTTCCCGCTTCTAACCCTTCGTTTTGTAATATATCAAATACTGCTTTTCCTTCAACAACTAAGGTTTTATTAGCTAAACAGTAAAATAACATTAGAGTTGAAAAAACAATTTCAGCACTATATAAGTAGTTGATTTGAAATTGTTTTATTACAAAAAAAGAGATGAAAAAGACACCTCCAACTAATAAAATAGTTAAAAAAGCTCCTTTAATAAATTGATAATTCCCTTTATTTAATGATTTTTCTCCTTTTGAAATTAAATTTCCATAGCCAACAATTAAATGTGGCAACCATGTTGGATCTCCAAATATTAAATCTAATATAAAACCAATAATTAATATATAAACAAACGTTAATTCCACATTTTAAGCGCTTTAATTAATTGGACATTTGACTCTGGTTGTTGAATGGCAATACGAATAAACTCTCCTTTTAAGCCTGTAAAATTAGTTGCATCACGTACTAAAATTTGATGTTGTTCAATTAAATATTTTTTTAATTGCGAAGCTGTCCCTTTTTGGAGTGCTACTAAAAAATAGGTTGTATAACCATTTACAACTTTTAAATAATCAATGCTATTTATTTGTGCTTTAAAAACCGTTGTTTCTTGTAATAGCTCTTCAATGTTGAAAGATAAGGTTTTATAATTTTTAAAAATAAATTCGCCCGAAGCAATTGCCAAACTATTAACACTCCAAGGCATTTTTAAAGCAAACAAATTACTAATGAATTTTTTATTAGAAATTACATATCCCAATCTTAAGCCTGGCATTGCAAAAGTTTTTGTTAACGAACGTACAATGGCTATGTTTGAATATTTATTGATTAAACACGCTGCGGGCTTCGTGGCATTTGTAAATTCATAATAGGCTTCATCAATTATAAATTGTGCTAACGGAAAAGATTTTAGCAACTTTTCTATTTCATTTAAACTTAAAATACTTCCATCAGGATTGTTAGGATTGCATATAAAAACCAAGTTATCTTCATAATTAGTTTTAAATATGTCCTCTTTTGAAATAAAGCGATGCGTTAACTTATTAATTTTACAAGCATCTTCATATTCAGCAAAAGTAGGTCCTACAATAATTGCCTTTCTATCTTTAAAACATTGAGCAATTAAATAAAACGCTTCTGTTGCTCCGTTAGAAAATAAAAACTGACTTTTATCTAAATTGAAATAATTAGCAGCTAAAACATTTAATTCTTCAGCAGCAGGAGAGGGATAATTTTCAATTTTAAATATTTTATTTTCCAACTCTTTTAATAACAAAGGTGAACATCCTTTGTAATATACATTTGAACTAAAATTATACTTTATATCACAATCAAATTGGTGCAAATCATCACCGTGCCCATTAATCATTTGTCAATGTTGTTTGTAAGTATATTTTCTCAATATCAAGGCAATCTCTTAATAAATCAGCCAATTTATCAAAATTTTCCTCTTTAAATTCTTTATAATTTTTCATTTCTCTTTTAGAAACGCTTCCTAACAAATCATCTATTACCACTTGATTGTCAAAAATACCATGCATATAAGATCCCCAACAATTTTCGCTCAATAAATAGCCTTCATTTTGCTTATTTATTTGAAGTAATGGGGAAGGTTTATTTGTGATAGAAGTTCCCATATGAATTTCATATCCATTGCATTTTTCATCAAAATTTTTAAATGTAAATTCCTGTTGAATGGTGGTTTTTTCTTCAGCTAAAGTTGTTTTGATTGGAAGTAATCCCAATCCAGGAATGGTAATTATATCACTTTCAACACCAAATGGATCAGAAACTTCTTTACCCATCATTTGGTATCCACCGCAAATTCCTATTACTTTTTTATGGGCATCAAAAGCTTTCAAGACTGATTTTGCAATACCACTTACACGTAAAAATTGTAAATCGGCAATGGTATTTTTAGTTCCTGGCAAAATAATAATATCTGCCTTTTCAACTTCTTCTGCATTTTTTGAATAGAATAAATGAACTCTATCATCACGTTCTAACAAATTGAAATCGGTATAATTTGAAATATGAGGCAGCAATACTACAGCTATATTAATTTTTTCCTGAACTGCAAATTCTCTTTTTTGACTTAAAGCAACAGAGTCTTCATCTTCAATATAAATATCGGCTGCATAGGGCACTACACCAATTACAGGAATACCTGTAAGCTCTTCAATCTTGGTTCTCCCTGTTTTAAATAAATTAATATCGCCTCTAAATTTGTTGATAATAATACCTTTAATAAGGTCTCGCTCCCACTTTTCAAGCAATTGAATTGTTCCATAAACACTTGCAAAAACACCTCCTTTATCAATATCTGCTATTAAATAAACACAAGCATTGGCATATTTTGCCATTCGCATATTTACTATATCTCTATGTTTTAAATTTAATTCGGAAATGCTTCCTGCACCTTCCATAACAATAGGATGGTATTCTTTAGCCAAAGAATCAAAAGCTTTTTTACATTCTTTAAATAAGTTATCTCTATCATTTCCTAAAAAATAATCACTTGCTGTTTGATTGCCAACTGGTTTACCGTGTAAAACTATTTGAGCAGATTTTTGTGAAGTTGGTTTTAACAAAACAGGATTCATATTACTTTTACAAGCAATACCGCAAGCTTCTGCCTGAACCGCTTGCGCTCTTCCAATTTCTAAACCTTCAGGAGTTACGAAACTGTTTAAGGACATGTTTTGTGCTTTAAAAGGAGCTGGATGATATCCATCTTGCTTTAAAATTCTACAAATTCCTGTTGTTATAATACTTTTACCAACATCTGATCCTGTACCAACAAACATTATGGGGCTTTTTTTCATTGCTGTTTTTTCAAAATAAAAAGTCAAATATACAAATGATTAAAATATAATCGCGCGTCTTTTAAGGCAAAATCATCTTAATAATTATTTTATCCACTCTCCGCAAGAGGCTTTTATATTTGTTAAAACTAACCTAAATTAATTAAGTTCAAGTAATTTAAAATAAAAAAAGCGTCCCCAAAAGGACGCTTAAATTAAGTTGGGTAATATTTACTTGGGGGTTCATATATCCCATAATTAATTTTTTACTAACCATTAATATGACACGTACTGATTTAAAAAGTCACCAATTATTTAATTACGACTTGAATTAAATAAAAAAACACCTCTAAAAAAGAAGTGTTTTCGGTGAATCTTAAAATGCATTTATAGAAAAAACAATTCTTTAGAAGATATTCATTCAACTAAAAAAATTATTTTCGTTCATTTTGTATTTGTTCATACGCCTTTTGAACTTGTTTAAATTTTTCCTCAGCACCTTTTACATGTTCTTCGCCTAAATGTTGTAATTTGTCGGGATGGTATTTTTTTGCCATTTTTCTATACGCTGCTTTTAATTCATCATTTGTAGCAGACTTATCAATTTCTAAAATTTTATAAGCACTTTCAGAATCATCATAAAACATGGCTTTAATCGAATCAAAATCAGAAGGACTGATGTATAAATATCCTGCAATTGTTTTAATAGTATTAACTTCTATCTCTGAAACGGAGCCATCAGCTTTCGCAATTCCAAACAAAAAATGCAGTAATTGTAACCGCGAAGCGTGTGTTAAATTTTGACGAATTTGAATACAAACCTGTTGTGTTGAAACATCATTATTTTTAATGAAGGCTCCAAATAATTTAAAGGAATGACTCGCTCTTTCTTCACCATACATTTGCTTAAAATACGATCGAACAAAGTTCAGTTCACGCTCATCAACCTTTCCGTCAGACTTAATTACCACAGAAGAAAGCAACAACAAGCTAATTTGAAAATCACCCGATTGTACATTTCTATTTCCTGCATTATAATTTTTAGCTTCTTCAATATCTTTTACTGAAAAACTTCCTAATATACTTCCTAAAGCAAAACCTAAAATACTACCTATTGGACCTCCAAGCGTAAAACCTACTCCAGCCCCAATCCATTTAATAAAATTCCCCATACTATTATTTAATTCTGCAAAGATAAATTAATTATTAGGAACCATTTAACCGTCATCAATTACAGTTGTTAAAATAATTATAAACTTTTAAGGTTTAATCTGTTATATTTGCACACTTATTACGTCAAATAGAGTATAACAAAAAAAATCAAAAATATGTATCCACCAGAATTAATAAGACCAATGCAATTAGAATTAGAAAATGCAGGGTTTATATCATTACATACAGCGCAAGAAGTTGAAACAGCTATTGCAAAAAAAGGAACTACATTAGTAGTTATAAATTCAGTTTGTGGTTGTGCGGCAGGAACCTGTAGACCAGGAGCGGTTGCTTCTTTACAATTTGACAAAGTACCAACTAATTTAGTAACGGTATTTGCAGGAGTTGATAGTGAAGCAACAGGAAAAGCAAGAGAATTTATGATTCCTTTTCCTCCATCATCTCCAGCAATTGCATTATTTAAAGATGGTGCTTTAGTTCATATGCTAGAACGTCACCATATTGAAGGTAGACCAGCAGAAGTTATTGCTACAAATTTAGCAGGAGCTTATGAAGAGTACTGTAATTAAAAAGTTAAAATAGTTCAATTTAAAAATTGAATAAATTATAATTATAAAATCCGTTTTTATTTTAAAGCGGATTTTTTTATTTTTAAAACATGAATACATCAAAAATAATTAAAAATACTGCCGAATTTGTACAAGCAAGTTTAAAAGATGCAGAAGGCGGCCACGATTGGTTTCATATTTTACGTGTTTGGAACAATGCTAAATTAATTGCTTCCGAAGAAAATGTAGATTTATTTATTGTTGAATTGGGCGCGCTATTACATGATATTGCTGATTCTAAATTTTACAATGGAGATGAAACTATGGGGCCAAAAATAGCACGTGAGTTTTTACAGACACAGCAAGTTTCAGAAGAAATTATTTTTCATATTGAGCAGATTATTTCTAATATTTCCTATAAAGGTGGAAATTTTGCACAAACATTTACTTCGCCAGAATTACAAGTTTTACAAGATGCCGACAGATTAGATGCCATTGGAGCCATTGGAATTGCACGTTGTTTTAATTATGGAGGTTTTAAAAATAGATCTTTATACAATCCTGAAATTAAACCAAACCTTCAACAAACAAAAGAAGAATATAAAAATTCAAACGCTCCAACTATCAATCATTTTTATGAAAAACTATTGTTGCTAAAAGATAAAATAAATACAAAAACCGGCAAGAAAATTGCACTTGTACGCCATGAATATATGGAGGGATTTCTTAAACAGTTTTATAATGAGTGGGAGGGAAAATTATAAATTTAAAAAATAAAAACAGCTGATTTTTGTTAAAATTTAGGTCAAAATCTATAAAAAATTGTTAAAAAAAAATATTTGAAATTTTCAGTCAATAGTTTTTATATCTTGCCTAACTTTTTGAAACTAAAAACCTAGGATAAAACAATGCTTTTAAAATCATCTATTTACAAATTAACAACTGTTTTATTTTTACTATTAAACTCGGTTATTTTTGCACAAAAAACAAACAAACATACTGTTGAAAAAGGCGAAAGCATTTCTGTTATTGCTAAAAAATATAAGGTATCAATTGAAGATATCTACGATGCAAATCCTTCTATCAAAGGTAAAGTACTACAATTAAAAACCATTTTAACCATTCCACCTAGAAAAGATGAGAACGGAAATATAATTATTGAAACACATACTGTTGCTTCTGGAGAAACACTGAATGGAATTGCCAATAAGTATAATTTAAGCACTTCAAAATTAACTCAATTAAACCCAAATCTTGATGCAAGAAGGTTGAAAATTGGACAGGTTTTAAACCTTACCGAAGATTCAAAAAATACCAACTCAATTGTCAGTGATAAAAACAGTTCTAAAACTCACACTATTTCATCTGGCGAAACCTTAAATGTTGTGGCACATAAAAACGGACTAACATTGGCTCAATTAATGGATTTAAACCCCGATGTTGATGCTCGAAAATTAAAAATTGGACAAGTACTACAATTATCAGAAACAGCTACTGAAAAAGGAACATCAAATGCAAACAACACTTCAAAAGTAGAAAAAAACCACTCGGTAGCATCAGGAGAAACGTTCAATAGTATTGCTCAAAAATACGGACTAACTCTGCAACAAATTGTAACCTTAAACCCAAATGTTGATGCTCGAAAACTTAGAGTTGGCATGGATATTTTGGTTGGAACAGAAGAAAATACACTTGTTAAAACTGATCTTAATGAATTAGAAAACACAAAGTTAGTACCTAAGGTTCATATTATTTCAAAAGGTGAAACCTTGAATATGATCGCCAAAAAACACAACATTAGCCTTCATAAATTGGAAAAATTGAATCCAACTATAGATTCAAGAAAGTTAAAAATTGGAATGGTTGTTAATTTACCTCCAGATACTATTGCTCTTAATTCAATTTCAAAAGATGAAGAAAAAGCACCTGTTTTTAAAGAAGTTAAAGTGTTATCTGCACCTAAAACACACAGAATTAAAAAAGGGGAAACTTTAAAAATTCTTGCTCATAAATATGATTTAAGTCTGAAAGAAATCTCCAAATTGAACCCTGCTCTAAACCCTAGGAATTTAAGAATTGGAACTATTGTTAAACTTAATAAGCCTGACTCTATAACGATATTAAAAAGAGTAAACGAAAACGGAATTGCAATAGATGAGCTTGATATTGATGACGTAATACATACTGTAGTGGAAAATGACACAAAATATAGCATTGCAAACAAATATGGAATTACGTATGAAGAGCTGCACGATTGGAATCCTGAAGTAGAGGAAAAACTAATTGTAGGTTTTGACCTTGTGGTAAAGCGAGGAAGTAAATCTATAAAAGAATTAACTCCAGACCTTATAGAGGCAAAAGTTAATAGCGAAAGTAATGCTGTAATTGCCGAAATTCTGATTGAAAACGCCTCAAAATACATGGGTACACCGTATAGAGGAGGTGGTACAACCGCAAGAGGTTTTGATTGCTCTGGATTAATGTGCACCACATTTAAAGAAATTAATATGAACCTACCTCGATCTTCAAGAAGCATGGTTAGACATGGTGCAAAAATTAATAAATCGAACGCTCAAAAGGGTGATTTAATATTTTTTGCAACTGGTAGAAAAAACATTGTAAGTCACGTTGGTTTGGTTACTGAAGTGAACGAAGGCGACATTAAGTTCATTCATTCATCTACCTCACAAGGCGTTATAATTTCTTCTTTAAATGAAGATTATTATTCTAAACGTTTTATTCAAATTAACAGAGTTTTAGAATAGAAAAAAATATCTAAAAAAAATGAAACTATAGTTTTATACGTATTAGAAACGGCTGCTATATAGCGCCCATAATAACTATGAGCGCTATACTTAAACTATTTTCATACAATTAAATTATTAAAATTAATTAGCTTCTAATTGCTTTTTATAGCGCTCAGCTCTATTTTTAATATTATCTTGAATATCCATAATTGTGGAACCTTTTAACCTTCTTGACCCCCATTCTTTAAAAAAATACACTTCATCATTTTCCGTATTTAAAATAACATTCATTTGAAGTACAATTAGTGGACTTTGAGTTCTCATTGCAAAACTTCTCCAATAATACGATCCTTTTTCTTTATTCAGCCTCTTTTTTTGAAGCTCTTCACTTGAAATAATTTCGCTTTTACTTAAATTCCAATCTTTAAGAGCTTCTTCAACATCTTCATTTCTTCTTTCTGCCTTTTTTCCATTATCACTCTCATCCATTACAGCTAAAAAAGTAAGCTCAGAAATTTTTTCATAGAAGGCTAAAAAATTCTTCTTATAATTATTTCTAACATCAGAATAGCCGGTTGTTAAATCATTTTCTTGTAATTCTGAAGCTTCATTTAATGAAAAATTCAACATATTAACCATTAACCGAATGTCTTCAACTTTAGTTAAATCAATTCCTGTAATTAAAGCTCTTGCTACATCTCTAGTTTTTTCTGGCCCTATGGAAACTAACGAAACCCAATTATTATAAAATCCATCAACATAAAACCTTAAAATCAATACTTTTGGATCTTTTGCTTTTCGAAGATCATTGTAATTATAATCTACAATTTCATAGGGTGTAGCGTTGTAAGTAGACTGCTCCATGGCTAATTTCCAAACCCTATTGTATTCTTCAATTTTTTCTTTTTCGGTTGCAATTTTATCAAAGCGTTCATTCTTTATAAAGCGCTGAATTTTGTTAGAATCTTCATCAAAATTTAATTGAGGAATGTATAACACCTTCCCTTCTAACAATTTATAATCAAAATTTTTAATGGGCGAAAACTGACTATATGCTACAATTTTAAAAAGAAGCAAAAGTATTATCAGTGTCTTTTTCATATTTATTCAAATTCGGGTTTCCGTTTTTCTAAAAAAGCGGTGGTTCCTTCTTCAAAATCATCAGACCCAAAACTCAGTCCAAATTGCTCAATTTCAACACTATACCCATTCACACAATTGGTAAAATTTGCATTTACAGCTTTTATAGCTTTTGAAATAGCTACGGAAGAATTTTTACTAATTTTAGCAGCTAAACTTTCACATAAATCCAATAATTCCCCTTGTGGAACCACATAATTTACCAAGCCCCATTGTTTTGCTTCTTCAGCGGAAATCATAGCGCCTGTCATAATCATTTCCATGGCTTTTCCTTTGCCTACTAATTGAGGTAAGCGTTGCGTGCCACCATACCCTGGAATAACACCTAAACTAACTTCAGGCAAGCCCATTTTAGCATTGGAACTTGCTACCCTAAAATGGGCCGCCATTGCCAATTCCAAACCACCACCCAATGCAAAACCATTAATGGCTGCAATAACTGGCGTACCTAAATTTTGTACAAAATCAAATAAAATTTGATGTCCTTTTCTAGCTAAATCAGTACCTTCTTCAATACTAAAATTTGAAAATTCTGCAATATCAGCACCCGCAACAAACGCCTTTTCACCACTACCTGTTACTATAATTACCTTTACACTTTTATCATTATCTAATGCTTTAAAAGCATGGTGCAATTCCAAAATAGTTTTTTGATTTAACGCATTCAGTTTTGTTGGTCTGTTAATAGTTACTATCGCACTATTTTCGTTTGTTTCAATTAAAATGTTTTCGAAATTCATTTTTTTATTTTTTTGGTAAAACAACTGTAAATACGGTACCTACATTTTCTTGTGAAGTAAAAGAAATACTTCCATCATAACCTTCAACAATATTTTTAACCATAGCTAAACCTAACCCTGTACCACTAGATTTGGTTGTAAATTGTGGTTCAAAAACCTTTATTTTATCTTCATCGGAAATCCCTTTTCCGTTATCCGCAATTATAATTTTTATATTTTCATTTTCATCTAAAACTGAAACTTCAATTTTTTCGCCAGCAACTTCCTCTAAAGCTTGCGTAGCATTTTTGACTAAATTAGTTACAATTCTAATTAATTGGTTTTTATCTAATTCTGCAATAATTCTCGATTTTTTAGGATAAAATGAGATATAATCTTCCGTAAAAATATCCAATGCGTGTTTAATTACTTCTACCACTTCAATTTCCTCTCTACACTGAGAAGGCATTTTGGCAAAATTAGAAAAAGCAGATGCAATAGTACTTAGAGTATCTATTTGTTGAATTAAAGCCTTACTAAATTCATCTAATTTTTCCTTAATATTTGGATCGGATGGATCAAATCTCCGCTGGAAACTTTGCACTGTTAAACGCATTGGAGTCAACGGATTTTTTATTTCGTGTGCCACTTGTTTTGCCATTTCTCGCCAAGCCTGTTCTCGTTCTCCTTTGGCTAGTTTAGCCACACTTTTTTCCAACTCATCCACCATGTTATTATACGCATTTACCAAGGTGAAAATCTCAGAACTTGCATCTTCTAACAAAATTTTTTCATTTGTTCTATTCAAACTTGTTCTGCGCATTTTATCGGTAACAGCCTTTATACTTCTGGTAACATAGCTGGAAATAAAATAAGCCAAACCTATTGCTAATACCATCATTAGTACATATACAAAACCCATTCGCATTAAAAACTCTTCTAAATCCTTGTCTTGAATAGAGTTATCCTGAACATATTGCAAATTTAAAATTCCGAAAGGTCTAAATTTATTATCGGTAATAAAGGTGTAAGAAGATTGTAAATTGTTACCATTTACTACTTTGTCATTTACATACCTATGATCGTAACTATTACTAACAACATTTAATATTTCTTGAGAAAGTTTTGTAGGAGCATCGCTTTTAACAAAACCCGAATGTGAACTTTTTACGATAACACCTTCTAAATCGTAAATATTGATTTCCAATTTTTCTATATCCGCAATTTCGTAAATTTTGTCTTTAAAAATGTAGGGTAAATTTTTTTTTTCTAATGGAAAAGTATTCCCATTTCCACTGTTTAACCAATAATTAATAGCTGCTTTTACAGATTGCTCTTTACGTTCCAATCTACCTTGGTTGTATTCATCAGTCTGTTCTTTATATTGATAAATTGTAACCGCCGCAATAAGTACCGAAGCCAATAATATTAACAATATCATGGCAAAAAATATACGAATACGTAAAGATAATTGATTCAGCTTCATTTGTTTTAATTATAGATTGTCTACCACTTCAACAAATATACCAAGAATTTACTTGTACCTTAACTTTAATACAATTAAAAGTAAGGCCAATAAACCAGTTACAATATTTGCAATTATCATTGAAAAACTATTTAAATAAAAACCATAAACCAGCCAAAGCATAACACCTACAAAAAAAATAATATACATAGGCAATGATAAACTTTCTGTGGATTTAGATTTCCAGGCTTTGTAAACTTGAGGAACAAAAGAAGACGTTGTTAATACTGCAGCTATTAAACCTATAATTTCGAATTTGTCAATCATTATTTTCTATTTAAAGGTTAAAAAGTCTAAAAAATTAAATTTAGACTTTTTAACTTTACTATTTTATATCGTGTTATTTTATCCGACTAAATTAATAATCTTCCCTGGAACAATAATTACTTTTTTAGGTGTGCGACCTTGTAATTGTTCTTGTGTTTTTTCATGAGCCATTACTATAGCTTCTATTTCTTCTACTGATAAATCTAATGATAATTCAATAGTAAAACGCATTTTCCCATTGAAAGAAACTGGATACTCCTTGCTGCTTTCTACCAAATATTCAGGTTTAAATTCTGGAAATTCAGCCGTTGAAACTGACGTTGAATGTCCTAAGTTTTTCCATAATTCTTCAGCAATATGTGGTGCGTACGGCTCAATTATTACCGCTAAAGGTTCTAAAATTGCACGTTTATTACATTTTAAAGCAGTTAATTCGTTCACTGCGATCATAAATGTTGAAACTGACGTATTGAACGAGAAGTTTGCAATATCTTCTTCCACCTTTTTAATGGTTTTATGCAATGTTTTCAATTCTTCTTTTGAAGGTTCTTCATCAGAAACTTTAAATTCACCATCTACAATATATAACCTCCATAATTTTTTAAGGAAACTCGATACTCCTGAAATCCCTGAAGTTTTCCAAGGTTTTGATTGCTCTAAAGGTCCTAAAAACATTTCAAACAAACGTAAACTATCTGCTCCGTATTCCTCACAAATTTGATCAGGATTTACAACATTGTATTTAGATTTCGACATTTTTTCAACCTCGCGACCTACAATGTATTTTCCATCTTCTAAGACAAACTCAGCATCTCTATATTCTTCTCTCCAATTTTTAAAAGCTTCAATATCTAATTCATCGGAACCATTTACAAAAGAAACGTCAGAATGAATTGGCTGTACTTTTAAATTGCCAATCAATCCTTTTGAAACAAATTTATTTTCACCTTCAATCCTATATACAAACGCAGAAGTTCCTGTAATCATCCCTTGATTAATCAGTTTTTTAGCATATTCATCCGTTGG
>JAGPIQ010000150.1 GCA_018054895.1 Lutibacter sp. | reverse complement strand
TTCCATATAAAATTTACTTTTTTGCGTCTTCTATATAGCTAATTGCTTGACCTACAGTTCCAATGTTTTCTGCTTGATCGTCTGGAATTTGAATATCAAATTCTTTTTCGAATTCCATGATTAATTCAACAGTATCAAGTGAATCTGCTCCTAAGTCATTAGTGAAGCTAGCTTCGATTGTTACTTCATTTTCGTCAACGCCTAATTTATCAACGATAATGGCTTTTACTCTTGATGCAATGTCTGACATAATTTCTAATTTTAAATTTAATTACTCGGCAAAAATATAAAACTTTATCTAAATCAAAATCTTTTATTGATAAAAGATAATTTATTTCTATAAAAATAGCTAAAGTTTTTGAGTTTTAACGGAATAAGTTACTAATTATTTATTTTATTTGCGGTACAACACTAATGAAAAATAATATGATTCGTATAGTAATACTTGCTTCAGGTTCTGGGTCTAATGCCGAAAATATAGTAAGCCACTTTGTTAATAATAATTCAATTTCTGTTGTTGAAATATTATGCAACAAAAAAGATGCCAAAGTTTTTGAACGCGCTAAAAGACTAAATGTTAACTGTTTATATTTTAACAAAAAAGCTTTTACTGATTCAGATGAAGTATTAAATCAATTAAAAAAGAATGCTGATTATATTATTTTAGCTGGATTTTTATTGAAAATACCAACTGCAATTATTGAAGCTTTTCCAAATAAAATTATAAATATCCATCCTGCTTTGTTGCCAAAATATGGTGGAAAAGGAATGTATGGGATGCATGTACATAATGCTATAGTTGCGAATAAAGAAACTGAATCTGGGATCACAATTCATTATGTAAATGAGAATTATGATGAAGGAGCGATCATTTTCCAAGAGCGTTTTGATGTTTTACCGTCGTATTCTGCCGATGATGTTGCTGAAAAGATACATAAGTTAGAACAAAAAAACTTTCCTAAGGTTATTGAAAAGGTACTTTTAGGACACTAATACTTTATGGCTAAAAAGAAATTTTACGTAGTTTGGGAAGGTCATAAAAAAGGTGTCTTTACCTCTTGGAATGTTTGTAAAAAACACATTGAAAATTTTAGCGGCGCTCAATACAAAGCATTTAGTTCCAAAGATGAGGCTGAAAAAGCCTTTAAAGGAAATTATAATGACTATAAAGGAAAAGATACAAAAAAACCTGTTATTTCAGCTGAAGAGTTAAAACTAATAGGAAAACCTGTTTTTCCTTCACTTTCTGTGGATGCTGCTTGTGCTGGAAATCCAGGAAAAATGGAATATAGAGGAGTAGATTCCGAAACCAAACGACAATTGTTTATTCAAGGACCTTTTGAAAAAGGCACAAATAATATAGGCGAATTTTTAGCACTAGTTCATGGACTTGGTTTTTTAAAACAACGGGAATTCAAATATCCTATATATTCTGATTCAAAAATTGCAATAAGTTGGGTAAAAACAGGACAATGCCGAACTAATTTACCCATTTCTTCTGAAAATAAAGATTTATTTGATTTGGTAAAACGTGCTGAAAAATGGTTGAAAGAAAATACGTATACTACACAAATATTAAAATGGGAAACCAAAGCTTGGGGAGAAATCCCTGCTGATTTTGGAAGGAAATAAATTAATGGTTTTCAATATTTTAACCTCCTCCTTTTATTCATATCACATTCCTCCTAGAGAACTGAACTCTTATAGACCCTTTTCTAATTTCATTATAGCGTTTTCTAAACCAACTCCTAATTTGTTTTTTTGAAGTAAATTCCTTTACAAAATTGCTTTCAGACCAAATATATACCGTAATTATCCGAATTTAAACGACTACAAACATTTACATACGAAAGTAATTAGCTAACAACCGAATAACATTCTTTAACCTCCTCATATTTGCAGTGTTGAATCGAACTAATGACATTCAACTTATAAAACCTTATCTTATGAGTACGTTAAGAAACAGAGTACAGTTAATTGGAAACATCGGAAATGCTCCTGAAGTTATTACTTTAGAATCTGGAAAAAAATTAGCAAAATTTAGTATTGCTACCAATGAAAGTTATAAAAATGCACAAGGTGAAAAAATAACAGATACACAATGGCATAACTGCGTAGCTTGGAACAAAACAGCTGAAATTATTGAAAAATATTTAGAAAAAGGCAGAGAAATTGCGCTAGAAGGAAAATTGACTTCACGTAGTTATGAAGATGCAACTGGCGTGAAAAAATACATTACGGAAGTTGTGGTAAGTGAAATGTTGATGCTTGGAAATAAACAATAATTGAGGAATTTGCTATGAAAAAATAAAATAGACTGCCTAAAAAGCCGTCTATTTTATTTTTAAAATTGTTGTTAAACTGGGAACATGAATTATATTTACCAAAAATTTAAAACAATAATATGATTTCAACAAACGAATACTTTAACGCTACAGTTAAATCTTTAGGATATACTTCAGCTATAGGAAAATCTACCATTGGAGTAATGGAAGAAGGCAACTATGAATTTGGCACTTCAACACATGAAACCATGATAGTTATTGAAGGTGAATTAATTGCGCAATTACCAAATGAAACTGACTGGAAATCTTACAAAAATGGTGAAAAATTTGAGGTTCCAGCAAACACAAAATTCAAAGTAAAATCTGTAGGTCAGACATCTTATTTGTGTCAGTATAAATAGAAAAAAAAGGGTTGTACTCCAGGTTCACACCAAGATAGGCAACCCTATTATTTAAAATTTACAACCATTTTATTTTCAACACTTAAACATAAAAAATAGCAGAAGTTTGGGTTATTACTTGCTGTTTTTTGTATTCACTTATCTTTATAAAAAACATTAATAATCCTTATATTTTTAATTAAAAGTAAAATTTCTATTCTTTAAAAACTTAACATTTTATTGGTAACAACACGTAAAATTTACTTCCTTCACCGACTTTACTTTCAACCTGTATTTTTCCTTTGTTTTTTTTAACAAATTCTTCGCAGAGAATTAAACCTAAACCTGTACCTCTCTCATTTAGCGTGCCTTCTCTTTTTACATTTCTATCAAGTGTAAATAGGCCATTAATAATAGTTTCATCCATTCCTATACCGTTATCTTGAAAACAAAGCTCCACCACAGTAGTATTAACTTGAGCTGTTATTGAAATTTCGCCTCCTACATTACTGAATTTAATGG
Source organism: Lutibacter sp. (assembly GCA_018054895.1). Lineage (GTDB taxonomy): Bacteria > Bacteroidota > Bacteroidia > Flavobacteriales > Flavobacteriaceae > Lutibacter. The sequence continues at coordinate 2,680 of JAGPIQ010000150.1, read as the reverse complement.
CATTATTAAATAAGTTTGAACAAACAATTTTAATTGTTTCATCATCAACACACACTGAAATATCCTTACTAATTGTATTTAAAACACTAATTTCTTTTATAGCAGCAGCACCTAAATAAGGCAAAATACTTGCATCAACCAACTCTTTTAAAGAATGATTTTTAGGTTTTATTTTAATAAAACCTCCTTGAGACCTTGCCCAGTATAATAAGTTTTCTAATAATTTAAATGCAGATTCAGAAGCTTTTTCAATTTGCTCAATCATTATTTTTCGTTTATCATCTGTATACGAATTGTAGTTTTCAGTTAGAAGATTACTAAACCCAAGAATTGCATTAAATGGGCTTTTTAAATCATGTCCAATAATGGAAAATAACTTATCTCTTGTAGCAATTGAGTTTTGTAATTTTTCTTCTTTTAATTCTAGTTTTAAGATATTATTTTCCAATAATAATTTTTGCTGATTTATGGTTTCATGTTGCTGATTTAATATTATATTTTTTTTACGAACCTTTAAAAGATAGTACATTACAATTCCAATAATTACTAAAAGCATTATTATGGTAATAACTGCTCTGCTTATTAAAACTTTTTTCTTTGATGATGCGTTTTCTAACTGTTGATCTTTTAAAGCTTGTTCAAATTTGTGTTTTTCCAGTTCATTAATTCGTGTTTGATCTTCAAAATCAGTTAAAAAACTAGCAACACTATTGTTCTTTAATGAATCAATAGATTTGTTAGCTGTTTGTAGCGAATAAAAAGCTTGTTCATAAAGTCCTAATTTAGCATAAGCCTCCGCTCTTTTTTTATAAATTTCCGGAAATTCTTCATATACATCTATAGATTTAGAATATGATAAACACGCATTAAAACCCTCTATACTTTCTTTAAATAAGTTTTGATAATAATACCACTCTGCTTTTTTTCTATAAGCTCTAGATTTAAATTGCTTAAAATCATTTTTTTCACAAATTATAGTTGCTGAATCTATATACTTTTTTGATACATTAAAGTCTTTTATTGCTATATAATAACCCGCTAAGGATAAAAGTAAATATGACTTATGATATTCACTATTAATAGTCGATAATAACCTCCTTATCTGCTTATAATCTTCTTCAGCTTCCTTAACTTTATTATTATCAACTTTTAAAACCCCAACATTAGAATATGAAACCGCCAAATCTTGATTTAAAGTATTGGCTTTTGAAAGTTGAATTTCTAAGGATTTGTTCAAATAAAATAATGAAGACGTATAATTATCAAGTTTCTTATAAATGACACCAATATTATTATAAATAGTAATTAAACTTGAAGTATCCTTTAGAGCCTCTGCATACTTCAGCGCTTCTAAACTATAATTTAAACTTTTTAACTGACTAGCTCCATAAGAAGCTACAAAACTTAAACCAGTATAACAATCTAACACATTTACTGAATCTTTTTCCTCTTTAAATAAATCCAAGGCATTTGTGAAATTTTCAAAAGCGTTTGTGAAATTCCCTTTATCCATATAAGCTCTAGCGGTATAAGAATAAGAAACAGCTAACCCTTTTCTGAATTTAATTTTTTTTGCAAGTTGCCTTGCTTTATTACTATAAAACAGGGAACTATCAATGCTTATAGCGCCAAACAAATAGGCTATTTTATTATTATTTTCAACAAGAACCTTTGAATTTTTAACAGAAGGAATTAATTTTTTGATAGAATCAATTTCCTGCTGATCTTGCGCATGTACTTCATTTAGAAGAATCAATAACAGTAAAGCAATACTTAAAAAAATCTATTATTCACTCTTAATTTGCGTTAGCGGTAGAACGGTTTGTTTGAGCTCTTTTTTGGTTGCTTTTCGCAACCAAAAAAGCGAGTAGTGATAACACGACCTGAAAGGGAACGCCCAAAAAATTTATTTATTTTATATCCTTCATAGACAATTGAATCCGCTTTCTATCAACATCCACTTCCAATACTTTTACAATAACTTGTTGATGCAACGCCACTATGGAATTGACATCACTTACAAATTCATTGGCTAAATTGGATACATGAACCAAACCACTTTCTTTAATTCCAATATCCACAAAACAACCAAAATTGGTAATGTTGTTTACAATTCCTGGTAATAATTGACCTTCATGTAAATCGGTTATAGTTCTGATATTCTGATTAAAAGTAAATACTTTTGCTTTTTGACGTGGGTCTAACCCTGGTTTTATAAGCTCTTTTACAATATCTTTTAAAGTTGGAAGTCCAATTGTGGCTGTACAATATTTTTGCAACTCTATTTTTTGAAGTGTTTCTTTATTTCCAATTAAATCGGCAACATTTAACTTTAAATCTTTGGCTATTTTTTTAACCACATCATAACTTTCTGGGTGCACAGCAGAATCATCCAACGGGTTTTTAGCGTTTTTAATTCGTAAAAAACCAGCTCCTTGTTCAAATGCTTTATCGCCCAAACGAGGCACTTTCTTAATCTCCGTTCTTGAATTAAAAGCGCCATTTTCAGCTCTATAAACAACTATATTCTCGGCTAATTTCGGTCCAATTCCTGAAACATAACTCAATAATGAAGTACTTGCCGTATTAATATTTACACCAATGGAATTCACGCAACTTTCCACCACCGTATCTAATGAAGTTTTTAGTTTTGTTTGATCTACATCATGCTGATATTGCC
>JAGPIQ010000149.1 GCA_018054895.1 Lutibacter sp. | reverse complement strand
GTATCACTGTTTAATAAGTCTAATAATCCTGCCATTTTAATTTTGTTTAAGTTTATATATTATTTTCGACACACATTTTAAAAAAAGGTCACTGCAAAATAATAAAATTAATGGAGTGTACGTTACAATGATGGCACAAACTTTGATTAACTATTATTAAATCAAAAACTTTAAAATGAAAAAAACAATTTTAGTAGTACTTATTGCTATATGCAGTAGCGCTTTTGTAAATGCGCAAGAAATTTCTGACAATGCTATTGGTCTTCGTTTAGGAGATAACAATGGGTTAGGTACTGAAATTTCGTATCAAAAGCAGCTTTCAAACGTAAATAGATTGGAGTTAGATCTTGGGTTTAGAAGTAGATCTAATGATAGTGATGCTTTTAAACTGTCTGGAATTTACCAATGGGTTTGGCAAATTGATGGCGGATTTAATTGGTATGCTGGATTTGGTGCTGGAATTGGGTCTTGGGAAAATAATAATATAAATTCAAATGATAATGATGGTGTATTTTTAAATGCCGCTGGAAATATTGGTATTGAATATAATTTTGATGCTCCAATACTTATTTCATTAGATGTTAGACCAGAAATTGGTTTGTTAGGAAATTATAGTGATACTGATTTAGATTTAGCACTTTCAGTTAGATATCAATTCTAATAAATTTATTAAAAATATATTTAAAAGCACCTTTGGGTGCTTTTTTTATGCCTAAACTATAGCTATTTGCTGCTATTTTTTTATCTTTCCATTGAATTTTAAAATAGTTGGATGAAAAAATTAGCATTGCACTGGCAAATACTTTTAGGAATGTTTTTAGGTGTGGCAGTAGGAATACTAATGGTACAAGTTGATGGAGGGAAAGAAATTGTACAAGATTGGATGAAACCTTTTGGAACTATTTTTATTAATTCTTTAAAATTAATTGCCGTTCCTTTAATATTAGGCTCCTTAATAAAAGGGGTGTCCGATTTAAAAGATATTTCAAAATTATCTAAAATGGGAACCAGAACCATTGGGTTGTACTTAATAACAACGGTAGTGTCTGTATCCATTGGTTTATTATTGGTAAATATTATAAAACCAGGAAGTTCAATCTCAGAAGAAACACGGTTAGAATTGGTGAGTAATTATAGTGGCGATGCCGCTAAATATTCAGAAGAAGCTTTTAAACAAAAAGAAAGTGCTCCTTTACAAGCCTTGGTAGATATTGTTCCTGAAAATATATTTGGAGCTGCTTCAGAAAATAAAAATATGCTTCAAATTATATTTTTTGCTATTTTTTTCGGAATAGGATTAATTTTAATTCCAGATGATAAATCGGAGCCTGTAAAGAAATTTTTTGATGGTTTTAATGAAGTCATTTTAAAAATGATCGATTTAATAATGCTGGCTGCTCCTTATGGTGTTTTTGCATTATTAGCATCATTGGTGGTGGAATCGCCCAGTATCGATTTGTTTAAAGCATTAATATGGTACGCTCTAACAGTGGTTGTTGGATTGTTATTAATGATAGGTTTTTACTTATTAATGGTTTGGATTTTTACTAAAAAAAATCCCTCAACATTTATAAAGGGTATTTCTCCAGCTCAATTATTAGCTTTTTCAACAAGTAGTAGTGCCGCCACATTACCAGTAACTATGGAACGTGTAACGGAGCATTTAGGGGTAGACGAGGAGGTAAGCAGTTTTGTATTGCCTATTGGTGCAACTATAAATATGGATGGAACAAGTTTATACCAAGCTGTGGCAGCGGTGTTTATTGCGCAAGCTTTTGGAATGGATTTGTCGTTAGGGGTTCAACTAGGTATTATTGTAACTGCGACCTTAGCAAGTATTGGATCAGCAGCTGTTCCTGGCGCAGGAATGGTTATGTTAGTTATTGTATTAGGACAGGCGGGAATTCCAGAAGCTGGTTTAGCCTTGATTTTTGCAATAGATAGACCATTAGATATGTGTAGAACTACTGTAAATATTACTGGTGATGCTTCGGTATCTATGATAATAGCAAAATGGTTGGGTAAATTACAAGAACCAAATGTAAAGGAATGGGATGATAATTATGGGGTTTAGGGGTGCAAAGGTTCAGAGGTATAGAGGTACAAAGGTTCAAAGGTTCAAAGGCACAAAGACACAGAGGTGTAAAGGTAGAGGTATAGAGGTTCAGAGGGTTCCGACTTCGGACTTCTGACTTCAGTCTACTGACTTCAAGCTACTTAGTTTAAAGAAATCTATGTTTGTTTTCTTTTGTAGGAATCATACAGCTTTCTTTCTTACCAAACCATTTATAGCGGTTTGTAGCAATAAAATCATAGATGTAATTTCTAATAAATGAAGGTATGATAATAAAGGTATATAGAATAGGATAAAAACCATTTAGGTTTTTAGCAATTTTTAATGCAGCTGTAGATTTTTTATAAATAGTTCCTTTTTCAATTAAAATAATAGAATTAAATGTATTTTTTTTTGAATTATAATGTAACAATAATTTAGTAGCAGCGTCTGATTGTAAAGAGGCAAACAAAAAATGCGCTTTAGGGTCGTGTTTAATAATAAAATGAACGGATGAATTGCATAAATTGCAAACACCATCAAAGAGAATGATAGATTTATTAGTAATAACACTCATAAATTCAAAAGTAAGTATTTATTTAATTTAACACACTATTAGTAGGTACTCTAAAATACAATTTTTAAATTCGTTAAAAACAGCATAGTAATGATTAAGATTGAAAAACTTCACAAATCATATCCCATAGGAAAAGATTCTCTTCACGTTTTAAAAGGCTTGGATTTACATATTAAAGAAGGTGAATTTGTAGCGATTATGGGTTCTTCTGGTTCTGGAAAGTCCACATTATTAAATATTGTAGGTTTGTTGGACGTGCATGATTCAGGAAATTATTATTTAAACGGTCAGTTAATCGAAAATTTAGATGAAACGAAAGCAGCTATTTTACGTAATAAATTTTTAGGATTTATATTTCAATCCTTCAACCTCATAAATTATAAAAATGCACTTGAAAACGTTGCTTTACCATTGTATTATCAAGGAATGGCTCGAAAGGAACGCAATGAAATTGCACTACAATATTTAGAAAAAGTAGGGTTAAAAGAATGGGCACATCATTTACCAAGCGAAATGTCTGGAGGGCAAAAACAACGGGTAGCAATAGCAAGGGCTTTAGTAACAAAACCTAAAGTTGTGTTGGCAGATGAGCCTACAGGAGCGTTGGATTCAACTACTTCACACGCTGTAATGGAAATGTTGAAAGAAATTAATAGAGAAGGAATGACTGTTTTTGTAATTACCCATGAAGAGGATATTGCAGCAGAAACCGATAGAATTGTGCGCTTGAAAGATGGTGTAATTATAAGTGATGAATTAACTCATAAAAAAGTAAAATTATAACCTATGTTCGATTTAGATCGTTGGCAAGAAATTTTCCAAACAATTAGTAAAAATAAGCTAAGAACAGTATTGTCTGGTTTTACTATTGCGTTTGCTATCTTGCTTTTCACCTTATTATTTGGAATTGGTAATGGGTTAAAACATACCTTTGAAGAGCAATTTGCGGGAGATTCTCAAAACTCCATATACATCCGTTCAGGGAATACCACAAAACCCTATAAAGGGATGCAAAGTGGTCGTTCAATTCAATTCAGAAATGAGGATTCTAAATTTATCAATGAGGAATTTGCAGATAAAATTCAATATTTTTCACCAAATATTCAGCGTTTTAATGTACAAGCTATTTATCAAGGAGAGCAAAACAGGTATGTAGTTCGTGGTGTTTATCCAGATTATCAACCATTGGAATCTGCTGAAATTATGGAAGGTCGCTTTTTAAGTTTTATCGATTTAAAAAGAAAGGCAAAAGTAATAGCCATTGGTCGTTTGGTAGAAGAAGATTTATTTAAAGGCAAGGGTGCTCTTGGTAAAAACATTAATTTAGATGGAATTTCATTTAAAGTAGTCGGTGTTTTTAAAGATCCGGGAGGTGATAATGACGAACGTTTTATTTATGCGCCCTTTACAACTATGCAAGGAATGTACAAACCAAATGATGAGGTAGATTATTTTGGATTGACATTTAACCCTGAAATGAGTGTAGATGAAGCCTTGGAATTTAGTAATTCATTAACAAAGGTTTTAAAAGAAAAACACAATATAGATCCACGAGATCAGGGTGCTTTGAGAGTTCAAAATTATGCGGAAGGAACTAAAAATGTAGAGTCATTTATGGGGGTGTTAAATATCATTATTTTATTTATTGGTATTGGGACATTAATTGCTGGAATTATTGGGATCAGTAATATTATGGTATATATTGTAAAAGAACGTACCAAAGAAATAGGAATTCGAAAAGCATTGGGAGCAACCCCAAAATCGATTATTGGAATGATTTTAATGGAATCTATTTTTATAACAGCATTAGCAGGTTATGTTGGTTTAATGATTGGTGTTTTTGTTCTAAGTTCCTTAGGAAAAACGTTGGAAACGTACTTTATTAAAGATCCATCAGTGGAAACTTATGTAGTGGTAGGAGCCACCATAGTTTTAGTGATAGCCGGAACAATTGCAGGCTATATTCCTGCGAAACGAGCAGCGAGTATCAAACCAATTGTAGCATTAAACGACGAATAATATGTTGAAATTTATATTAGATACAGATACTTGGCAAGAAATTTATAGCAGCATTCGTAAAAATAAATTACGAACTGGTATTACTATTATTGGTGTTATGTGGGGTATTTTTTTACTGGTAGTTTTATTAGGTGCAGCTCGTGGTGTTGAAAATAATTTCAACAGAATGTTTGGAAGTTTTGCAACCAACAGCGTTTTTATTTGGGCACAACAAACAAGTATGCCTTTTAAAGGTTTTCAAGAAGGAAAAGGGTTAACACTTAAAATGTCCGATTTAGAAAATATTAGAAATGAAATAAAAGGATTGGAATTTGTAGTGCCTCGCCATCAAACCAATGGTTTAGTGGTTAATAATTTTAAAACTGGAAATTTCGGAATTTTTGGTGATTACCCAGAGTTGGATAAAGTTCAAAAGAAAGATTTGGTGTATGGTCGTTTTATAAATGATAACGATATTAAGGAAAAAAAGAAAGTTTGTGTTATTGAAGAAGAAACCTATAAGCAACTTTTTGATTTAGATGTAATGCCAATAGGTAAGTATATAAAAATAAATAACATCAATTACAATGTTGTAGGGATGTATAAAGAAAATCAAATTGGAGGTGGAGGTCCGCAAGGAGGAGTTCATATTCCTTTTACCACTTTTCAGCAAGTATATAATAAAGGAGATAGTGTTGGTTGGTTAATGGTTACAGGTAAGCCAGAATCTGACATTGTTCAAATTGAAGCAGATGTAAAACTATTGTTAAAAAACCTTCACAAAGTACATCCGGAAGATGAAAGAGCCTTTGGAAGCTTTAACTTAGGGGAAGCTTTCGGTAAATTTATGGGCTTTTTAATAGGAATGCAATTTTTAACATGGTTTGTAGGTATCGCTACTTTAATAGCAGGAGTATTTGCTATTGGAAATATACTATTAATAACAGTGAAAGAACGAACTAAGGAGATTGGAATTAGACGTGCTCTAGGAGCAAAACCTTGGGAAATAAAACGACAAATTATTTTAGAATCGGTTTTTTTAACAAGTATAGCTGGTGCATTGGGTATTATTTTTGGAGGATTGGTGTTAATGCTAATTGATTTCATTGTGAAACAATCCGAAGAACCTGTTTTAACCAATCCAACGGTGGATATTCCCGTCATTATTATTGCTGCTTTAACGTTAGTTATATTAGGTACGTTAATAGGAATGATTCCTGCGCAAACGGCGGTGAGTATTCGACCTATAGAGGCTTTAAGAGAAGAGTAATTAATTAAAAATTAATAAATAATAATTAAAAATTAGTAGAATCTTTAAGAT
>JAGPIQ010000046.1:10928-20424 GCA_018054895.1 Lutibacter sp. | reverse complement strand
AAACGCTGTTTGGAAATTTTCAAACAGCGTTTTTTTTATACTTAAATTTTAAGGAATATTTTCAGAACAATAATTTTTAACCCGTTGATTGTTAATTTGGAATATGGAACTATCCAGTAAAAGAAATGCTGAATGTGATTTATGAGAATAAAAAAACCGACTCAATAAATAATACTGAGTCGGCTTATTATTGCCATTATTATGATTTTATTAATTAAGCAGTTTCGAATTCGAAGACGTACTTATTTAATAATTTTAATGCGGGAATTTTATCATTTGTATTTACCAATAATGAAATATTATTGTTACTTCCACCGTAAGAAATCATTCTTACTGAAATATCTTTTAACACTTGAAATAATCGATGTGTATCCGGATGAACAACAACTGAGTGACCTACCAAACAAATAATACTTTGATTATGATCAATTTCCACTGTTGAAAATTTCTCCAATTCTTCCTGAATATCCGCTAAGTTTTTATTGTTATCAATTGTTAATGAAACAGCAATTTCAGAAGTCGTTATCATATCAATTGAAGTTTCATATTTTTCAAAAATTTCAAACACTTTCTTCAAAAAACCATGTGCTAATAACATTCTAGCAGATTTAATTTTAATGGCTGTAATACTGTCTTTTGCTGCTATCGCTTTAATTCCATCACCATCAATACCACTTGTAATAAGTGTTCCGTGGCAATTAGGATCTACGGTGTTTTTTAAACGAACTGGAATATTTGCTTCACGCGCTGGCATTACAGTTTGAGGATGCAATATTTTCGCTCCAAAATAAGCCAACTCTGCAGCTTCATCAAAAGATAAATTAGAAATTGCATGCGTATTCTCAACAAAACGAGGATCATTATTATGCATTCCATCAATATCCGTCCAAATTTGAACCTCATCAGCACCAATTACAGCGCCAATAATAGTTGCCGTATAATCACTTCCTCCTCTTTGTAAATTAGCAACATTCCCATAGGCATCTAAACAAATAAAACCTTGAGTAATATAAATATCTGCTGGAAGTGACTCATTTATAATACGTTGTAAATTTTGTTTGATATAAAAATCATCCGGCTCGTTTGCTTTATCAATTCTCATAAAATCCAACGCAGGTAACAAACGTGCATTCACACCTTCTTGCTCTAAATATTTTGAAAAAATAAAAGTTGAAAGCAATTCACCTTGGGCAACCAACTTATTGTATAGTAAAACTGAATGCTTTTCTGAAGCACAGTTTCTTATAAAATCGAATATTGTATCAATATAATTTCCAACTTCTTGTTTTATAGAAGAAGATTCTAATAGTTCATCAATAACTTCATTATATCTTGTATATAAACTTTCAATTTGTGCGTTTGCTTGCTCAATTTCATTCTTTTTTATCAAATCAGAAATTTCAACCAACGCATTTGTAGTTCCAGACATTGCTGATAATACTACTATTTTTTTATCGCTATCAGAAATAAGTTCTTTAACACGTTGCATGTTTTTTATTGAACCTACAGATGTTCCTCCAAATTTTAAAACTTTCATTATTAGTATTTTTAGTAACACAAAAGTAATTTTTTTTTTAAATAATTTGTCGTATTTAAAAATTATAAACTAATTTTGCACAAACTGTTAAATATTTAACAAAATGAAAACTATAGCGACCTGTGTAGAAGAGATTTTAGTATCTCAGCCTTTTTTAGAAGATGCATTAACAAGAAATATTTTAAATTTCAGTGCTTTATCTGAAGAATTAAGAGAGCCTATTTCAAAAATGTTGCGAAAACCTGTAAAGTCGGGTGCTATAATGATGGCTTTAAGACGCTACAGTCCTCCAAAAGAGATGGCTAACAAAATTAAATTAAACAAAGCGCTTCAAAATTTGGGTGATATTACCGTTCGTTCGGATATTTCAGATTATACCTTTAAAAATTCACCAAGTTTAGTTCATAATCATTTAAAAATGTTGCAGATTATTAAAGAAGATCCGCATATTTTTTACACATTTACACGTGGTGTTCACGAAAGTAATATTCTAATTACCACTTCATTAAAAACACAAATCAGTGAGAATTATCAAGAGGAAGAATGTACAGCTATACAAGACAACCTTTCAGCGATAACCATTGGTTTACCGAAAGATAATACCAAAATTGCGGGTTTATATTATCAGTTTTTTAAACGATTAGCCTGGGAAGGAATATCATTATACGAAGTAGTTTCTACCACTAATGAATTTACTATTTTAGTAGAAGATGAGGTTGTTGATACCGCATTCTCAGCTATTAAAAGTTTAAAAAATCCACTATAGTTTTAAAAAAATGACCATTCTTTACAAAAACATATCGATTTATTTTACCGTAAAAGGAACTGGAAAAACAGTTATTTTATTCCACGGTTTTTTAGAAAACAGTACTATGTGGACTGCAATTTCTGAACAACTATCAAAAAAATACAGAGTTGTTTGTATTGATTTATTAGGACATGGAGCTTCGGAAAGTTGTGGGTATATACACACTATGGAAGACCAAGCATTGATGGTAAAAACTGTTTTAAATCATTTAAAGCTTCGAAAATACATTTTAATAGGGCATAGTATGGGCGGCTATATTGCACTGGCATTCGCTAAATTATTTCCACAAAATGTGAAGGGAATTAGTTTGATGAATTCCACTGGCTTACCTGATTCAGAAGAAAAAAAAGCAAATAGAGATAGGGGAATTGCAGCAGTAAAGCAAAATCATAAAACCTTTGTTCGAATTGCCATTCCAATGCTTTTTTCTGAAGAAAACAGAACTATTTTTATTACTGAAATAAAAGAAGTTACAAATGAAGCTTTAAAAACAACTCCTCAAGGAATTACCGCTGCTTTGGAAGGAATGAAAATACGAGAAGATTTAACTTCAATATACACATCAGCAAATTTCCCCATTCAATTAATTATTGGAAAACAAGATCCTGCATTGGATTACAATTCATTGTTGGAACAAACAAAAAACACGGCTGTTCAAATTACTGAATTTCCTGACGGACATATGAGTCATATTGAAAACAAAAATGAATTAATTGAGGCTTTTTTAAAATTTATCAAACAATGTTAGTAAAAATAAAACTAGTATTTTTTGTTTTTATAATTAGCTTAACAACCATTCAAGCGCAATTTAAATTAAAGCAGGGTGACCTGCTTTTTCAGGATTTGGATACGGATAGTATTGCTAATGCCATTGAAAAGGTGACTAAAACAATACTTCCTTATAATTTTACACACGTGGGAATTGTAGTGAAAAAGAACGGTAAATTAAAAGTGTTGGAAGCCGTTTCAAGTGGAGTTCAATTGACTTCCATAGAAACCTTTTTAAAAAGAAATTTAGTAAACAATAAGCCAAAAGTGGTTGCTGCAAGGTTAAAATCGGAGTTTAAACCCTTTATAAAAAAAGCCATAAAATACGGTGAAACACTAATTGGCTTATCGTATGACAATGCTTATACTATTGGAGATAACAGTTATTATTGTTCGGAATTAGTGTATGAAATGTTTCATAATGTGAATTCGAATAAAGAAACATTTCAGCTAAAGCCAATGACTTTTAAAGATTCTTCAACCAACAAAACGTTGGATTTTTGGGTGGAATATTATCAAAGACTTCAAACAAAAATACCAGAAGGTGAACTTGGCATAAATCCTAACGGAATGTCTGTTTCTCCAAATATTATTCTTATGTTCGATTATTATTTAGCGAAAAAATTGAACTAATTAAAAAGTATATTCTGCTCCAATAATAAGTCCATTTACATTTTCACCTCCTAATTCATTGGAATGAAAGCCCGTGTAAAGTCCCACATTTTTTATGTGATATTTTATATGAAGCTTAACTTGATTTATCGTATTCGAATTTATAAAACTTTGCTTGTAATTGGCAGATAAACTAATCGGCTTAATGGGAAATACTTCTACTCCTGCATTGTATGCAAACCCAAAAGTATTGACTTCATTCCCAACATATGAAGCTCCCAAACCCCACCAAAGTGAAATTCCACGCTCTCGCACCCTATAATAATTCAGCATTAATGAAGAAACATCTAAATATCCTTTTCCGTGAATAGAATTGTCTGAGAAATTTGAATGTGATGCTTCAATTCCTAAAATCGGCAACATCCGATAGTTTGCATTTACCTCAAACGCTTTTACATCGCTATTATATAACCTATTTACACCCAATTTAAATAAGCTAGTTTTAGATTGAATAGTTACGTCCTTTAAATATTCACCTTTTAAATTATTGAAATAAGGATGCGGTGTTATGGCTCTATATTCCGCATTTCCAATAAATGCACCATAAAATGTATAAAAGGCAATTTCACCAAAAATTCCCAGAAAAAAACTATTATCATTGTTGTTTCTGCTAACCTCACCGCTTTCATAATTAGCGTTTGAAGAATATGCACCGCTGGAGCTTGTGCTATTTTTATCAGATAAACTTTCTTTTGCTTTTTCTAAAGTTGTTTGTGAAAACAATACTATTGGACATAAAAAAAGTAGTGTAAAAATGAAATTTTTCATAGATCCTTCAGTTTTTTAAATAGGAACAATTATAATGCCTAATTTCAATTTATTTTATAATAAAAAGATTCTTTAAAAGTAAATTTTCGTAGAACTGTACTTCGACTCCGTTCAGCAACTAATTTATTGAAAAAAGCAGAAAAAGGGGCCACTTTTCACCTTTGAAACTATTCGACTTTGTCCCTTTAAACCTCTTTCAACCTAATCCTTCAACGCATTCCAGCCTTGCGCAGCAAGTTTTATTTGTTGACCAGCACGCGTTACTAAATTTGCACCAATACTTACATCAGCCATATGACCAATAACCGTTAAATGTGGATTTCCTTTTATTTTATCAAAATCTTCTTGAGCAACGGTAAACAACAATTCATAATCTTCACCACCACTTAAAACAATGGTTGTACTGTTTAAGTCAAATTCTTCACAAGTAGCAATAACTTGCTGATCCATTGGTAATTTTTCTTCAAAAACATTACAACCCACGTTGGATTGTTTACAAATATGTAAAATTTCAGAAGATAATCCATCCGAAATATCAATCATTGACGTTGGTTTTACACCCAATTCCTTTAATATTTTCACAATATCTTTTCGTGCTTCCGGTTTTAATTGTCGCTCCACTAAATAACTGTAATTTGTTAAATCTGGTTGAGAATTTGGGTTCACTTGAAACACTTGCTTTTCACGTTCTAACACTTGCAAACCTAAATAAGCCGCACCTAAATCGCCTGAAACCACCAATAAATCGTTTGGTTTTGCAGTGCTTCTATATACAACATCCTCTTTTGCCACTTCACCAATAGCTGTAATACTAATTAACAAACCTGTTGTTGAAGATGTAGTATCGCCACCAATTAAATCAATATTATAGGTTTTACAAGCCGTATAAATTCCTTCGTATAATTCTTCAATAGCTTCCAAAGGAAAACGATTCGACACCGCAATAGAAACCGTAATCTGCTTAGCATCACCATTCATAGCATACACATCTGATAAATTTACCACCACAGCTTTGTACCCCAAATGCTTCAACGGCATATAACTTAAATCAAAATGCACACCTTCAATTAATAAATCGGTTGTAACTAAGGTTTGACTGTTCGTATTTTCAATAACTGCAGCATCGTCCCCTATTCCTTTGATTGTTGACGAATGTTGAATTTTAAAATTTTGAGTTAAATGGTCTATCAGTCCAAACTCTCCAAGTTCAGACAATGCGGTACGTGATTGGTTTTTATCTTCTATCATTTTGCAAAGATACTGCAATTATAAAATTGTAAGAATCAAAATGAAATATAAATCAAAATTTGTAACTAACTAATTATATTATAATTAACTAACTATCAATAAATCCAATTAGGCTATCAATTATATTCATATCAAACGTTGGATTAAACCAAATTTTGTGCCTATATTTGCAGTTATTTAGAATTAATCCAATTAAGAATTATGATAAAAGTTTCCGATATAGCAAAAAAGAAAGTAGTCGAGCTAATGAGCGATGACGGCTTTAGTTATGAAACAGACTTTGTAAGAGTTGGTGTGAAAAGCGGCGGTTGTTCTGGACTTTCTTATGATTTAAAGTTTGACAAAGAAAATAACGATGGAGATAAAGTTTTTGAAGACAATGGTGTAAAAATTATTGTAGACAAAAAAAGCTTCCTATATTTAATAGGAACCACTTTAGAATATTCCGGAGGGTTAAACGGTACAGGGTTTGTGTTTAACAACCCAAATGCGCAACGCACGTGTGGATGTGGAGAAAGTTTCTCATTGTAAAATATTAAAAAATTGAAAGATTAAAGATTGAAAAAATAGATTTATGAAAAGATTTGAAGATTTAGAGGTTTATAAAAAAGCGTTTGATTTTTCAATTACCATTTATAAACTTACTTCTGAAAAATCTTTCAACAACAATATTAAAAATCAAATTCAAAGAGCAGCACTTTCAATTCCACTAAATATTGCTGAAGGTTTTGAATTACAATCTAACAAACAATTTGTCAGATTCTTATATATTTCAAAGGGCTCAAGTGGAGAGGTTCGAAGTTTATTAAGGATTTGTGAAGAGTTGAAATTTTTAGACAAAAAAACGGTTGAAGAATTATTGGTAAAAATTGAAGATATTTCAAAACAATTATCGAAATTTATAACCTATTTAAAAAAGAGTGAAATAGATTAATTTCAATAGCTGATTTACAGCCTTTGAATTTTTAATCTTTTAATTTTCAATATAAAAATGAGCAAGTTTACTGAAGACGATTTAAAAAAGGAATTAGAAACCAAAGAATACGAATACGGTTTTTATACAGACATAGCAGCTGATAAATTTCCTATTGGTTTAAATGAAGATGTTGTTATTGCCATTTCTAAAAAGAAAAATGAGCCAGAATGGATGACCGAATGGCGCTTAGAAGCATTTAGAATTTGGGAGAAAATGGAAGAACCTGAATGGGCGAATGTAACTTATACGAAACCAAAATTTCAAGATATAAGTTATTATTCAGCGCCAATTCAAAAGAAAAAATTAGATAGTTTAGATGAAGTAGATCCTGAATTATTAAAAACTTTTGAAAAATTAGGGATTTCAATTGATGAGCAAAAACGGTTATCAAACGTGGCAGTTGATATTGTAATTGATTCCGTTTCTGTAGCTACAACCTTCAAAAAAACATTGAATGAAAGAGGTATTATTTTTATGCCAATTTCTGAAGCAATACAAGAACACCCTGAATTAGTTCGTAAATATTTAGGTACTATTGTTCCTAAAACCGACAATTTTTATGCGGCATTAAACTCAGCCGTTTTTTCTGATGGTTCGTTTTGTTATATTCCAAAAGGCGTTACTTGCCCTATGGAGTTATCAACTTATTTCAGAATTAATGAAGGAGGAACAGGTCAGTTTGAGCGTACTTTGGTAATTGCCGATGCAGGAAGTTATGTAAGTTATTTGGAAGGATGTACTGCGCCATCAAGAGATGAAAACCAACTACACGCTGCTGTGGTAGAATTGATTGCTTTGGATGATGCAGAAATAAAATATTCAACGGTTCAAAACTGGTTTCCGGGAGATAAAAACGGAAAAGGTGGAGTTTACAACTTTGTAACGAAACGTGGTTTATGTGAGAAAAATGCAAAAATTTCTTGGACGCAAGTTGAAACGGGAAGTGCCATTACTTGGAAATACCCAAGTTGTATATTAAAAGGTGATAATTCAGTAGGTGAATTTTATTCAATTGCCGTAACCAACAACTACCAACAAGCGGATACTGGTACAAAAATGATTCACTTAGGAAAAAATACGAAAAGTACTATTATTTCAAAAGGAATTTCAGCTGGACATTCACAAAACTCATATAGAGGATTGGTTCAAATTAGTCCGAGAGCACACAATGCTCGTAATTTTTCGCAATGTGACTCCTTGTTAATGGGTGATTTATGTGGGGCACACACGTTCCCATATATTGAAGTAAAAAATAAAACAGCACAAATAGAACACGAAGCAACCACCAGTAAAATTGGTGAAGACCAACTATTTTACTGTAATCAACGTGGTATTAATACTGAAAAAGCCATTGCACTAATTGTAAACGGTTTTGGTAAAGAAGTATTAAATAAATTACCTATGGAATTTGCTGTTGAAGCTCAAAAATTATTAGAAATTTCATTGGAAGGCTCTGTTGGGTAGTTAGTCAAAAAGTTTGAAAGTCGAAAGTCGAAAGCAAACTGATTTTAGACTTTATGACTTGTAACTTCAGACTAAATTAATAAATGGTATGAAATTATGATACGTTCTTTTGAAGATATTGAATGTTGGAAAAAAGCTAGAGCTTTAAATAAATTAGTTTATTCAAAAACAAATACTAATTTATTTTCTAAAGATTTTGACTTAACCAGATAAATTAGAAGAGCTTCTATTTCAATAAGTTCAGATATTGCTGAAGGATTTGAAAGAAGTTGTGATAAAGAATTTATTTATTTTTTAAATGTTGCGAAAGCATCAGCTGATGAAGTTAGATCACAACTTTATTTGGCTTTTGATTTAGAATATTTAAATGAAAATGATTTTAATGAATTAAAAAATAATGCACTTGAAATTTCAAAAATGATAAGTGGTTTTATAAAATATTTAAAAAAATAAGACTTTAAGACTTTTGTCTTTTAGACTTTAAACTAATTTTAAACATGTTAGAAGTAAAAAATTTACACGCAAGTATAAACGATAAAGAGATTTTAAAAGGAATAAATCTCCACATTAAAGCAGGAGAAGTTCATGCTATTATGGGACCAAATGGTTCAGGAAAAAGTACGCTTTCTGCAGTTATTGCAGGAAAAGAGGAATTTGAAGTAACTGAAGGTGCTGTTATTTTAAATGGTGAAGATTTAGCTGATTTAGCTCCTGAAGAAAGAGCTCATAAAGGTGTTTTCTTGTCTTTTCAATACCCTATTGAAATTCCTGGTGTAACGGTTACAAATTTTATTAAAACCGCCATTAATGAAACTCGTAAAGCGCAAGGTTTAGAAGAACTTCCAGCAAAAGATATGTTGAAGTTAATCAGAGAAAAAGCTGATTTATTAGAAATTGATCGTAAATTTTTATCACGTTCATTAAACGAAGGTTTTTCTGGAGGTGAGAAAAAACGTAACGAAATATTCCAAATGGCAATGTTAGAACCAAAATTAGCCATTTTGGATGAAACAGATTCTGGGTTGGATATTGATGCTTTAAAAGTAGTTGCAAATGGTGTTAATAAACTAAGAAGTAAAGATAACGCAGTAGTGGTAATTACCCATTACCAACGTTTATTAGAATATATTGTTCCAGATTATGTACACGTTTTATACAATGGAAAAATAGTAAAATCAGGTGGTAAAGAATTAGCTTTAGAATTAGAAGCAAAAGGGTACGACTGGTTAAAATAAATTAGTCAAAAGTTAAAAAG
>JAGPIQ010000046.1:0-10828 GCA_018054895.1 Lutibacter sp. | reverse complement strand
ATAATGGATTTAAAAGAAAAATTAGTCTCTTCATTTTTAGCCTTTGAAAACAAAGGTCTTTTGGATTTGGATTCAAGTGTTCATACTATTAGAACGAAAGCAATTCAAAATTTTGAAAAAAATGGATTTCCGACAAGAAAAGACGAAGAGTGGAAATATACTAGCTTACGACCAATTTTAAAACACGATTATAGTTTATTTCCGTCAAGCGAAAAAAACATCGGGTTTAAAAATATAGAACAGTATTTATTAAATGATATTGATGCATACACACTTATTTTTATTGATGGCGCATTTAGCTCATTTTTATCAAGTACTACGCATGAAGAGTGTGATGTTTGTGTATTTTCGTCAGCCTTAGATAGACCAAAGTATAAAATGATTGTCGATAATTATTTCAATACATTGGCGAAAGAGAACAATAGCTTATCTGAATTAAACACTGCTTTTACAAAAGAAGGAGCTTTTATAAACATACCAAAGAATACGATAGTTTCAAGACCTGTTCAAATTTTAAATTTTTCAACAGGCAGTGAAAAAGAAGTACTGCTACAACCAAGAAATTTAGTTGTTGTTGGTGAAAATTCGCATGTTCAAATAATTGAACGTCACCAAAATCTTTCAGAAAATACTGCGTTAACAAATACTGTTACAGAAATTTTTGTTCATAAAAGAGCGATTGTTGACTATTATAAAATTCAAAACGATACGGATAATTCTTCATTGATTGACAATACGTTTGTTTCACAAAAACAACAAAGTGTTGCTTCCGTAAGTACGTTTTCATTTGGTGGTGACATCACCAGAAATAATTTAGAGTTCCATCATGAAGGCGAGCGCATTACCTCAAACTTAAATGGTCTTTCTATTTTAAATGGAAAACAACATGTGGATAATCATACGTTGGTGAATCATAAATTTCCAAATTGTGAAAGCCACGAATTGTATAAAGGAATTTACGCCGATAAATCTACAGGTGTTTTTAACGGAAAAGTAATGGTGCAGCAAGCAGCCCAGAAAACAAATGCTTTTCAACAAAACAACTCCATAATATTAGACGATGGTGCTACTATTAATGCAAAACCGCAATTAGAAATTTTTGCAGATGATGTAAAATGTAGTCACGGTTGTACAATTGGTCAATTGGATGAGAGCGCGTTGTTTTATATGCAATCGAGAGGTATTCCTAAAAAAGAAGCGAAAGCCTTATTATTATATGCCTTTGCAAATGATGTAGTTACAAAAATTAAAATACCACAATTAAAAACAAGAATTACAAAATTAATTGCTAAAAACTTAGGAATTAATTTAGGATTCGAACTATAATATTTTTTTTATCCGTAAAAAAGCCGTTTCAAAACAATTTTGAGACGGCTTTTTTTTTACATTTATAATTGAAAACTTACATTTTCATTAAACAAGTTTTCATGTCTACTGATTTTTTAATAATATCACGAAGATCTTCA
Source organism: Lutibacter sp. (assembly GCA_018054895.1). GTDB lineage: Bacteria > Bacteroidota > Bacteroidia > Flavobacteriales > Flavobacteriaceae > Lutibacter. The sequence continues at coordinate 9,362 of JAGPIQ010000046.1, read as the reverse complement.
ATTTTCACACGTTCTTGTTCCATAGTATCTCTATAACGAATTGTTACTGTATTATCTACTAAAGTATCGTGGTCTACCGTAATACAAAAAGGTGTACCCACAGCATCTTGTCTTCTGTAACGTCTTCCAACGGCATCTTTTTCATCATAATCCACACTGAAATCCCATTTCAAATCATCCACAATTTGACGTGCAATTTCCGGTAAACCATCTTTTTTAACCAAAGGTAAAATAGCTGCTTTTGTTGGTGCTAATACTGGAGGTAATTTTAAAACGGTACGTGTTGTATTGTTTTCTAATTCTTCTTCCTGTAATGCATTTGAAAATACTGCTAAAAACATACGATCCAACCCAATTGAAGTTTCAACAACATATGGGATATAGCGTTCATTTAATTCTGGATCAAAATATTGTAATTTTTTACCAGAAAACTTTTCATGACTTGATAAATCGAAATCTGTACGTGAATGAATACCTTCTAATTCTTTAAAACCGAATGGGAATTTAAATTCAATATCCGTAGCAGCATCGGCATAATGTGCTAATTTTTCGTGGTCATGAAAACGGTAATTGTCAGCGCCCATTCCTAAGGAAAGATGCCATTTTAATCGTGTTTCTTTCCATTGTTGATACCACTCTTTTTGTGTGCCAGGACGTACGAAAAATTGCATTTCCATTTGTTCAAATTCACGCATACGGAAAATAAACTGACGTGCAACTATCTCATTTCTAAACGCTTTGCCAGTTTGCGCAATTCCAAAAGGAATTTTCATTCTTCCTGTCTTTTGAACATTTGCAAAATTTACAAATATCCCTTGAGCAGTTTCAGGACGTAAATATAAATCCATTGCTGTATCTGCAGAAGCTCCTAATTTAGTACCGAACATTAGGTTAAATTGCTTCACGTCTGTCCAGTTTCTAGAACCAGACAACGGACACGCAATTTCCAATTCTTCAATTAAAGCTTTTACATCTGCCAAATCTTCTTTTCCTAAAGATTGACCCATACGCTTTAAAATAGCATCGCCTTGTTCTTTGTATCCAACTACACGTGGGTTTGTTGCTAAAAATTGTGCTTTATCAAAAGAATCTCCGAAGCGTTTTGCTGCTTTTTCAACTTCTTTTTCAATTTTAGCATCTAATTTAGCAACATAGTCTTCAATAAGTACGTCTGCTCTATATCTTTTTTTAGAATCTTTGTTGTCAATTAAAGGATCATTAAAAGCATCTACGTGGCCGGAAGCTTTCCATGTGGTTGGATGCATAAAAATTGCAGCATCTAAACCTACAATGTTTTCATGCATTTGCACCATTGCTTTCCACCAGTATTCTCTAATGTTTTTCTTTAACTCTACTCCATTTTGAGCATAGTCATAAACCGCGCTCAAACCATCGTATATTTCACTTGACTGAAATACAAAACCGTATTCCTTAGCATGTGAAACTACTTTTTTAAATTGATCTTCTTGATTTGCCATTGTGCAAAAATAATAAAGGTTTTAGTACAAAAAAATAAAAAAGTGGAAATAGCCTAAACTATTTCCACCAATTACGTTAAAACTATTCATTTGGAGTTTTCAGCTCTACTTTAAAGTGATTTGAGATGCTCCTGCAAATTTATTTTCAATAAAAACGTTTACTGTATAAACACCATCATTAATTTGATCTCTATTTACTTCAACTAGTGAAATGACATCAATGGATTCATTTAAATATTTTACAGTTGTTTTATCGCTATAATTAACTTCAGTATTATTTAATAGGGCAAATTTTCCTTTTTTAGCAATTGTATTCCCTTTTAAATCAACAATTTGAATATAAGCAGTGCGTTCACCTTGCTCAGATATTTCATTTTTAGCAATGGTAAAACTAATTCTAAAAGCATCTGTATTTCTAGACCGTGTAGTTTCAACTAATTTACTGCTTGAACGCTCACGCATCGCCAATATTTTTGTTGAATTTACTTTTAAAGCAGCCCCAATTTTAACTTTTTCAGACAAACCTTGATTCGCCATTGATAAAGTGTCATTTTTTGCTCTTTGGTTGGAAACAACTACTGAAACACTGTCTAAATTGCTAGATAATTTTCTGTTTGTAGACGTTAACACTTCATTATTTTTAAATAATTGTTTGTTTGTTTCTTCCAATTTGAAAATTTGACTTCTAAATTTACGCAACATTTCATAATTAATTACCTTCATATTTCTAACTGAATCTCTTAGCGCAATAATTCTATCACGTTCTATAGATAATTCACCAGACATTGAAGTGTTTTTTGCAATAGCATCTTCATACTTCACAATCATACTGTCAAGGTTTGTTGCTATTTCATTTTTTTCAACTTCAATTGCATCTTCTAATTTTTGATGCTCACCATTATTATAAATTGTATACCCAACAACTCCTACTAATAGTATAGCTAATGCAATAATTAAAATTTTATTATTCGAACTTTTTGATTCTTCCATTATTTGTTTTTTTAGATTTCTGTTTGATAACGCTAAATTACGTGATTTAAGTATATAAATTTCAATTTATTTTTAGTAATAAAAATTGATAAAGGACTATTAAAGGTACGGAATTTCAACTTATTATCATAGTATTTTCTTTTTTATTAATTCAAAAAAACACGTAACTTCCACCAAAACTGCGCTATGAACTTTTTAAAAGACATTCTAAATTTATTTTATCCGGAAATTTGCCTTTGCTGTAAAAATCACTTAACAGCCAACGAGTTAGATATTTGCATATCTTGTAGAAATGATTTGCCCTTAACTAATTTTTGCAGTGAGCCTAACAATTTTGCAGAAAAAACATTCTTTGGAAGAATACCTATTGAACAAGCAACTTCGTTATTTTATTTTACTAAAAACGGAAAAGTGCAGCAATTAATTCATCAACTAAAATACAATAATCAACAACAAGTAGGCTTAATTATAGGGCATTGGTTAGGTAAAAGCATAAGAAAAAGCGCAAGATTTAATAGCGTAGATTGCATTATTCCTGTTCCTTTACACTTCAAAAAACAACAAAAAAGAGGCTATAACCAATTAACAAAATTTGGTAAATCTTTATCTTTAGAACTAAATATTCCTTTTTACGAAAATATTTTAGTGAAAAATTCAGGAACAAAAACACAATCTAAAAAAAGCCGAATTGATAGATGGCTAAATGTTGAGGAAGTGTTTTTAGTCCAGCCCAACGCTAATTTAGCCAATAAACACATACTGCTTATTGATGATATTATTACCACTGGCGCTACGCTTGAAGCTTGCTATTTAGCATTAAAAAAGTGCGGCACTATTAAAATAAGTATTGCAAGTATGGCTTTTACGAAAGATTGAGTTTAAAAATACAATAGTACGAATGAACGTGCGTTTTTTTAATAAATTAATCGTTATTTTGCATCAAAAAAGTACATGAGGGCTACATTTATTAAGTTTTTAGTAATTATTGTGTTATACGCTTCCTTTTTTGGCTGCGCACGAAGGGGAACACCAACTGGCGGGCCAAAGGACTCTATCCCTCCTGTATTAGTTGAGGCTTCACCAGCATTAAACACTATTAACTTTAAAAGTGATAAAATAAAATTAGTTTTTGATGAATACATTAAAATTAATGAGTTAAATAAAAACCTAATTATTTCGCCACCTCAAAAAAACGAGCCTATTATTTTCCCGGCAGGAACAGCCAGTAAGTTTATTTCGATAAAAATATTGGACACTTTAGATGCCAACACAACATATGCTTTTAATTTTGGAAATAGTATTGTTGATAATAATGAAGGAAACAAATTCCAAAATTTTAAATATGTTTTTTCTACAGGAACTTATATTGACTCTTTATCTTTAGCTGGTGAAATTACCAACCCAAGGGTTAAAAAACACGTATCAAACATTGATGTAATGCTGTACGAATATAACGACAAATACACCGATTCCATCATCTATAAGCAAAAGCCTCGCTATATTTCAAACACGTTAGATTCTACCTTATACGAAATTACCAATATTAAAAAAGGAAAATATTTATTAATAGCTTTAGAAGATACCAATCGTAATAAAATTTACAATCCATCGGTTGATAAAATTGGTTTTATAAATGACACCATTACACTTCCAACTTCGGAAAATTTCAACTTCACAATATTTAAAGAAATACCACCATTACAAGTTATTAAACCTAAGGAAGTACATAAAGGGCATGCTATTTTCGGTTTTGAAGGAAATGCAAAAGACCTTTCCATAGAACTATTGACAGAAACTCCCGATGATTTTAAATCGAAAGTGATTTTTGAAGAAAACAAAGATACCATCAATTTTTGGTACACACCCTTTAAAGCCGATTCGTTAAATTTCAGGGTGAAGAAAGGTGATTTTGAAAAAGAATTTACATTGAACTTACGAAGCTCAAAGATAGATTCTTTAAAAATGAGTCCAAGTGCCAATGGAACGCTTCACCTAATTGATACGTTTTTTGTTGCAACCAATACACCAATTATTAATTTTGATAAATCGCAGATAAACATTACCAAAAAAGATTCAACAACTGTTGATTTTAAGCCGTATGTATCAAAAACGAGTTCTAAATTATACTTGGAATTTAACAAAGAGGAAGATACCGAATATACAATAAAAATACTTCCAAAAGCCATAACCGATATTTATCAAATATCAAACGACAGCATAAATTATAGCCTAAAAACAAAAAAGATAGAAGATTATGGCGTTCTAATTCTTAATTTTTCTTCCACTAAAAAAAGCGCTTTTATTGTAGAACTTTTAAATTCAAAAGAAGAAGTGATTCGAACTTCAAAAATTGAAAAAGCAGCAACCGTGAAATTCGATCTTGTTCCTCCTGCCAAATATATGGTTAGAGTTACCTATGATGAAAATGGGAATGGAAAATGGGATACTGGTAATTATTTACAAAAAATTCAACCTGAAAAAGTAAAACTATTTACCAAAGAAATTGATATACTTGCCAACTGGGAGTTGGACGAATCGTTTAATTTAGATTCCTTATGAAAAAAATTTATTACTTAAAAACCTGTGATACGTGTAGAAGAATGTTGAAAGAAATGGATACTTCTGAATATATTTTACAAGAAATAAAAACGGAGCCAATTACTGTACAGCAATTGGACGAGCTTTATAAGTTTACTAAAAACTACGAAGTACTTTTTAGCAAACTCGCTAAAAAATACAAGCAAATGGATTTAAAAAACCAATCGCTTACTGAAAAAGACTACAGACAATTACTATTAGATGAATATACTTTTTTAAAGCGCCCAGTAATTATTACAAATGGTGAAGTTACCGTTGGAAGTGCTAAAAAAAGAGTAGATAATTAAATAGCATTAAAAAAGACCTAACAACATTTACAGTTATTAGGTCTTTTTTAGAATTTCAGTAGAAAATACTTAGGTCAATGGGTTCATCCATTTAAACTCGTATTTTGTATTCGGAACAACAATACGCTCGGTTATTCTATACATTCTTTCAGGTAATTTCAATAAATAGTCACGTGCTTTTTCAGCTTCATCTGTTAAACCCGTAACTTTATCAATAGACCAAGTGGTGTTTAATTTTTTAATAATATCCACATAATCAAAGCCAGTATAAACTCCTACACGTTGCGCTACTGCAGAAAATTGATCGAATAGGCTTCCTTTTTCAGCACCTGAATGACGTAAGTGCATGGCTGGCATTACAATTTTATGTTTCATCATGTGTTGGTACGCCAACATCATTTCGCTAGGATCATATTGAAAAATTTGACGAACAAACTCTGTATATGCTTGGTGATGACGCATTTCATCTCCAGCAATAATTTTAGACATTTTAGCCAATTGTTTATGTCCATTTTGACGTGCAATTTTAGCCACATTATTATGTGAAATGTAGGTGGCTAATTCCTGAAAACTGGTGTACACAAAGTTTTTATACGGATCGCGAGAAGTACCAATATCAAAACCATCAGCAATTAAATGTTGCGTTGTAATTTCAACTTCACGCATATTCACTCTGCCTGATAAATACAAGTATTTATTCAACACATCACCGTGTCTGTTTTCTTCTCCAGTCCAAGAACGGATCCATTTTGCCCAACCGTTATCACCTCCATTATTGGAAGTTTGCGAAATTCCTTCAATATCTATAAGCCAAGATTCGTAGGTAGGCAATGCTTCTTCCGTAATGGTATCACCAACCAAAACCACCCAAAAGTCATCACTCATTTCTTTGGATAGTTCTCTAATTTCTTTTACTTCATCCAAAAATGAATTACTTTGTGAGTTTGGTAAAAAGTCTGTGGGTTGCCAAATTTTTTCAGGGGTAATCAGATACTTTCCCACGTAAGTATCTATGCTTTTTTCTAAAGTAAGCATAACTTCTAACCTAATGTTATGTGCCGACATGTTCTTAATTTTTTTAGTAGAACACTAAACTACACTATTTTTGATGGTTTTTTCAACTTTTTCAAAAAGTTTATCAAACTCCATGGAATCTGATTTTATAGGCTCGTGAATTTCGAAAGTTATTTTTAAACCAATTCCTAAAGGAAACATACCATGTTCATTTACTTTCCAACAATTATTAATTGTTACAGGTACAATATAGGATGAAGGCGCAAATTTCATTAGCATTTTTAACCCATTTTCTGAAAAATGTTTTGGAACACCATCTTTACTTCTTGTTCCTTCAGGGTAAATAACGGCTGTATAGTTGTTTGCTTCTATATATTTTCCGAAATCGCGCAACGCTGATAAAGATTGACGTGCATCACTTCTATCAATTAATACAGAACCACCGTGACGCAAATTATAAGAAATACTTGGTATTCCTTTTCCTAATTCAATTTTTGAAACGAATTTAGGATGGTATTCACGCAAAAAGTAAGACAACGGTGATATGTCGTGCATACTTTGGTGATTAGAAACCACAATTAACGGAACATTTTTTGGTAAAGGATAGTTGCTTATGAATTGAATTCTATTTCCTAAAATAAGCAGTAGATATGAAAGGGTACCATTCATTATATCTACCGCTATTTTATGCCCTTTATAACCTCCAACAGTATTTCCTACCCATTGAAAAAAATGAAAAACCACTAATAATGTGCTATAAAAAACATAAAATATACTTGATAAAATATAAGATATAATAGTTTTCATTATGTTTTAATTTAGTGCCTTATTATTTTTATAGACTGTTTATTTAGTTTGAAAACCAACTAGACCAAGGAATTCTGCTCAATATTAGAACCAACGCAATAGTATAAAATAGTGCAATTGTTTTAAATTTTTCGGCACTTCTTTCTTTTTTCTTATGTTTAGAAAAACCTATAGTAATTAAAACAATGGCTATAATTCCAACTAGAGGATGCTCAACTAGCACCTTTCTAAGTTCACTATTTTTCATTGTTTCTCCCATTCCAATGCTTTTCATTGTAGCATAAAAATCTGAAAAATAATACGCCACCAAACCAATTAATAATTGAATGTGAGAAGCAATAAGCGCAAATAATGAAATTTTTAAATCTTTAGTCCTAAATTCTTTTTTTAAAATAGCCCCTTTAATAGCATTTACAACTGCAATAACAAGTATTAATAGAGCTACATATGCCCAATAGGAATGAATTAATTTTAACATGTGTACTGATTTTTTAGTTAACTACAAAAATAAGAAATTTTAATTAGTTTTTTAATTTTTACAATAATAGATTAAACAATAATGTTATTCACATTTATACCTAGTTCTATAAATAAATTATATTTTTGTAAATAACTTATTTTTAAAATTCAATACTTGTATTTTAAAAAACAAATCATGGCAAAGTGAAAAAACTTCTACACTATTTTTTATTCTTTTTAATTGCTCTTCCGGTATACAGTCAAGTTCCAGCATATTATAATGATGTGAATATAACAACAACTGGAAATGTACTTTTTACAGAGCTATCCAATAAAATAACTACAACACATAGCGGAATACCTTACACAGGCTCACCTGTTGATGTTTGGGATGCTTGTAAAAGTGCAGATGAAGACCCAGACAATGAAGCAAACGTACTGCTAATTTATGGATACAATGATACGGATGGAGTTTCTTCTACAGATAGAACTAGAAATAAAAGTTTACAAGATAATGGAAGCAACATTGGAACTTGGAATAGAGAACATGTGTTTGCTAAATCTTTAGCAAACCCTTCATTGGAGGCTGAATCCGGACTTGTGAGTCCAGGCTCTGATGTTCACAATTTAAGACCTGCAGATAAGGACAGAAATTCAACAAGAGGCAATAATAAATTTACTGACGGAAGTGGTTATTCCCGAATTATCAGCACTAATGGTGGTTGGTATCCTGGTGATGAATGGAAAGGTGATATTGCTCGTATTGTAATGTATATGTATACGCGTTATCATGGTGCTGGAACACAAAGTTCAGAAACAAACTGTTTACCTAAAAATGTAGGATTTGGAACTATAAATAGTGTGGATCCAAATATGATTGATTTATTTTTACAATGGAATGTTGAAGATCCTGTCTCTCCTTTTGAAGCGAATAGAAATGAAGTTTTAGCGGGTATTCAAAAAAATAGAAATCCATTTATAGACAATCCATATTTAGCAACCCTAATTTGGGGAGGAATAAAAGCGGAAGATAAATGGAATATGGGAGGAGGTTCTTCTGATGCTGAAGCGCCAACAACACCAACCAATATAGTGGCTTCTAATATAACAGATACCAGTGCTACAATTTCTTGGACTGCATCCTCGGATAATGTGGCAGTATATGATTATTTGGTATATGTAAACGGTATATATAACAAATCAACCACTACAACTTCAATTAGTATTTCTAATTTAGTTGCAAATACATCCTATCAAATTACAGTAAAGGCCAGAGATGCTTCTAATAATAATTCAGCAATTAGCACGGCAACTCCTATAACAACCCTTGTGGGACCTTTTGTTTTATTTAGTGAAGATTTTAGTGATTGCGCCAATACCACATTTGTTTCATTTAGTGAAGCAAGTACTAAAAATTGGACTTGCCAAACTGTATTTGGAGAAAATAACTCCGGATCTTATGGCATGAATGGGCATCAAGAAGAAGTTGCAAGTAAAGATTGGTTAATTACTAAATCCCCTATTGATTTTAACACCAATACAGGAGAACAACTTAGTTTTTATACAGATGCAGCCTATGGAAGTTCTCCTTTAGAGTTAGTGTATTCTTCTGATTATGATGGAGCAGGAGACCCTTTAGGTTTTACGTGGACCAAAGTTCCTAATATTACAATACCCATAAAATCCAATACTAGCGCTACTGAAGAAATATTTAGCTTTTCAAAAGTTG
>JAGPIQ010000148.1 GCA_018054895.1 Lutibacter sp. | reverse complement strand
ATCGAAAACTTACAACTTTTTAAAAATTTAGAAAAATCTATTTGGCGAAAGCCAAAAAACACGAAAGAAGCACTTTCATTTATTTATTTTCATGTTAATTACGGGTATTATTTAAAGGAATTTGGACAGATAGACAATGCTATAATTGCCTATGAAAAAGGGTATGCTGTTTATAAAGATTTCAAAATTAAGCAGTATGATATTATTGAATTTTGCTTGAAACCCTTGGCGAATTGTTACACGCGTATTGGTGAAATAAACCGAGCTGAAGATATTTTAAAAGTAACTATTGAAAAGGCAAAAGATGAAAATAGTATTGACCAAGTGGTTGCTGCTTATATTAATTTGGCGGCAGTCTGTAGAACAAAAGGTGCGGTTTCCACAGCCATTTCGTATTTGAACTTAGGGTTGGCTATGAATAAAAACCGTCAAGTAAAAGCAACATTATTTTCAGAATTAGCCATTAATTATGTAGAATTGGAATCTTATGAAAAGGCACTTTCATTTATTAAACTTTCCGATAAAGAGAATGTTTTAAATGAAAAATCAATTTCTTTTCGAAATGCCGTTTCCTTGGGCTTGGTTCAGCTAAAATTAGGAAAACTAGAGGAGGCTGAATCTAACTTGAATTTGGCTGTTGAAACTGCGACTACAATTTATGGTAAAAACCATCGGGAAGTTTGTAAAATAGTAGTGCATTTGGCAAACGTTTTCCATCAAAAAAAGGATTTTAAAAAGGCATTGAGCACTTATCAAAAAGCATTGAGTTTGTTAATTCCGTCATTTAAATCAAAGCAATTAACGGATAATCCAGCTTCTGTTAATTTTTATCCAGAAAATACGTTGAAGGATGTTTTTGATGGCAAAGCTACCGTATTTAGTGAAATGCGTGATTTTGAAAATGCGTTGCAGAATTATGATGTAGCTTTTAAAGTGGAAGACGAATTAAGGTTGACATATTTGGATCAAAATTCAAAAGTACTTCATCAACAAGAAAACAGAAGAAGGAGCGAAAAATGTATTGAAACGTGTTATCAACTTTTTGTTGAAACTCGAAATAATATGTGGATTGAAAAAGGGTTTTTATATGCCGAAAAAACTAAAAATATTGTTGTTGCAGAAGCGAAAGAAAAAATTATAAAATCTTCAAAAATTACGGGCTCTAATTTGTTTCAACAGGAAAAAGAGTTGTTGTTTAAAAAGGCTCAGTTAACTAAAAGCATTATTGTTGAACAATTAAAAGAAAGTAATGCAGATATAAGGTTATTAGCAAATTTAACCAATGAGCGTGCTGCCATTGGGACTGAATTACAATTGCTAAATGAACAAATTTCAACGCAATATCCTCTGTTTAAAAGCGCCTTTGAAATAACAATTTCAAAAGAGATAATTGAAACAGCGTTATTGAAAAATGCAGCATGTTTTATAGAATTTTTCGACGGTAGTAATTATTTGTACAAATTTTCTGTTGAAAAAGAGAAACCAATTACGCTAACACGAATTGAAAAATCACCATTGTTTAAACAGCATATTGAAACGTTTGTCAATTATTTTTCAGATGAAAGAGGTACAGCAATTCAAAATAATATAAAGGAGTATACAGCTTTAGGATTTCAATTGTATACGCAATTATTTGGAAATGCACCTTCTGGAAAACTAATTGTGGTGCCGGATGGAATGTTAAATTTTATTCCGTTTGATGCTTTGATTACGGAGAAAACAAGTAGTTCCAATTTTGAAAACTTACCTTATTTAATTCATAAAAATGCTATTTCGTTAGCATATTCTGGGTCTATTTTACTACAGAAATCTACTCAAAAGAAAACAAAAAAAGAGGTGTTGGGGTTTTTTCCAATTTTTGAAAACAATTATAGAGGCTTGTCGGAATTAAGTTATACCGCTAAGGAAGCGACAACTATTCAGCAAAATTTCAACGGAATGTATTTGTTGAAAAGGGATGCTACAAAAAAGAGATTTGAAAGTGAAGTTGGGAACTATTCAATAATTCACCTTTCAACACACGCTTCTGCAGGTAGCTATTATGAACCTCCAGCAATTGAATTTTATGATGAAACCTTGTATTTACCTGAAATTTATGGTTATAATTTACAAACAGATTTGTTAGTGTTAAGTGCTTGTGAAACGGGAATTGGAACGATTTCAAAAGGAGAAGGCGCTATGAGTTTAGCCTATGGTTTTGCGTATGCAGGAGTTCAAAATTTAATTGTTTCGCTTTGGAAAGTGAATGACAAATCAACGGAGCTTTTAATGAATGGGTTTTATTCTAATTTTGCTGAAACTGGAAATAAATCCAATTCTTTAGCGCAATCTAAATTAGATTATTTGCTGAATGAAGATATTTCAGCTGCAAAAAAGTCACCTTATTATTGGGCAAGTTTTGTGTATATTGGAAATATGGATTCAAATGAAGCATCAAAATTTTCAATGTGGTGGCTGTTAGTTATTGGAATTATTGTTGGTATAACGTATTTCTTAATTAAAAAAAGGTAGTTTTGTTTTTTATTTTAAGTGTATATGGAGTTAAAAAACATCCTTAAAAGGAAAGGTTACATTCGGATTAAGTTAAAGAAAATAAACACGAATCATTTTGAGTTAAAGGGTAAATTAAATGGAATAAAAGGTCGGTTTATTTTAGATACTGGTGCTTCAAATTCTTGTGTGTCAATAGATTTAATTGAGAAATTTAATTTAACAGCCAAGGATTCCGAAACAAAAGCAGCTGGAGCAGGAGCTATTGGAATGGAAACTAAAATTGCGAAATCAACTGTTATTGAAATAAATAATTGGTGCTATAAAAATTTCACCATTGTATTGTTTGATTTGTCGCATGTAAATACCGCATTAACAGAGCACGGTGCAGATGCTGTTGATGGAATTATTGGAGCAGATATTTTAGAAAAAGGAAAAGCAATTATTGATTATGATACCAAGTGTTTGTATTTAAAAAAGTTGGTGTATAAATTTTAATTATTTGATAATAGTCCATAAAAAAACCCAAACAAATTTGTTTGGGTTTTTAAATATTATATGAAATTATTTATTGTTTTAACAATTTTGTAGTTCCTACAGCACCATCAATGCTTACTTTTACAATATAAAGTCCTTTGCTTAGTGAGCTCACATTCAATTCTTTTGAATTTGAATTAGGAGTACTCTTAATAACTTGTCTTCCTGTTAAATCATAAACTTCAACAAAACCAATTGCTTTTGTAGCTTTTAGTTGTACAATATCGTTTGCTGGATTTGGATAGATGGAGAAATTAAATTTTACTAAATTATCAAGACCTGCAGTTCCACAAGTATCTCCTAAAGTATAAATAAAATTTTTGGATCTAACTAAGCCCCCAGCATATGCAATTCTGTAAGAAAAGGTAATATCACCTGCTGAAAAACCACTTACAGTTTTAGTGTAAGTTTGTCCAGAAACTAGAGTCATTCCAAAGAATTGTCCACCAAAACCAGGAATGAAAACTTCGGGAGCTATACCCGGCTTATCAGTATCTAATAATTCCATTTGAAAAGTTATATCTGTACCACTTGTAGTTTGAGCATAGTTAATTCCTACAGAAAAAGATCCTTCAGTAACTTCACTCGTAAAACCTTGACATGCATTACTTGTATCTGCTACAGTTGTTGCAGGTACTGTAATAGTGGTTGTATTTACATTTCCAGCAGCATCTTTTGCTATAACATTAAAGCTATAAGAAGTTTGTGGAGTTAAACCCGAAACTGAGAATGCTTTTTGAGTCCCTGAAGTCCCTGTTGTTTGTGCAGTATTTGCTCCTGAATTATATGAAATATCATACGATATAGTTCCAGAAGCATCTGTAGCATTTAGCAATAATTCTACCGAGAATGCTTTAACCGTACCTACTGTTGCAGTAAAGGCTGCAGGCGCTGTAACATCACAAGTATTTCCACAAATACCTCCACAGTCAATACCAGTTTCATCTTGATTTTTGATGCCATCAGAACAGGTTGCTGGTGTTACCATAGGTACAGAAATATCATCAATTAAATAAGTTTCTATAGCAGAAGCTGTAGCTCCATAACCGGCATCTATAAAAATTCTGAATTCTGTATAATTGGTACCTAAACCAGCTGGGTAATCTAGAACTACTGTTTTTTCTTCCTGCCCAATAGTAGTAAAATCTAATTCATGTGCACCTGAAGGTCCACTCATTTTAGTTCTATGAAAATGCTCTACACCAGCAGCAGCAGTTGTAGATTTAATTTTAAATGTAATGGTGTTTGCTGCATTATTTGAAAGATCTACTTGAGAAGTGAACGTAATAAAAACATTATCCCAATCATTTCCATTACCAGTAACTGAAAGTTTCTCACTAATTATACTAACTGTACCAGTAGTACCTCCACTTTGATCGTATGTGAAAATATGTGATGGATTACTAAAATCTAAAGGTAAAGTTACTGGCGGGCCAGCTACTGTAAAATTTACAGTATAGGTTTTAGTTGTAGCTCCATCTTGAGCAGTAACAAGTACTGTACTTGCTCCTGGTAATGAATTAGCGTTTGTAGTAACAGCTGTTGCGGGTGCTGCTTGAGTAGGAGTTCCTACAACTGTTGGGGCAGTAGCTGCTCCATAAGCTAGTTGAACGTTATAGGTTAATGTACTGGCTGAAAATCCACTTACTGTTGTTCCACTTACTGTTAAATTACTTAATCTTGCATCTGTATTAACTGGGATTGCTGCATAAACTTGAAACTCATATAAACTATATCCCCAAGGTGTTCCTCTTTCCGTTCCATACATTCTGATATACCTTCCTGTTCCACTAACCGTAAGGTCGTCTGTTCCACCGTCTCCTGTTGTTGTGGTATATGCGGTAGTAAATGTAGCAAACGTAGCATCATTAGAAATTTGTATGTCATATGCTTTTCCGTATGCGCCTTCCCAATTTAAAATAACATGATCAATAGTATAGCTTGCTCCCAAATCAATTGCTATCCATTGGGGATCTTCGGAATCAGTTTCCCAACGCGTACCCATATTTCCATCAACAGCATTACTAGCAGCTTGTTTGTTGTTAGAAGCAGTTGCTGTTTTGCTTAGCGCTAAGTTTTGTGAATAGGTGAACGTTATTGCCAATAAGGTAATAAATAAAGTAAATTTTTTCATTATAAAGTAAATTTTAGTTAAGTACTCAATTTAATACTAAATTTTAGTTATACTAAATATTTATACTGTACAAAAACTATACAAGGTGGATAAGTAGATGTTAATATAATATAATTATAGATTAAAATAGTATATAAAGAAGGGTGGGAGATATCAGTAGCCTAGGTTTTTATCAATATAACAGTGGATTCTTTGGAATATATTAAAGTACCTTTATTTACAATTTGAAATTCCTTAATGCACTATAAATAAATAAAATAGCTATTTAAAGAATGTTATCTTAGGTTAATGTTGTGGTGATGTTGTGGAGAATATTTATTTGGGTTAGGTTAATGTAGTGTTTTATGTAAAAGATGAGCCTTGTAAAATACTGAAAATGTTATTATTATGTAAATATATACGGAGTTTCTTAAGAAATATTAGAAGCTGTACTTGTTTTGTAGAACAAGTATTTTAAATTAAAAAAAGCCGAGCACAAGGCTCGGCTTCAATTATAAAATAGATTGGCTATTCTCTAAATGTATAAAAGGTTAGTTTAAAATATTTCCAAATTTTAAACCAAAATATACGGTTCTTGGTGTCATAGGCCCATACACATATGCAGGATCTCTATCAATTCCACTATCAAAATCTTCTTGATAGGAGTTAAAAATATTTTTCATTCCACCTGAAATTTCTAAATTATTATGTGCTAGTTTTAATGTTTTTGTAATTTTTAAACCAGCATCAAAAAAAGTACCTGATTTTTTTAGAATTCCTTCTTCAGGGTTTGAAATTGTAGTTCCAAAATAAGGTACTAACATGTTACCTGTATAGGTTCCTGTTCCAATAATACACCAACTGTCAGTGGCTTCCCAATCTAGTGTGAAAAATCCATAGTTTTCTGGAGTTCTAAAAAAGTTTTTCTCATTAAATT
>JAGPIQ010000004.1 GCA_018054895.1 Lutibacter sp. | reverse complement strand
CTGATATATAGTTTAAATCTTTTGAAAGAATAATTAAATATTCTGTTTCATTTGCTGACCCCAATGCTATTGTAAGAAACCTGTTAAATTCTGCATCAGAATCTCTGCCGCATCCTTCTGAAATATTCGTTGGAACTGAAGAACAAGCGCGTCGAATTTGAGAAGTTATCCCGTAATTTTCATTATTTGGGAAATTTTTAGTCAAATTATAAATTTCTAACGTAAGTTCATGACTAAGTTGCCAAATTTCATATTTTTTTTAAATCTCTCATAGCTTAGGATTTTTGCATATAGCCTATAGCGTACAGCCTAAAGCTATTCTAAACAATTGCTAAAATATCGATCTCTCTCATAATTAAATAGTCAGTACCGTCTAATTGTAGCTCAGTTCCTGCATATTTTCCATATAAAACAGTATCACCAACTTTTACGGTCATTGGCTCATCCTTAGTTCCGTTACCAATAGCAATTACAGTTCCTTTTTGTTGTTTTTCTTTTGCTGAATCGGGAATAATTAATCCTGAAGCTGTTGTTTTCTCAGCTGGATGTGGTTCTACTAAAACTCGATCTGATAATGGTTTGATAGTTACTTTACTCATTATTATATGTTTTAAAAATTATTTATATCTGTACGAAATTGGTCTAAAAGTATGCCAAACCTAAAAATATGACAAATGTACTTTTATATGAAAATAGATGTAAAAAAAAATGCCAACGTAAGTGACACGTTGGCATTTTTTAAGTATTGTAAATGTACTTATTATTGTACAGTATCTTGTGTTTCTTCAGTTGCTGCAGGAATAGTTGCTGCTGGTGTATCTCTAACTTCTCTGTTTTGTAACGTATTTTCTATTTCAGAACTGGTATCTACTGCATTTATTTTTGGTGCAGCAAAGTTTGATAATAAAATTAACAATAACAATACTATAGAAAGCGTCCAAGTACTTTTGTCTAAAAAGCTAGTGGTGTTTTGAACTCCACCTAATGATTGTGCTCCACCACCTCCAAATGAAGAAGATAATCCTCCTCCTTTAGGATTTTGAACCATAATAATTAATATTAGCAAAAACGCTACTATCATAATTAGAACTAAAAATAACGTGTATGTCATGACTTATTTTTTTGTAAAATTTTTATTGCTTTTATTCGGTGTGCAAAGAAACTACTTTTTTCTGGATATTTCAAACTTAAAATGCGGTATGCTTGTAATGCACTATCATATTTTTTTTGTTCAAGATAAACTTTAGCTAAAGTTTCGGTCATTAAGCTTTCTTCTTGTTGGTTGCTATCTGCTGTAACATCAACAATAGCAGCACTTCTGTCAACTGGTTTAATTTTTGGATTGCTTTCAATAAACCGATCAATTAGGCTAAATTTATCTTCAATTTTTGAGGGTATTTCTGCTTTTTGAACAGGTTTTTCCTCTCTTGAAATTGGTTTTTTAGAAATTAATTGCATCCATTCATTAAAAGAATGAGGTTCTGCTTTACTAAAATGAAGTGGTTTTCCTAATTCTAAAACCGTTTCTGGGTTTTCGGTCGTTGAAATTTCTTCTTTAAATTCGTTGTTTGTTTGTTCAACTTCAACGTCTGAAACAATTATTTCAGAAGCTACAATTTCTGCTATTTCTGGTTGAACTGTTTTTTGAATTGGAGCAAATGATTCTTTCATTTTTGAATGAAATGTTTCAATAAAAACAGGATCAATAACTTCAATTTCTTCTAAAATTTCAAATTCTTTAATGGTTTTTTTAGTGAAATCTAAGGAGGTGATATATTCAAAAAGTACTTTACGGTCAATTGTATATGCAGCTGTTTTTTTTAAATATTCATTATATTTTAAACTAGCTGTTTTTTTTAATTGTTTTAAATGCACTGCCTTTGCAGCTTGAAAAAATGGAAATTCATGAACAATAGCCTCTAATTGATTCATTTGAGAATCCTCAATTAAGTCAGAATTATGAAGTATTTTATTAAATTCTATACTGTTCATCATTTTAAATTACCATTTTGCTACGGAAGCGTTAAAAATATCTTGTGAAATACGTTCTAAAATTTCCTTAAAAGCGTCGTCTAACAAACTTCCTGATAATATGGCATTTGCATCGTAATCATAATAGTGTGAAAATGTTTGCTCTAAATTATCTTCTTCATATTTATTATTGAAAAAACGAACATTTACGGTAATAGTCAACCTGTTTTGAGCGGCTGTTTGTTCCGCAGTTGCCGTCATAGGGTTTATTTTATATCCTGTAATTTCGCCTTCAAACTGTAGGTCTCCGCCTGATTTAACGAGGTTTAAATTAGTTTGAGTTAAAAATAAATCTTGCAACTTCAATGTAAATGTTTGACTTAAAGAAGGTTCAACTAAAATAGCATTGTTAGGAAAATAATCTATTTGAATTGTTTTTACGTCAGGCTGAATATTGGTTCCTGAAAAAGAATAAATTCCACAACTTTGTGTGGTTAGTGTGACTAAAATTAATAAGGCTAAAATTTTTTTCATTTATTATTTATAATATTTCAAAGTTAGGGAATATAACTATAAATCGTATTGTTTTATTTTACGGTAGAGTGTTCTTTCTGAAATCCCTAATTCTTTGGCGGCTAATTTCCGTTTTCCGTTGTTGCGTTCTAACGATTTTTTTATCAGTTCAATTTCCTTTTCTTGAATAGATAAACTTTCGTCCGCATCAATCGTTTCCGCAAATTCATATTCATCATCGGATTCATTATAATTATCCGTAATTCGAACAACTTCAACGTGTGATGCTTCTCTTGGAGTTTCTATAGGAGCTTCCTGATATATTTTTTTTATTAGATTTTTATTTTCTTCTTGAACTTTTTTAGAATCGCCACTTTCCATTAATTCAAGGGTTAATTTTTTTAAGTCGTTAATGTCATTTCGCATGTCAAACAACACTTTGTACATAATTTCACGTTCAGAACCAAAATCGCTATTGGACGTTTGAGTACCAATAATAGAAGGAAGGTTTGTTCCTTTTGAAGGTAAATATTGATGTAAACTACTTGGAGTTATTACTCTGTTTTCTTCAACTACAGATATTTCTTCTGCAATATTTTTTAACTGTCGAATGTTTCCTGGAAAGCCGTAGTTTTCGAAAATTTTCACAGCATCATCCGTTAATCGAACAACAGGCATATTGTATTTTTGAGCAAAGTCGCTTGCAAATTTTCGAAATAACAAATGAATATCTCCAGAACGCTCACGCAAAGGAGGTAAGTTAATTTCAATAGTACTTAAACGGTAATATAAATCTTCTCTAAACTTCCCTTTACTAATTGCCTGGTGCATGTTTAGGTTGGTAGCAGCTACAATTCTAACATTTGTTTTTTGAATTTCAGAAGAACCAACTTTTATAAATTCGCCATTTTCCAATACCCTTAATAAACGAACTTGGGTTGTTAAAGGTAATTCCCCAACTTCATCTAAAAAAATAGTTCCACCATCAGCAACTTCAAAATATCCTTTTCTGGCGGCTGTTGCGCCTGTAAATGAGCCTTTTTCGTGACCAAATAATTCACTATCAATGGTTCCTTCAGGAATAGCTCCACAGTTTACCGCAATATATTTGGCGTGTTTTCTGTGGGAAAGTGCATGGATAATTTTAGGAACACTTTCTTTTCCAACTCCACTTTCACCAGTAATTAATACAGATATATCTGTAGGAGCAACCCGAACGGCTTTTTCTAAAGCGCGATTGAGAATTGCATCATTTCCAATAATTCCAAAACGTTGTTTTATTGCTTGTAATTGTTCCATAGTGTTATTTTTAAACTCTTTTTCCTATCAAAGTTGCTGTTGTGCTGGTTTCAATAAAAACGTTTACAAAGTCGCCAATTTGCTCATCACCTTTTGGGAAAATTACCACAGAACTTTGAGAGTTTCTTCCTTTCCAATGTGCATCTGATTTTTTTGATGAGCCTTCAATTAATACTTCAACCGTTTGTCCAATAAATTTTTGACAATTATGTAAACTATGTGCTTGTTGTAATTGAATAATGTCATTTAATCGGCGTTTTTTTACTTCCTCAGGCACATCGTCTTCCATTTTTTTCTCAGCCAAAGTTCCAGGTCTTTCAGAATAGGCAAACATAAATCCGAAATCATACTTTACGTATTCCATTAAACTTAACGTTTCTTGGTGTTCTTCTTCGGTTTCACCACAAAAACCAGTAATTATATCTTGTGAAATAGCACAATCAGGAAGGATTTTTTTAATATTATCAATCATTACCATGTACTCCTCACGCGTGTGTTGTCTATTCATTCTTTTAAGTACAGAAGTACTTCCAGATTGAACTGGTAAATGAATATAATTACAAATATTATCGTGTTTTGCCATTGTTTTAATAACATCTAAACTCATGTCTTGTGGGTTTGATGTAGAAAAACGAAAACGTGTTTTTGGATTTTTTGAAGCAACCAAGTCTAATAATTGTGAAAAATCTACTGCGGTTGCTTGTGCAATTTCTGAAGCATTTTTGAAGTCTTTTTTCAATCCTCCGCCATACCATAAATAACTATCAACATTTTGACCAAGCAGTGTAATTTCTTTATAGTTTGTGTCTACTAATTGTTGAATTTCTTCCAAAATACTTTGAGGATCACGACTTCTTTCGCGTCCACGTGTAAAAGGAACTACACAAAAAGTACACATATTATCGCAACCACGAGTTATGGATACAAATGCAGAAACTCCGTTGCTGTTCAACCGAACTGGCGAAACATCTCCATAGGTTTCTTCTTTTGATAAAAGAACGTTTACAGCATCGCGACCTTCGTTAACTTCTTCTAATAAATTTGGAAGATCTCGGTAAGCATCTGGGCCAACTACCAAATCAACTATTTTTTCCTCTTCTAAAAACTTAGCTTTTAAGCGTTCCGCCATACAACCCAAAACGCCCACTTTCATTTTTGGGTTTATTTTTTTTACGGCATTGTATTTTTCCAAACGTTTTCTTACTGTTTGTTCTGCTTTTTCACGAATAGAGCATGTGTTAACCAACACTAAATCCGCCTCTTCCATTAAATAAGTGGTATTGTACCCATGGTCAGAAAGAATTGCGGCAACAATTTCACTATCATTAAAATTCATTGCGCAACCATAACTTTCAATAAAAAGTTTTTTATGGTTTCCTTCCTTTTTATTAGTCAACAGCGCTTGACCTTGATTTTTTTCTATTATAACTTTTTCGCTACTCATGGTTTTAATTTGGATTGCAAATATATAACCAAAAAATCAAAAGTAGTGACAGATTGGCAGAATTTTAACATTGCTAAAAATTGACTTCACAATAACTATGAAATTAGCTCCTAAAAATTGGGATTATTAAAACAACTATAATAAATTTGTAAGGAAGTGTAGCGTTTTTTTTAATTCATACGTTTTAGAATTATAGCCTATAAATTAATTATATTTATATGTTTTTTGAAATGAACTAACTATTAAACAATTAAATTCGAACTCATGAAAAAAATGCTGTTTTTAGTAGCTTTTTCCGTTGCGTTATTTATTTCTTGTGATAAATCTTCAGAAGAATTTGAAACCGTAAACGTGGCAAAAGCTGAAATGATGTCTTTAGTAGCCTTTCGATCTTCGGTTGATATTCTTCCTTCAAAACCAATTGTTGAATCTGGTAAAATATATGCGTATAACAATTTGGTGTTGGTAAATGATGTGGATAAAGGTATTCATATTATTGATAATTCAGACCCAAGTAACCCTCATACTATTGCTTTTATTAAAATTTTAGCGAATAAGGATATGGAAATTAAAGGTGATTATTTGTTTGCAGACAGTTTAATGGATTTAGTGGTTTTTGATATTTCAAATTTGAACGATATTCGTCAAGTGGCTCGCTTAAAAGATGTGTTTCCAGGATATGTGCCTATGCCTCAAATTGAAAATTTAGTGTTTGATTATGGTGGAAATGATTTTAATTCAGGAGATATTGTTGTTGGGTACACAATTACACAAGAGCAACGCAGCATAGAAGAAATTAACCAAATAAAATTTACAAATAGAGATATGGTATTTGCGATGGCTGCAGAATCCGCAGTGTCTACGGGACAAGGAGGTTCATTGGCTCGATTTAAAATAGTAAATGATTATTTGTATGTTGTTGATAGTCATAGTATTAATATTTTTAATATTGATAATTTGTCTTCACCTAAAATGTTGAAAACTGTTTTTGCGGGATATGATATTGAAACTATTTTTAACCGTGGAACTCAATTGTTTTTAGGAAGTATGAGTGGTATGTATGTGTATGATATTACGAAACCTGAAGATCCAAATTTAATTTCAGAATTTAAACACGGAACAGCCTGTGATCCTGTGGTGGTTGATGATAAATATGCATACATAACGTTGCGTGCTGGTAATTTTTGCGGCGCTTTTGATAGTAGTTTGCAAATTGTAAATATTGAAGATGTTGAGAAACCATATTTAGAAAAGGCGTACCCAATGGATGGACCTTATGGTTTAGGAATTAAAGATGATAAATTATTTGTGTGTGATGGAGCGTCTGGTTTAAAAGTGTACGATAAAACCGATGTTAAGAATTTAAAATTGTTAAATCATTTTAAAGATGTTGATACTTATGATGTAATTCCAATGGAAAATCATTTGTTAATGATTGGCGATAAAACGCTGTACCAGTACAATTATTCATCAACAGGTTTAACATTATTAAGCCAATATATGTTGAAGTGAAAATATTTTTTTTAGTGAAAAACAGGCCTTTGCGCCTGTTTTTTTATTTTTTTCAGTGTATATTTTCATAAGTTTTAAAAATCTTATATACATTTGCACTCCAAATTCACTATAATATATATGGTGTAATATTGAAAAAGTAATTATTTATGGCAAAAAATTTAGTAATAGTAGAGTCACCAGCAAAAGCAAAAACCATTGAAAAATTTTTAGGAAAAGATTTTCAAGTGGAATCTAGTTTTGGGCATATAGCAGACCTACCTTCAAAAGAAATAGGGATAAATGTAGATGGAGATTTTATGCCAAATTACAAAGTGCCTTCGGATAAAACGGCACTTGTTAAAAAATTAAAGGATTTATCGAAAAAGGCTGAAACTGTTTGGTTAGCATCGGATGAGGATCGCGAGGGAGAAGCGATTTCTTGGCATTTATTTGAGCAATTAAAGTTAAAAGAAGAAAGTACAAAACGTATTGTTTTTCACGAAATTACTCAAAAAGCTATTTTAAAAGCTATTGAAAACCCAAGAACTATTGATTACAATTTGGTAAATGCACAACAAGCACGACGTGTTTTAGATAGGTTAGTAGGGTACGAATTATCTCCAGTTTTATGGAGGAAAGTAAAAGGAGGATTATCCGCAGGACGTGTGCAATCTGTTGCAGTTCGTTTAATTGTGGAGCGTGAACGTGATATTATTAATTTTGTACCTCAAGCTTCTTATAAAGTGGTTGCAGAGTTTTTAACCAATGAAGGGAAAAAGTTTAAAGCGTCATTACCTAAAAATTTCGATACGAAAGAAGAAGCATTGGCTTTTTTAAATTCTTCAAAAGCAGCTTCATTTAAAGTTGAAGATTTACAAAAAAAACCAGCTGAAAAATTTCCAGCAGCACCATTTACAACATCAACATTGCAACAAGAAGCTTCTCGAAAATTATATTTTCCAGTAGCAAAAACAATGATGATTGCCCAACGTTTGTACGAGGCTGGGTTAATTACCTATATGAGAACGGATAGCGTAAACCTATCTGAAGATGCAAAAACGGAAGCTCGTGAAGAAATTATCTCTTCGTATGGAAAAGAGTTTAGTCACCCAAGAAATTATACCACAAAATCAAAAGGAGCACAAGAAGCTCATGAGGCGATACGACCTACAAGTATGGATCAGCATACGGTTTCAGTAGAATATGACCAAGATAGGTTGTATGATTTGATATGGAAACGTACCATTGCTTCTCAAATGACCAGTGCTAAAGTTGAAAGAACGAATGTTAGAGTAGAAAACAATAAAAATAAGAACATTTTTACTGCAAATGGTGAAATGATCACTTTTGAAGGTTTTTTAGCTGTTTATTTGGAAGGAAATGATAATGAAGATGAGGAGCAAGAAGGAATGTTACCAAATTTGGTGATTGGGGAATCGCTTGTTAATGAAGGAATTACAGCAACGGAGCGTTATACAAAAGGACCTTATAGGTTTACGGAAGCTTCACTTGTGAAAAGTTTAGAAGAATTAGGAATTGGACGACCATCAACATATGCGCCAACAATTTCAACAATTCAGAAAAGAGAATACGTTCAAAAAGGAACAATTGATGGTGAAGATAGAAATTACACAGAATTAAAGTTAAATGACAACGAAATTTCTTCAAAAGTATTGACAGAAAAAGTAGGTTCTGATAAAGGAAAATTAGTCCCAACAGATATTGGAAATATTGTAAATGATTTTTTAGTTGAAAATTTCTCAACAGTGCTAGATTTTGGCTTTACAGCTAAAGTTGAGTCTGAATTTGATGATATTGCAGAAGGAAAGGAAGATTGGATAAAAATGATTAAAGATTTTTATAGTAAATTCCATCCAATAGTTGAAGATGTTGCTGAAAATGCGGATAGAGCTAAAGGAGAACGCTTGTTAGGTGTTGATCCGGAATCTGGTAAAAATGTGTATGCACGTTTAGGAAGATTTGGAGCAATGGTACAAATTGGGGAAGCTACAGATGAAGAAAAACCACGATTTGCAAGTTTATTAGTTGATCAGAATTTAACTTCTATAACCTATGAAGAAGCTATGGATTTATTTAAATTACCGAAAGTTGTTGGTAATTTTGAAGGAAAAGAAGTGGAAGTTGCTGTGGGTAGGTTTGGTCCGTATGTTAAATATGACGAGTTGTATATTTCTATACCAAAGGATGAAAACCCTGTGGATTTAGATTTAAAAAGAGCCACGGAGCTAATTTTAGAGAAACGAGAGGCTGATGCTCCAATTGCACAGTATGAAAATTTACCTGTTCAAAAAGGAGTAGGTAGGTTTGGTCCTTTTCTTAAATGGAATAATATTTTTATTAATGTTAATAAAAAGTACGATTTTGATAATTTATCAAAGTCAGATATTAAAGAATTAATTGAAGATAAAAAGAGAAAAGATATTGAAAAAGTACTTCATAATTGGGAGGAAGAAGGTATTAGAGTTGAAAAAGCTCGTTGGGGACGATCTAATATTTTAAAAGGTAAAGTCAAAATTGAATTAGCTAAAACTATTGATGCAGCAGCACTAACTTTAGAAGAGGTGAAAGAGATTATTGAAAAAAATGCACCTAAAAAGAAAACTACTAGAGCAAAAAAGACTAAGAAATAATTTTTTTAAGTATCTTGGTACTCTTAAAGTGAGTTTCAACCCCTGAAAATGAAATTTGAATATTTAAGTCCCGTTGACGAGACATTATTAATAAATGCGCAATTACTATCCAATAAACCAATTGGACAGTGTATTGATGTGTATACGGATAAAAATAATTTTCCTGATTTAGAAAATAAGAAAATTGCAATTATTGGTGTTCAAGAAGATCGTAGGGCAGTTAATAATATGGGAACTGGCTCTAATTTAGATCAAATTAGAATAGAATTTTATAAATTATATCCTGGAAACTGGCCAATTAGTGTGGTTGATTTAGGAAATATTAAGCCTGGAAATACGATTGAAGATACTTATTTTGCGCTTTCAGAAATTCTTACGGAATTAATTAAAAACAAAATTATCCCCGTAATTATTGGTGGCGGTCAGGATTTGACCTACGCTAATTACCGTGCGTATGATGCATTAGAACAAACGGTAAATTTAGTTACAGTTGATAATAAATTCGATTTAGGTTCTATAGAGGAAGAATTAAATTCAGTTTCTTTTTTGAGTAAAGTTGTTATGAACCAACCTTGTAATCTATTTAATTACAGTAATTTAGGATATCAAACTTATTTTAATTCACAAGATGAAATAGATTTATTAGGAAGCCTATTCTTTGAAACTCATAGATTAGGTGAAATTACAAATTCAATTCAAGTAGTTGAACCAGTTTTACGTGATGCCGATATTGTAAGTATCGATTTGTCTTCCGTGAGAAATTCGGAATCACCAGCAAATGGAAACGGTACACCCAATGGTTTTAGCGGAGCCGATATTTGTACGATTGCTAGATATGCAGGAATAAGTGATAAGGTTTCTTCTTTCGGAATTTATGAGTACAATCCTATATACGATATTAAAAATCAAACAGCGCAACTTATGGCTCAAATGATTTGGTATTTTATTGAAGGAGTGAATTATAGAGCAAATGATTATCCATTTGGATTGATAGATAACTACCAAAAGTTTATAGTACCTATTGAAGATCAAGTGCTCAATTTTTTCAAAAGTAATAAAAGCGGACGTTGGTGGATGGAAATAAATTTAAGTGAAAATAATAAATACAAAAGACATGCGTTAATACCATGTACATATCAAGATTATTTGAGCGCTACAAATCAGGAAATTCCTGACAGATGGTTAAATACATTAAGAAAGTTAATATAAATATTTTAGATGAAGAAGATATAATGAATTTTGTTTTATTATTGTCTTCATCAGTATAAATAAAATATTGTTTTTTAAAATAATAAGTAATAGGTTTGTCCTAAAAGAACTATAGATTAAAATATGAAAAAAATATCACTGTATATTTTAGTAGCTTTAACGATATGGAGTTGTGGATCAAGTGATCAAGGAGAGTTAGTAGGAGTCCGATCCACTAGTAAATGGAATTCAGAATTACCATTTGGTATGACATTAATTCCAGGAGGCTCATTCACCATGGGAAAGCAAGATGAAGATATTGCGGGATCACTAAGTGCTCCAACACGAACTGTAACAATTCGTCCAATTTATATGGATGAAACTGAAATTACAAATAGTGAATATAAAGAATTTGTTTTTTGGGTAAGAGACTCAATTGTTAGAACTAAATTGGCTTTATATGCTGAACTTATGTCTCCAGGAAGTGGTCAAGCAGTTCCAGGTTTGGAAGATTATCAGTTTATGAATATTGATGAAGATAGAATGACTCCATACCAAAAGTATATGATGAATACTTATGGTAGTTTGGGTGATTTAAATTCGCCAACCCAAGGTAAAATGTTGAACTGGAAATCAAAAATCATTTGGGATGTAAATGAATTTCCAAGTGAAGAATATACGGAAATAATGATTGACTCTATTTATATGCCAATTGAAGATAGTTTTGAAGGCAAAAGAATAATAGATGTAAAGAAATTAGAGTTCAAATATTATTGGTTAGATGTTGAAGATGCAGCAAGACAAAAAGGAGATAGAAGAGATTTTATACAGCAAGAAGTTGTAAAGGTATATCCTGATACCACGGTTTGGGTAAGAGATTTTAGCTATTCATATAATGATCCAATGCATCAAGATTATTTTCATCATCAAGCATATGAAGATTATCCCGTAGTTGGTGTTTCTTGGATGCAAGCAAAAGCATTTTGTAGATGGAGAACCAAAAAGAAAAATGATTATTTAAAGACAAGAAAAAATCCTATAAATGTTCCGCAGTTTAGGTTACCTACTGAAGCTGAATGGGAATATGCAGCAAGGGGTGGATTGGAGAATGCGACATATCCTTGGGGAGGACCTTATGCAACAACAGATAGAGGGTGCTTTTTAGCAAATTTCAAGCCTACCAGAGGGAACTATGCAGTTGATGGATCTTTGTATACCGTTGAAGCAAAATCTTATTTTCCTAATGATTATGGTTTGTATAATATGGCAGGAAACGTGTCTGAATGGACAAATACAGCGTATGCAGAAGCCAGCTATTACATTGGTTCTACGATGAACCCAAATGTTGAAATTTCAAAAAATCATAGAAAAGTTATTCGAGGAGGTTCTTGGAAAGATGTTGCTTATTTTTTAGAAGTAAGTACACGTGATTTTGAGTATGCCGATACCGCAAGAAGTTATATTGGATTCAGAACAGTGCAAGACTACTTAGGAACAAGTTTAACAGGTACAAAATAAAAAAAATATTTCATTAAAATTATGGCACAATCAAAATCAATCAAGAAATTATTTAATATGGCTTATGGCCTTGGTGCATCAATTGTAATTATTGGAGCGCTTTTTAAAATTATGCATTATAAAATTGGCCCTCTTACTGGAGGTGTAATGTTAACAATTGGTATGGCTGTAGAAGCGCTAGTATTTGCAATTTCAGCATTTGAACCCGTTGAAGAAGACTTAGATTGGTCTTTAGTGTATCCTGAATTAGGCGGAGGTACCTTTAGAAAAGAAAAAGATGCAGCTGCTGTAAAAGATGCCCAAAGTTTACTATCTCAAAAGTTAGATGCAATGTTAAAAGATGCTAAACTTGATGCAACTTTAATGGAAGGTTTATCAGAAAGTATTAAAAACTTTAAAGGAGCCGCTGAAAATATTGGTCCAGCAATCAATTCTATTGCTGCAACAACAAAATACAGTGAGCAATTATCTTTAGCTGCGGCACAAATGGAATCGTTAAATAGTTTATATAAGATTCAATTAGAAAGTTCAAGTAGACAAGCAGACATTAACGAGCAAGTTGCAGTAAACGCTGGGAAATTAAAAGAGCAAATGGAGTCTTTAGCAACTAATTTATCTTCACTAAATGGTGTTTATGGAGGTATGTTATCTGCAATGAAAAAATAATTAGACATGTGTCGTGTAATGTTATTAACCACAAAAACTAATTAAAATGGCTTCAGGCAAATTATCACCAAGGCAGAAAATGATTAACCTTATGTACTTAGTATTTATTGCTATGTTAGCAATGCAAATGTCTAAGGAGGTTTTGTCTGCATTTGGTTATATGAATGAAAAATTTTCAGAAACAAATATAACTGCAGATGCTAGAAATTCAGCTACATTACAAAATCTAGCAACAAAAGCATTAGAGCAACCAGAAAAGTATCAATCTTTAAATGCGACAGCATTGAAGGTTCATGAAATGTCTAAAAAATTTAGTGATTATTTAGATGCTAAAAGTACATTTTTTCTTAAGGATGAAGAAGATTCTAAAAAGTACGAAGCAATGGATAAGACGGATTTAGTTGATAATCACTTTTTTAAGGGTGATACATTTACTAAAGAAGGTAAAGAATTTTTAGCTCAAATTAATGGTTACAGAGATGGGATTATTGAATTGATTGGTGAAGATAATATGTTGTCAGCAGCTATTATAAATAGATTTGATACTTCTGATAAAGCTGTTGAAGGAGGGAAACAAAAGTGGTTGAATAATAGATATGAAGGTTTTCCTTTAATAACAACTGTTACCAATTTAACGTCAATGAAATCTGACATTAAAACAACAGAATCAGAAATTTATAGTTTGTTATTAGGAGGTCAATTAGAAAGTGATGTTTCTATGACAAAATATGAAGCAATTGTAATTCCTGAAAAAACAGCATTTTTTCAAGGTGAAACCTTTAAAGGTAAAATTGTTTTAGGAAAAGTAGATCCAACATTAAAACCAAAAAGTGTAAAAGTAAATGGCGCTACGTTACCAGAGTCAAGCTTACAAGCTGGTCAAGTTTTATTAAGTTTTGGAGCAGGTGCTGTTGGAGAAAGAGATATTGTAGGGGAGTTTGTTTTTACTGAAAAAGGTAAAGATGTTGTGATTCCTATAAGAAGTAGTTACGCTGTAATACCAAAGCCTAATAGTGCTGTTATTTCAGCAGATAAAATGAATGTTGTTTATAGAGGTGTTTCAAACCCTATGACGATTTCAATTCCTGGTGTTCCTGATAATTTAGTTACAGCTACGGGAAATGGATTGAATAGAAGTAGTGGTGCAGGGAAATATACAATGACTCCTGGTTCAGGTTCAGAAGTGAAAATTAGCGTAAATGGTAAATTGCCAGATGGTACAAGTGTAAGTTCGTCTCAAAATTTTAGGATTAAAGATATTCCTTCACCAAGCGGTGCGGTTAGAAAAGAGTCTGGTTATGTAAAAATGCCATCAAGCAGTTTAGAAAATTCAACGGTAAGTGCTGAATTAGCTGATTTTGACTTCGATTTAAACCTTAGTACAACAGGGTTTACAATTAAGGTTCCAGGTCAAGGCGCTGTTGTGGTAAGAGGAAATAGAATGGATAGTTCCGCTCAAAAGGCTATTTCTAAAGCAAAAAGAGGTGATGTAATTGTAATATTTGATATTAAATCATCGCTTTCAGGTAGTAGTATTAGAATTAAAGATGCTTCAGCGGTGAGCATAGAGATACAATAATTAATTTTTATGATGAATAAGAAAAATATTGGGGTTTTTGTTTTAGCACTATTGCTATCAAGTTTTATGTATTCACAATCTAATTTGTTGAATGCAAAAAGACCTTCTGATATTGGTGTTAAAAATGCAGAACAGAAGAAAATAGATTATGATAAACCATTGGCGTATGGATACGTTGATGATCGTGATATTTTATGGTCGAAAGTTGTTTGGGAGTATATTGATTTAAATGAAAAAATCAATTTACCAATGTATTATCCTGTGGATACTACTTCCGTTTCAAGTGATAGAAGATCATTGTTTGATACGTTATTGCGCGGTATTAACAGTGGAGAAATTACTGAGGTTTATGACGATTCTTATTTTACTACGAAATTAACTGCAGGTGAAATAAAAAGTAAATTAGCAAGAGTTGATACTACTGACGCAGGGATAACGCAATTAAATGAAGGTAATAGAGATATTAGTGAGTATATTGATAGAATTAATTTAACTTCTCAAGATATTGAAGGTTTTAAAATTAAAGGTTTATGGTATTTTGATAAACGTCAAGGGGAGTTAAAATACAGATTACTTGCCA
The DNA here is from genome assembly GCA_018054895.1 of Lutibacter sp. GTDB lineage: Bacteria > Bacteroidota > Bacteroidia > Flavobacteriales > Flavobacteriaceae > Lutibacter. The sequence goes on along the minus strand of JAGPIQ010000004.1, from coordinate 44,485 downwards.
TTGCTCCAATTGCTCCAGATGTTCAAACAATGGGTCGTGAGGACTTAGATATTGATGAATTATTACCTCTATTTTGGGTGTGGTTTCCAAGTGCACGGAATTTATTACATGAAATGAAGGTGTTTAATGAAAAAAATTCAGCATATCCTATTTCGTATGATCATTTATTAAATGCACGTAGATTCAGTTCTATTATTTATCGTGAAGAAAATATTTATGGTGACAGGGATGTTTCTGAATACGTTAAAGGAAATGCTTTGTTCCAGGTAATGGAATCAAATAAAATTAAAGAGGAAATTAGAAATAAAGAACTAGATATGTGGAATTATTAAATTTCATATATCAATAGCAAAAAACTCCTACAAACGTAGGAGTTTTTTGTTTCTAAATATAGTACATAAAATTATGAAGGTAGATTACATTATAGTTGGATTAGGATTGGCTGGATTGGCTTTTACGAATGAATTGCTATGTCATAAAAAGTCGTTTGTTGTTTTTGAAGACAATTCTCAAAATTCTTCTATAGTGGCTGGTGGAGTTTATAACCCTGTTATTCTAAAACGATTTACACCTGTTTGGGAAGCTGAAAATCAATTGAAAATAGCGATTCCTTTTTACGAACAATTGGAGAAACTACTGAATAATCAATACGATTTTAAATTTGAGGTTCAGCGTATTTTCAAATCTATTGAAGAACAAAACAATTGGTTTATAGCTTGTGATCATCCACAATTATCAAATTATATGGTATCTGCTGTTGATAAATCGAAATATGAGGGTGTGACTTCTGATTTTGGTTTTGGAAAGTTGGTAAATACAGGAAGAATAGATACCAAAAAGTTGCTAGAAGATTATAGAGTATACTTGCAAAAAATGGATGCTATTCGATTTGAGAGTTTTAATTATGACGGTTTAGAAATTAACGACAATAATATAGAATACAAAGATATAGTTGCTTCTAAAATTGTTTTTTGTGAAGGTTATGGTATGAAATCGAATCCATACTTTAATTATTTACCTATGCAAGAAGCAAAAGGAGAACTGTTAACCATACATGCTCCAAATTTAAATGTTGATTTTTTGATTAAAGCAGCTGTTTTTGTGCTTCCTTTAGGGGATAATACGTACAAAGTTGGGGCAACTTTTAATTGGAAAGATAAAACATTAGAACCGACGGAAGAAGGAAAAAAGGAATTGCTTGAAAAACTCGATTTATTTATTACAGTTCCTTATACTGTAATGGAACAATTTGCAGGAATAAGACCTACAGTGAAGGATAGACGTCCTTTGGTTGGTTGTCATCCAAATCATAAAAATGTTGCTATTTTAAATGGTTTAGGTACGCGTGGTGTTATGATTGCTCCAAGTGCGGCGAAACAATTATATAATTTTTTAGAGAATAAAGAACCTTTAAATCCGGAATACGCTATAGATCGGTTTTCTTAATTTGTTCCGTAGTTTTGTCGTAGTGGACAAAAATATTTATCCAAATAATTCGTGATAATCGAATGGTTAAAGGAGCTGTTAAAAGTAGGACAACAACAATTGGAATGAAATTTTCTATCATTTTTAAATTAAAAACTAAAGTACCAATAACAAAAGTAACAATTGCTAAACCAACGGTTAGGGTGTAATTTACATACATTGCACCATAAAAAAATGAAGGTTCCATAGAATATTTCAGTCCGCAATTGGAACAGTTTTCCTTCATTTCGAAGGCTTTATTCAATTTAAAAATGTTTTTTTCGGCCATAAAATCACCTTCATGACATTTTGGGCATTTGTTGTGTAATACGCTGTATAGTTTACTTCCTTTTTTAAACATTTTTTCGGTTTATTTATACTGAAAACTTTAATTGAGTGCCAAATATATTTGTGCTAAATTTGTACCGCTTTAAAAGCACTCACAAAATTACACTAAATAAAATATATAAATGCTTAACGTACATAATTTAACGGTTACATTTGCTGGTTCTGATTTGTTTTCAGGAATAACTTTTAAACTGAATAAAGGAGATAGAATTGGATTAATTGGTAAAAATGGAGCTGGAAAATCAACTTTATTAAAAGTGATTTCAAAAGATATTGAAAGTTCAGGAGGAACAATGGCTTTTGATAAAGATGTTCGAATTGGGTTTTTACGTCAAGATATTGATTTTGTTGAAGGACGAACAATTTTAGAAGAAGCATATCAAGCTTTTGAAGAAATTAAACAATTAGAAGCTAAGTTAGATCAAATAAATATTGAGTTAGCTGAAAGAACCGATTATGAAAGTGAGTACTACCATGATTTAATGGTGAATTTAAATGAGTTTTCACACAGGTATGAGTTACTTGGAGGTTATAATTACCAAGGAAATACTGAGAAAATCTTACAAGGTTTAGGATTTCAACGGGAAGATTTTGATAAACTGACGAATACTTTTTCAGGTGGTTGGAGAATGCGTATTGAATTAGCGAAATTATTATTGCAAGACAATGATATTTTACTACTGGATGAGCCAACAAACCATTTAGATATAGAATCTATTATTTGGTTAGAAAACTTCTTAAAATCGTATGTTGGTGCCATTGTTTTGGTATCGCATGATAAAATGTTTTTAGATAACGTAACTAACAGAACTATTGAAATTTCGCTAGGTAAAATTTACGATTACAAAAAACCTTATTCTGAATTTTTACTATTGAGAGATGAAATTAAGGAGAAGCAACTGCAAGCACAAAAAAATCAGGAGAAAGAAATAAAGGCGACTCAGTTATTAATTGATAAGTTTAGAGCGAAAGCGAATAAAGCTTCTATGGCGCAGTCATTAATTAAACGGTTAGATAAGGTTGAACTTATTGAAGTTGATGATGATGATAATGCGGTAATGAATATTCGATTTCAAGCTTCAAAAGAGCCCGGTAAAGTGGTAGTTGAAGCTGAGGATTTATCTAAAAGTTATGGAGATAAGCACGTTTTAGAAAACGTAAATTTATTAATAGAACGTAATAGTAAAATTGCTTTTGTTGGGCAAAATGGTCAAGGGAAATCAACCTTGGCTAAAATAATGGTGGGTGAAATTGCGCATGGTGGTCATTTAAAATTAGGACATAATGTAGAAATTGGGTATTTCGCTCAAAACCAATCGGAATATTTAGATCCAGAAAAAACAGTACTTGAAATAATGGAAGATGCTGCAACAGATGGAAATAGAGCCAGAGTTAGAGATATGTTGGGGTCGTTTTTATTTGGTGGAGATGCTGTTGATAAAAAGGCTAAAATGCTTTCAGGAGGAGAAAGAAACAGATTGGCTTTGTGTAAATTATTATTGTTACCATTTAACGTGTTAATAATGGATGAGCCAACAAACCACTTAGATATTGCTTCGAAAAATGTGTTGAAACAGGCGTTAAAAAAGTATGATGGAACGCTTATTTTAGTTTCGCATGATAGAGATTTTTTACAAGGTTTGGCTTCAACTGTTTATGGTTTTAAAGACAAGGTAATTAAAGAATATTTGGGAGATATTGATTTTTTCTTGGAGCAGCATAAAATTGAAAACTTGCGTGAAGCTGAAAAACGTACCGTTGTTGAGAAAAAAGTGGATCCAGTTAAAAAAGTATCGATTCAACTTTCTAAGGAAGATGACAAAGAGATAAAGAAAATGAAAAATCAATTATCTAAAATTGAAACTCAAATTGATAGTTTGGAAAAGGAGGTTTTAGAAATGGATACAGCATTGGCGAAAGATTATGAGAAAACAACTTCAAATGCCAACTTTTTTGAATTATACGAATCTAAAAAGAAAAAAATTGAAAGTTTGATGGAAGAGTGGAGTGAAGTTGAAGAAAAAGTAGCCAATTGTTCTTAGAAAATAAAAATAGTCGCATTCAGGAAATTCATTTTTCTGAAATTCAGCATAAAAATGTATCCTTATTTATAAAAAGGGAGGACGAATTACACCCTTTTATTTCGGGTAATAAATTCCGTAAGCTAAAGTATAATATTATAGAAGCTCAACGGTTGGGTAAAACTAAAATAGTAACTTTTGGTGGCGCATATTCTAACCATATTGCAGCTGCGGCTGCGGCTGGGTTTGAATTTAATTTAGAAACGATAGGTGTAATAAGAGGTGATGAATTAGCGTTACAATTAGAGGAAGTTATAGCGACAAATCCAACTTTGAATTTTGCTTCAAAGCATAACATGAAATTTCATTTTGTGACAAGAGCAGCGTATAGAGAGAAAACAAGTTCAAAATTTGTTGAAGAATTAAAGGCGCAATTTGGTGATTTTTATTTAGTGCCTGAAGGTGGAACCAATGAGTTTGCAATTAAAGGTTGTGAAGAAATTTTGAATGATGAAGATGTTGAATTTGATGTTATTTGTTCGGCAATGGGAACGGGAGGAACTATTTCTGGAATCATAAATTCAACAAAAGCGCATCAAAAAGTAATTGGTTTTCCTGCTTTGAAAGGTAATTTTTTGAAGTTGGAGGTTGAAAAGTATGTCGGTAGTAAAAATAATTGGACTATAAATACCGATTATCATTTTGGAGGATATGCAAAAATTTCAACGGAATTAATTACTTTTATCAACAAATTTAAAAAAGAGACATCCATTCCGTTAGATCCTGTTTATACAGGGAAAATGTTGTTTGGATTGGTAGATTTAATTAAAAAAGGGTATTTTGTCGAAGGAACAAAAATACTTGCAATTCATACTGGTGGTTTACAAGGAATTGAAGGGATGAACGTATTATTAAAAAAGAAAAATTTAGAGCAAATTTATTAGGTTATGAAATTACAGAATTATTTTATTGTTTTGGTGATTGTTAGTTTTTTGGTTAGTTGTAAATCCAAACAAAAGACAGTTGCTAAAAGTTATCCAAAGAAAGAGTATTCAAAGAAAATAGATAAAAAAGAGGATAAAAAAGAAATTGAGGTAAGCAAGGAAGTTAAATCGGTTATTTTTAAATCTACGGAGGATTATGTTGCACATTTTAAAGGGGCTGCTATTGATGAAATGAAAATTTATAAAATTCCTGCAAGTATAACTTTAGCTCAGGGTATTTTAGAATCGTCAAGTGGAAGCAGTGAGTTAACAAAACGCTCAAATAATCACTTTGGAATTAAATGTCATAAAGAATGGACAGGTCCACATACGCTGCATGATGATGATGAACTTGCCGAGTGCTTTCGCGTGTATGAAGATCCTAATGGTTCTTACAGAGATCACTCACTTTTTTTAACTACACGTAGTCGTTATTCAAAGTTGTTTGAATTAGAACCTGGTGATTATGTTGGTTGGGCAGAAGGATTAAGTGCAGCAGGTTATGCTACGGATAGAAGATATCCAGCAAAACTAATTGGTTTAATTGAAAAATTTGAACTACATAAATATGATGCGGAGGTGTTAGGGAGATCATACCAAGTTAAAAAATTTGTAGCTAAAGAAGAGCATATGGTTACTAAAGGAGACACATTATATAATATTTCTAAGCGTTACGGATTAACCGTTGATGAATTGAAAAAATTGAACGGATTAAGATCTAATGATATTAGTATTGGTCAATCCTTAATTACAAAAAAATAAAAAAAAACGCTGCAATTTGCAGCGTTTTTTTAACCAAACTAAATTTATTAGCTAACCAAACTAATGAATATTTTCTAACCTCTTTGTTGTCTGTTCATCGGTTGCTTGTTCCCTGAACAGTTTTGAGATGAGTTTTGTGATCCTTTTTTACTGTTTTGAGCACTTCTTTTACCTTTCTTACCTACTTGTTTTTCCCATTTTTCATATTGAGTGGCGTTCAATATTTTTTTCATTTCAGCTTTATGCGCCATTTGTTTATCTAAACGATTGTTCTGCATGGCAAATCTTTCTTCCTCGGTTGGTTTTACTCCTGAAGTACGTTTTTCTTTAAATTTAGCCATTGCTTCGTTTCTTTCCTTTGCCGCAGTTGTCATTAATTTAAGAATCGATTTTTGTTGATTGGCATCCAAATCTAAGGCTAAAGCCATTTTTTTTGTTTGAATTGTCGCCATTTGTTCAGATGAATAATTAGGCCCTTTTTGCTTTTTGCTGTTTTTTTGTTGTGCAGAAATAGTAATTGTAAAAATCATTGCAATTACAGATAGAATAATCAATTTTTTCATAATAAAATATATTTAGGTGTTTATTTTATTGTAAGACTCCTTTTAAAATAAAAGGTTTAATGGAATAACTTGATTTAACAAACATTAACACTTGTATAACTTGATTCACATAAATAAAGAATCCACTTAAATTATTTAAAACAGTTATGGAATCTTCAAAAGTTTCAAGAAATTTGAATTTCAACAGTTAAATATTTTAATGTACTTTTGCACCGTATGATGAATAAACTTTCAGATTGGTTACCTACTACAAACAAGGAGGTAAAATTACGTGGGTGGGAAGAATTAGATGTAATTCTTTTCAGTGGAGATGCTTATGTAGATCATCCGGCATTTGGCCCGGCTGTAATAGGTAGGATATTAGAAAGTTACGGATTGCGTGTGGCTATTGTACCACAGCCATCTGTAAACGATAACTTACAGGATTTTTCTAAAATGGGAATTCCTAAATTATTTTTTGCAGTTACAGGAGGATGTATGGATCCAATGGTTAGCAATTATACAGCGAGTAAAAAACGTAGAGACCACGACGCCTATACGCCGAATGGAGATAAAGGCTTTAGACCCGATTATGCAACCACCGTTTATACCAATATTTTAAAAGATAAATTTCCGGATGTTCCAGTTTTAATTGGTGGAATTGAAGCATCATTGCGTAGAGTTACTCACTATGATTATTGGAGTGACACCTTAAAACCTTCCATTTTAAAAGATTCCAAAGCCGATTTGTTGGTATATGGAATGGGAGAGCAGCCATTGCGTGAAATAGTGAATTTATTACAAAAAGGGGTTCCGTTTTCAAGTTTAACAACAGTAAAGCAAACGGCTTTTTTGTTGCCTAAAGAAGATGAACTTCCAAAAAATAAAAACTGGAAAGATGTTACTATCAATTCTCACGAACTTTGTTTGAAGGATAAAAAAATGTATGCGTCTAACTTCAAGGTTATTGAGCAAGAGTCGAATAAATTATTTGCAGATAGAATTTCTCAGGAAATTGGAAATTCACGTTTGGTAATTAATCCGCCTTATGAAACAATGACGGAAGGGGAAATAGATGCTTCTTTCGATTTACCTTTTACACGATTACCACATCCAAAATATAACAAGCGTGGACCAATTCCAGCGTTTGAAATGATTAAGTTTTCTATAAATATTCACCGTGGATGTTTTGGAGGTTGTAGTTTTTGTACAATTTCTGCACATCAAGGAAAGTTTATAGCCAGTAGAAGTCAGGAATCTATTTTGAAGGAAGTAGATAAAGTAGCAAATATGCCCGATTTTAAAGGCTATTTGTCAGATATTGGTGGACCTTCTGCAAATATGTATAAAATGAAAGGTAAAGTGCAGGAAATTTGCGATAGATGTGTGTCTCCATCGTGTATTTCGCCTGTTATTTGTCATAATTTAGATACTTCACATAAACCATTAACGGAGCTGTACAAGGCAGTTGATAGTCATCCGAAAATTAAAAAATCGTTTATTGGAAGTGGGATACGACACGATTTGTTGGTTCCAGAGTTTAATAAATTGGCAGATCCAAAAGAATTGGATGCATATACGGAAGAAGTGATGACGAATCACGTTTCTGGTCGTTTAAAAGTGGCGCCAGAGCATACTTCGGATAATGTGTTGAAGTTGATGCGAAAACCATCATTTAAATATTTTCATAAATTTAAAGAACGTTTCGATAAAATAAATATTAAAAAAAGATTGAATCTTCAATTAATACCATATTTTATTTCAAGTCACCCTGCTTGTGAGTTGGAAGATATGGCAAATTTAGCAGCTGAAACAAAAGATATGGGCTTTCAATTAGAACAGGTACAAGGGTTTACGCCAACACCTATGACGGTTGCAACGGTAATTTATTACAGTGGTTATCATCCTTATACGATGAAACCAATGAAAACGCCTCGTACAAAAGCGGAGCGTGAAGATCAGCATAAATTCTTTTTTTGGTATAAAAAAGAAAATCAACAATGGATTCGTAATACACTTACAAATGTAGGTCGGTCTGATTTGCTTCAAAAATTATTGCCAGATTCTAATTGGCGAAAAAAGAAAGAAGTGAAGGCGAAAGATACGTTTGACGAGACTGTTCCATTTTCTTCAAAAAAGAATAAGAAATTTAATAAATTTAAAAAGAGGTAAAGAAATCTAGCTTTACCTCAAAGGCTTTCAAATAATGTTTTTAAATTTGAAGTCATGATAAAACACACCTTAAAATGAAAAAAATAACACTATTTTTTTTATTGCTTTCTTCAATTTTAGTAGGTCAAACTAAAGTTAAGGTTGATTTAAGCAATCCAAATGCAACTATTTACTCTCATTTATATTTTTTACAAGACGACCATTATGAGCCTTCTAAATCAGCAAAAACTATTTATGGTTTTAAAGGAGAAAAGGCAGAAGAAATAGCGTTGAAGCTTAAAAAAATATTAGACGGTAATGGTCTAAAAGTTGATTTTACGAAAGTACCGACAGATAATATGTATTCGGATACTACTGAGTTTAACATTGGATTTAAATATGTGCCATTTCCATCTCGAATGCCAGAGATTTACGTTGAAAAAAAAGGTGAAAATTGGTATTATTCTGAAGAAACGGTTAGTAAAATTGATGCTATTTATGCAAGTGTGTACCCTTGGTATACTGAAAAACTACAACAAATTATCCCTGAATTTGGGCATAGAAGCCTATTGAATATTGAATTATGGCAATTTTTTGGGCTGCTAATAATAGGTTTGTTAAGTTTTATTATTTCTTTTATTCTAAAAAAGTTAGTATACGTAATTCTGAAAAGACTTCAATACTTAATTGTTAGAAAATCGAATGACACTATTAATTTATCATTAAAAAAATTGACAAGACCCATAGTTTTTCTTTTTTTAATTTTATTTATAAAAAAGATATTACCAGTTTTGATGCTTCATTTAGAAGTAAATACGTTTTTATTTTTAGTTTTAAATATTATGGTTACAGTTTTTTGGATATATGTATTCTTAAAGCTGGTACAAGTTGTTATGAGTATTTATGCAGACTATGCAGAATCAACTCACAGTAAATTAGACGATCAATTAGTACCAATTGTAGATAATTTTTTAACAGGATTGGTTATATTTTTAGGATTGTTGAAATTATTAACTTTATTTGGTGTAGATCCTGTTACGGTGGTTGCTGGAGCTTCCATAGGTGGCTTGGCTTTAGCTTTGGCTTCACAAGATACAGTGAAAAATTTGATAGGAACTTTAATGATTTTTATTGACAAACCCTTTCATATTGGTGATTGGATTGAAGCTGGATCGGCCGCAGGTACAGTTGAGAAAGTGGGGTTTAGATCTACTAGAATTCGTGCGTTTGATACTTCAATATTTCAAATTCCAAATAGCGCTTTGTCTGAAATGGTTGTAAACAACAAAGGATTACGTGCTTATAGACGATATCAAACTAATTTAGGGGTACGTTATGATACTCCCCCAGAACTTATTGAAGCGTTTGTAATTGGAATTCGTAAAATAATTGAGGTAGATTCAACAACCAGAAATGATGTTTTTAATGTGGAATTTAGTGGTTTTGGAGATTCTGCCTTATTAATTATGGTGAATCTTTATTTCACGGAGCTAAGTTGGGATTCGGAACAATCGTCTAAACATAAAATGCATTTGGCAATACTAAAATTAGCGAAAGAATTAGGTGTTGATTTTGCATTCCCATCATCAACATTAATGATAGAGCAATTTCCAGATAAAAATGCAATTTCTATGCCCTATAATGTTGATAAAGACCGTTTAGCTACGATTATTAGTAATATAAAATAATTTTTTTATGAAAAATATACTGTTTTTAGTTACGCTAGTTTTAATAATTTCTTGTAAAGAAAAAGAGGATGCTCGTAAACCAATTAAACAAGTTACAACAGAAGATAAATCGTCAACGTTAGAGAGAAAAGTGAACACATATATTTCATTTAAATTAACGTCTGATTTAAGTGTGCTTTCTGAAAGTGAACAAAAAATGTTGCCGTTATTAATAAAAGCAGCTAATATAATGAATGAATTATTTTGGTACGATGCATATGGTGATAAAAAAATATTGTTAGATAGTGTTCAAGAGGATTTTACGAAAAAATTTATAGAAATAAACTATGGACCTTGGGACAGGTTAGATGGTAATAATCCGTTTGTTGAAGGAGTTAAAGCAAAACCGTTGGGTGCTAATTTTTATCCAAAAGATATGACAAAAGCTGAATTTGAGACTTTTTCGGATGCTGAAAAAACAAGCCAATATACTTTTATTAGAAGAAATGAAGAAGGGCAATTAATTACAGTTCCTTATTATAAACAATTTGAAAGTCAGATTAAAAAAGTGTCTGTTTTATTAATGGAAGCTTCACTGTTAGCTCAAGATCCTGGGTTAAAAAAATATTTAGAATTGCGGTCTTTAGCTTTTTTAGATGATAATTATAAAGCTAGTGATTTGGCTTGGATGGAAATGAAAAACAATACGTTAGATATTGTAATTGGTCCTATTGAAACTTATGAAGATCAATTGTTTGGGTACAAAGCAGCGCATGAAGCGTATGTGCTAATTAAAGATAAAAAGTGGAGTGCAAAACTAGCTCGGTACGCAACATTTTTACCACAACTTCAAAAAGGACTGCCTGTAGATTCAATTTATAAAGCTGAAATTCCTGGAACGGATTCCGATTTAAATGCATATGATGTTGTTTTTTACGCAGGTGATTGTAATGCAGGTAGTAAAACTATCGCTATTAATTTACCAAATGACGAAGAAGTGCAATTGGAAAAAGGAACAAGACGTTTGCAGTTGAAAAATGCCATGAAAGCAAAATTTGACCATATAATGTTGCCAATTTCTGAAGTGTTAATTGAAGAGTCACAACGTAAAAATGTAACTTTTGATGCTTTTTTTGCAAATACCATGTTTCATGAAGTTGCTCATGGTCTTGGAATAAAAAACACTATAAATAATAAAGGAACTGTTCGTGCTTCACTAAAAGAATTAGCGTCTGCTTTAGAAGAAGGAAAAGCAGATATATTAGGATTGTACATGGTTTTACAGCTACATAAAAAAGGAGAGATAGATGGTGATATAAAAGATTATATGACCACTTTTATGGCTGGTATTTTTAGATCTGTACGTTTTGGAGCTTCCAGTGCACACGGAAAAGCAAATATGATTCGTTTTAATTTTTTCAAGGAAAAAGGAGCTTTTACAAAAACTATAAAAGGAACATATAGAGTTAATTATGCCAAAATGGAAAGTGCCATGAAAGAGCTTTCAGAAGTAATTTTAACCTTACAAGGAAACGGAGATTATAATGGTGTGCTGAATTTAGTAAATGAAAAAGGTGTTATTTCAGAAGATTTACAAGCTGATTTAGATAAATTATCCAAAGCATCTATTCCTGTTGATGTTATTTTTGAGCAAGGTATTGAAGTACTAGGACTTAATTAATTGAAAGTAATATATCCGTAGCATACTTTTGAAGTGTGTGATAAAGGAATAATGTTAGAATGTTAATTAAATTAACAAGCTAAACTAACGGATCTTACTGAAAATATGAATCGAAATATTTAAAAAAAACTCTAATTTCCAAGGGTTACAGCTGTGAAGAAATTAGTATATTTTAGAGTCAGGGTTAGTTGTCAAAAAATGTATAATTAGAACCTATAAATAATATTTTTATTTTTGGAAAATAGGGTTCAATTTTTGAAAGTTGAACCCTAAAAATACTTTTATACACTTTACGGTATGGTGTTTTACCCTAAGTGTTTTATGAATTAGTCATTTCAATTGCTATTTCTTTTTTTTCAGTCATTTCTCTATATTGGCAAATATCATCAATTGATACAACTGTCATATTGTGTTTTTTTGCAAAAAGGCAAACTTCTGGAAGCCTAGACATTGTTCCATCTTCATTTGTTAATTCGCATAAAACGGCATACTCACCTAAATTAGCTATTTTCATTAAGTCCACACTTCCTTCTGTATGACCTCGCCTTGCAAAAACTCCATTTTCTTGAGCTAATAAAGGAAATACGTGCCCAGGACTTGATAAATCTTTAGGTGTTGCATTTTCTTGTATGGCTGTTTTTATTGTTGTTAATCTATCTTTAGCAGAAACGCCCGTAGTAACACCGCTTTTAGCTTCAATAGAGATAGTAAAAGCAGTTTTATTTTTACTTGTATTTGTCTCTACCATTTGTCTCAAACCTAAACTGTTACATTTTTTTTCGGTTAAACAAATACAAACAATACCACTACATTCTCTAATCATTAAGGCCATATCTTTTTCTGTCATTTTTTCAGCAGAAAAAATAATATCGCCTTCATTTTCTCGATTTTCATCATCAACAAGTAGAATTCCAAAACCTTGTTTTAATTTTTCAACCGCATTTTCAACTCTTTCTTTACTGTTTTTTCCAAATGAATTTAAACTATTCATACTTTACTCCTTTTAAAATTATTAATAATTAAATCTTCGGAGCAAAGCATAAAGCAACTACACAATTGTTTTTTCAATTGTGTAGTTGCTTTTTTTTCTTCTATCATCCAGACTTTAACTGTCGGTTTTGGAGTTTCACCAAATCAATCCTTTTTCAAGGAGTCGCGGACTATACCGCCGGTAAGGAATTGCACCCTGCCCCGAAGAAAATCAGTTCAAATTTATAAATTATTATTGTATAACTGTCAATTTCTTTAAGACTTTTTATGCGTTACTAGATTTTAACGTAATGGTTATAATCTTATTTTCATAAATCATAATTGTTAGTTATCCTTTTCTAATTGTTTTTGAATTTTTTTGATGGCAGATTCTATTGGTTTTTCAGGTTCAATAACATTGTATTCGCCCCAAAATTCAGGATCCGAAAAACCAGAAACTTCATCACTCAATATAGCGGAAGAACTTAGTCGTTCCTTAAATTTTATACTAGTTCCATCTTCGCTCAATTCCCAATCGGTAACAGCCATTTCCATAGTTAAATGATAAATGGAATTAAATAATTTCTTATCATAATTAATTTTAAAGCCCAATTCAATTCTGCTATATCCATAATACCATTTTCCGTTTTTTTGTCTAAAATCTACGTGATAGGTGGCTTCAATAGGAGTTACAGTAGCTCGGTTAGGTTTTTTAACAATAAATAAACGAGCAGCTTCTTCAATATCTGAAAGGTTTAATTGAAAGGTAGCATTTGTTAAAGCAAGTGATTGTGCATCAATATATAATTTGCCATAGTAATAAGGTTCTTTAATATGTGGCTTTTGTACAAAGCTGACTACATATATTTTTTTATGATCAATTTTTGTAGGGGGCTCCATCTTGAAATTATAGTTTTCCGTCAAATTATCGGTGAATACTAATTCAGGGTTTTTCATAACGTCTAAGTGTAAAGTGCTAAATGGGCCACCTTGCAGCTTAAATGTAATGGTGTCTAATTTTTCGTAGTCAGTACTTTTACGAGCTTTATATAATTTTAAAATGTCATTTCTTAATGAGGTATATGGTTGTTTGTAAATTTCAACAACAGCTTCTGAAAGTGATATATAACTCCGTCTTTTTTTAATGGTTTCTCTATAAAAAGCGACCATTTCCATATGATTTGAAATGTAATTGTCCTTACGTTTAAGCATTACCTGTTTAACTAAACTGTTAGCGTCTTTTACTTCAATTTGTATTGCAGAAAGCTCTTCGATATAGGTTTCTAATTTAATAGTGTTATTCTCTTCTTTTAAATCTTGTATATTAATTACTTGACTTGTATATCCTAAAAATGTAACCGTAATTTTATGATATAAATTTATTTTTGGAATTTTTAATAAAAACTCGCCATTAGTATTTGTAATGGTACTTATGTTAGTTTCATTTACGGTAATTGTAGCGAAAACCAATTCTTTTTTTGATTTAGCATCAATAACCACCCCTTTAAATTGTTTAAAAGTGAGGGAGTCATTTTTTATAAAGGTCGTAGCAAAACTATTTGTTTGGATAAAAAAAATAACTGCAAAAAACACATAGAGTGTATTGGCTATTTTTTTTGATGTAAGTTGAAGAGCACTTTGTTTCATAATTTTACACGGTTTAAAAGAAACATTTTAGTACGCTACAAGTTACTAATTTATAGGGTACTATCAAAAAAAAGGAAGCCATTTCTGAACTTCCTTTTTGAAAACTAATTAAAATTTTTTATTTTTTAGGAATAGGAAATCCTCTATCTCTCATTAAAGCTTCAATGTTAGCATCACGACCTCTAAAATTTCGATATGCTTCTGCTGGATCTACAGAGTTTCTTGGAGCAAATAAATATTTTACCATTTTTGCAGCCAATTCTTTATCATAAAATCCATTTGGAGCTTCAGCAAAAGCTTCAGCAGCATCAGCGGTTAAAACATCTGCCCACATATAACCATAATATGCCGTTGCGTAACCTTCACCAGAAAATACATGACTAAATTGAGGTGTTCTGTGGCGCATTACCAATTCTTTTGGCATATTTAATTCAGCCAACGTTTCTCTTTCAAACGCATCAACATCAATGTTTGTTGGGTCAGTCATATGAAATTTCATATCCATAATTGCAGAAGCTAAGTATTCAGTTGTTGAAAAACCTTGGTTGAAGGTTGAAGATTTTTTAATTTTAGCAATTAGTGAAGCAGGCATCGGTTTTCCGGTTTTGTAATGCACTAAAAATTGATTGATAATTTTATCTGTAGCTAACCAACGTTCTAAAACTTGACTTTGAAATTCCGTATAATCTCTTACGCCACCATTTAAAGTTGGGTATTTTACATTTGAAGAAAAGAAATGCAATGCATGGCCAAATTCATGTAAAAAAGTAGTAGCATCATCCCAAGAAACTAATACAGGTTCTCCTGGGGCTGGTTTTACAAAGTTTGAATTGTTTGATCCTAAAACAGTTTTTTTACCATTAAAAGTAGTATGACTTCTGTACGTTGTTGCCCAAGCGCCCGATCTTTTTCCTTGACGCGCAAACGGATCTAAATACCATAGACCAATATGTTCTCCCGTTGTTTTATTGGTTACTTCCCAAACTTTTACATCTTCTTGAAAAACAGCTACAGAACCTTCTGGAACTGGCGTAAATTTAAAATTAAAAAGTTCATCAGCTACAAAAAATAAAGCTTGCGTTAATTTATCTAATTGTAAATATTGTTTTACCTCGTCAGAATCTAAATCGTATTTTACTTTTCTAACTTTTTCAGCGTAATATCTGTAATCCCAAGGTTCAATGGTAATTTTATCTCCATTTTTAGTGGCAACAGCTTGCATATCTGCCACTTCTTCTTTTACCCTTGCAATGGATGCTGGCCAAACTGCATTCATTAAAGCCATGGCATTTTCTGAAGTTTTTGCCATTCTGTTTTGCAAGCGCCAATCCGCATAATTATTGTAACCCAATAAGCTAACACGCTCTTTACGCAATTTTAAAATTTTAGCAACATTCTCATTATTATCATATTTATCGCCATTATCACCGCGCGAATAGTAAGTTTTCCAAACTTTTTCTCTCAATGCTCTTTCTGTAGAATAGGTTAAAAAAGGATCCATAGAAGAACGTGTATTTGTAATCGCATACATTCCTTCTTTTTCTTTTTCCTTTGCAGTGTTTGCAGCAGCTTTTACTAAAGATTCAGGTAAACCACCAATTTGTTCTTTTGTTAAATAGGCCACGTAGTTTTCTTCATCAGCCAAAACGTTGTTAGAAAAATTGGTGTATAAAGTAGAAAGTTCTTTGTTTATTTCAGCATAGCGTGCTTTTTTAGGAGCATCTAATTCAGCACCATTCATAGCAAAACCTTCATAAATTAATTGTGTAACTCTTTGTTGATCAGCTTCAAGAGGCGTTTTTAATGAATTGTCGTACACTGCTTTAATTCGTTGAAATAACGCTAAATTTTGTGATATTTTTGAATTGAAATCAGATAAAATAGGTGCCATTTCACCTTCAATTTTTCTAAATTCAGGAGATGACATATTACTACTCCAAATACCATAATACTTAAAAACTCTATCTAAAGTTTCGCCAGATTTTTCAAGAGGGACAATCGTATTTTTAAAAGTTGGAGCTTCTGAATTATTTATAATTGCATCAATTTCACCTAATTTTTCAGCCATTCCTTTTTCAAGTGCAGGTTTAATGTCTTCAATATTCATTTTATCAAAAGCGGGAGTTCCACCATAAGAACCTGCCCATTCAGCAACTAAAATAGAATTGTTTTCTGAAGATTCTTTTTTTTGTTGGCAAATTGCGGTAGTAATAATAAAACTTAAAACTGTTATAAGTTGAAGTTTTTTAGATTTAATGTAGTAATTCATAGTTGTTTTATTTATAGCTATTAACTAATATGATGGATTTAATGCTTCAAAATTAACTATTTAGGGTTAGAAACCCCCTTGTTTCAATAAAATTCAAAGGTTTAATATGTTAACGAAATGTTAAATAATCAATAGACTTTATTATTTTTTGTTAAAAAAACTCATCTATAGCATTCATATCTTAGAAAATTAATGAGTTAAAAAAATTAATGCTTTTTTTTCTGGATGCAGCAGAACTCGTATTTATATTGTTATATTCGCAATAACAAAGCGGTTATTTTTTTAATTTAAAAAACACACTCTAAGTATTTAAATGTCAGAAACGGATATTTTTAATGAAAAGTTATTAGTTAAAGGACTAATGTTTGGTGAAGCTAAAGCTTTTCGTAAATTATTTAATACTTATAAAAATGATGTTTATGCTTTTAGTATGAGCATGTTAAAATCTAAAGAGCTTGCTGAAGAAATTGTTCAAGATGTTTTTCTAAATATATGGCAGCATAGAGATAGGCTTAACCCAGATTTATCTTTCAAATCGTATGTGTTTACCATTACGCGTAATCTTACGTTTAATCTTATTAGCAAAGTAGCAAACAACAGGAAACTTATAGATGAGGTGTTTTACGAAAGCCAGAAGTCATACAGTCCTATTGAAGATGAATTAGCAGATATTGATTACGAAAATATTAAAAAAAAGGCCATAGATACATTGCCACCAAAACGCAAAATTATTTTTGAAATGTCTCGTAATGAGGATAAAAGTTACGAAGAAATAAGTAAAGAATTGAATATTTCAATAAGTACAGTAAAATGCCAAATGAATAAAGCGTTATCAACCATGAGAGATTTTCTACAAAAACATGGTGATGTTACACTTTTAATTACATTGCTATCATCTCGATGGCTTGAATAACAGAGTTTTATAATTTTTTTCAAAAATAATTAGATAACGAGTAGTACTCAAGGTAACTTCATCTGTATTATATAGACAATATAGCACATAATGCAGGTAAATAACCATATAAAAAATTTATTAGAAAAATTTGTTCTTAACAAATGCTCTAAAGCAGAGGTTGATGAAGTTATTTTATATTTCCAAAAAATAACAGCATCAAATCAACTACCTTCTGTAGAGGAGGTGTTGGCACTCTTAGAAGAAAAACCAGTTTTAACAGAAGTAGAAGCAAATCGTATTTATAATGCTATAATGAGTAGTGTTAGAATAGATGAAAATTTAGCGTTCAAAAGAAAATCACAGCTATGGAAGTATGCAGTTGCAGCATCTGTAGCTCTTTTAATTTCAATAAGCTTCTTTTTCAATAAAAATAATGATAAGCAATTAAAAAAATCAATAATTGTTGAAATAATAGAGACAGGAACTGATAAAGCAACACTTACTTTGGAAAATGGTTCTCAAATAGCCTTAGAAAAAGGAAAAACGGTACGTACACAAAATGCTACTAGCAATGGAGCGGAAATTATTTATAAAACTGATGAAAGCAATACAAATGAAGTTGTTTATAATTATTTAACCATTCCTAGAGGTGGACAGTTTTTTATTAAACTTGCTGATGGAACCCAAGTATGGTTAAATTCTGAATCTCAACTAAAATATCCTGTAAATTTTATAAAAGGTGAAACTCGCGAAGTAGCATTATTATATGGTGAAGCCTACTTTGATGTGTCTCCAAGTACAGCCAACAATGGTTCCAAATTTATGGTAATTAACCAATCTCAAAAAGTAGAAGTGTTAGGTACAGAATTTAATATTAAAGCATATAAAGGAGAATCTAATATTTATACAACTTTAGTTGAAGGAAAGGTTTCTTTGAGTTCATCAGGAAAAAATAAAGTATTAAAACCTAGTCAACAAGTAAACCTTAATCTTAAAGACCATACTATGGCAGTAAACACGGTAGATGTTTATAATGAAATATCATGGAAAGATGGCGTTTTTAGTTTTAGAAAAAAACCGCTTGTTGAAATTATGACTGTTTTATCGCGATGGTATGATATTGATGTTGAATATGCTAACCCAGAAATTAAAAATGTAGGATTTAATGGGGTTTTAGGTAAAGATCAGGAAATAGAGGATATATTAAAAACGATAAAATCGTTCGGAATTATAAAAAATTATGAAATAAAAAATGAAACAGTGATTTTGAAATAAAAAAATAAAAGAAAAAGGGAGCGAAGCCAAACATTTTGCGGTGAATCAACTTCGTCCCTCTACAGTGAATTAACTAAACGATGTCTAATTAAAATCATGCAAATTTATGAAAATTAAATTAATTATGTGCTCTCTTGCAGGCAAGAGAACAATGCTAACAATTATGAGAACATTTATATTCTTATTTAGTTTAACTATCTTCGGTCTCAATCCTGAGAATTCATTTTCTCAAGACCAAATTATTATTGATAAGGATATGATAGTCACGGTTGATGATATTTTTAATATCATTGAAAAACAAACAGATTATCATTTTATGTATCCTCAAGATTTGTTTTTGGGTACACCTAAAGTTCAACTAAAAAAAGGAGGTATTAAAATATCACAATTATTGAATTTAGGGTTCTCAGGAAACAATATAGAATATGAGCTTTCAAATGATAAGACTGTAAAAATAAAAAAAGTAGCTGGAAATACAGCTTTGTCTAGCGTAGTACAAACTCAAGGTATACAACTAAAAGGAACGCTAAAAGACGAAAGAGGTATTCCTTTAGCTGGTGCTACTATTATTGAAAAGGGAACCAGTAATGGTACACAAACAGATTTTGACGGAAATTTTTCTTTAACAGTATCAGGCACTAATGCAATTTTACAAGTTTCATACATAGGTTTCATTAGTAAAGAAATACCTGTACTTAAACAAACGAATTTTAACATTGTTTTGCAAGATAATGTTTCTAACCTAGAAGAAATAGTATTAGTAGGTTATGGGCAACAGCGAAAAGGCAATGTGTCAGATGCCATTGGTGTTGTAAATGAACGCTTGTTAAAGAATCAAGCATCCGCAAATGCTGGTGAAGCGTTACAAGGTGCATTAGCAGGGGTTTTAGTATCACAGTCAAGTGGAAATCCGAGATCTGATGTAAATATAACCATAAGAGGACTTGGAACTTTTGGTGCAAATCCTAACCCTTTAATTGTTGTAGATGGAATCATTACTAGTCAAGGATTAAGAGATCTAGATCCAAATAATATTGCAAATATCACTGTATTAAAAGATGCATCATCTGCAGCTATTTATGGTTCACGTGGTGCAAATGGTGTTGTATTAGTTACCTCAAAAAGAGGTCGTGAAGGTAAATCGCAAATAAACCTTTCATTTTATACAGGAATGGATGAAGTAAGTAAAAAATTGGATGTTGTAAATGCAACTGAATTTGCAATTCTAAACAATCAATTTTATGAAAACGCTGGAGCAGCTCCAGTATTTGCAGATCCTCAAAGTTATGGACAAGGAACTAATTGGCAAGATGAAATATTTAGAACAGGTTATAAAAATAAAATAGGCCTTAGTTTTTCAGGAGGGAATGAAAAAAGTCAATATTCACTTTCTATTGGGTATCAAAAAATTAAAGGTGTCATTTTAAATACTGAAAATGATCGTTTTAATCTTTCAAACTCTTTAGATTTTACACCTATAAAAGGATTAAAAATTAGTAATACATTTATTTCAAGCTATAGTGTTGAAAAAGAAGGAGATCCACAGGCAGCAGTACAAACAGGTTTAAGATATTCTCCAACAGTTCCTGCTACAAATGCAGATGGTAGTTTAGGTATTGCTTCACAACCTGGAGAATCTACAGATATACCTAACCCAGTACTTCGTGCAACAATTTTAGATAATACGTATGCATTAATTAGAACGCTAGAAAAGCTTTCTGTTGAATATGAAATTATTCCTGGTTTAACAGCGAAAGTTGAAGGAGCACTAGAATATGTTCAGAATAATAATACGGAATTTACACCTTCTTACGACTTTGGTTTTGTAAACGTTGTTGATGTTGCTCTTTTAAATAGAGAAATTAATTACAATTTGGATTTACAATTTAATGGTTTACTTACCTATGATAAAAAAATTGGAAATCATGCTTTTGATGCGTTGGCGGGTTATACAATACAATCATCAAGATTTGAATATTTAAGAGGCCAGCGCCAAGATTTTGCCAGAGAAGACGATAATAATCAAGTTTTAAATGGTGGAACTACTAATGACTTAGCACGTGGAGGTATAACTAAATGGGCTATTCAATCTTATTTGGGAAGGCTAAATTACACCTACAACAATAAGTATTTGTTAAAGGCTGTTTTAAGAGTTGATGAGTCATCAAGATTTGCTAAGGGAAATAGAGTTGGTTATTTTCCATCTTTTTCTGCTGGTTGGATTGTTTCCAAAGAAGCATTTATGGAAAAATATGATAAATTATCTTATTTTAAATTACGTGGAGGGTATGGTGTATTAGGAAACCAAGATATAGGTGTTTATCCTTACCAAGCAATAATTGGTGCCGGATCCAATTATGTTTTTGGAACAGATCAAAATTCTTATATCGGAAGAGCTCCTAGCTCCTTAGTTAATAGCGATATTAGTTGGGAATCTACTTCAACATTAGGAATAGGTGCTGATATTAACTTTTTGGACGATAAGTTAAAAGTTATTTTAGATTACTATCAAAGACACACTTCAGACATTTTATTGCAAGTGCCAATTCCTGCAATTACAGGAAATAGTCTTACACCTGCATTTCAAAATGCTGGTGAAGCAAAAAATAAGGGATATGAGGTTACTGTAAGTTATGGTAATTTTGATGAACCTAAAGATTTTAAATATAACTTATCATTAAATTTTTCAGACAATGATAATGAAGTAACTGCACTTAATAATGAGGCTAGCCTTATTTATACAAATACTAGAACTACAGAAGGTCAGGCTATCAATTCTTTTTATGGATATAAAATGGTTGGTATTTTTCAAAATCAAGCAGAGATTGCTGCTGCTCCAACACAACCAAATGCAGCGCCTGGTGATATAAGATTTGCAGACCTTAATGATGATAAAGTGATTAATGATGCAGATAGAACATTTATTGGGTCTAATCTTGTAGAGAAAATAGTTGGGTTTAACGGTCAGTTTGAATACAAAAATTTAGATTTAAGTTTTTCATTTGTTGGTGAGTTTGGTAAAGATGGTTATACACAAGGCCCAGGATTTGATATTAATAGAAGTGGTGAGTTTAACTCAGCTAGATTTATAGATAGTTGGAACGGAGAAGGAACAAGTAATAATTTCCCGAGATTGGTATCAGGAGATCCAAATAATAACAAAAGGGTATCTACATTTTATTTAGCAAGCCGCGATTATATAAGATTGAAAAATCTTCAGATAGGATACAATGTTCCTTTGAAAGATAAAAGTAAACTTAGAATATATGTTGCAGGACAAAATCTTTTTACAAGTACCGATTGGCCTGGTTTTGATCCGCAATTAGGATCAGTAACAGATACATTCCCACTTACAAGAACTATTTATATGGGTTTAAACTTCAGTTTATAAATCAAAATAACAACAACAAATTATAATACTTAATATATAAGATTATGAAAAAATATAAAATTATTTTTTATGTATTCACAATGCTTTCGCTAGTTAGTTGTGAAGATATACTAGACCAACAACCTTACGGTGTAATTTCAGAAGACCTTTATTATCAAACAGAAGGTGATGCTATTAGCGCAGTAACAGCAACATATTCTAGATTGCAGCGCATTCTTTTTACAAATGAATGGAAAGGCTTAGATTATATACCAGATATTATGAGTCCTGATGCTGAGAGCCACCCAGGCTTTGCAGGATTAAAACAAACTCATGAGTATACGAATACTCCAGAAAATCCTGAAGTAGCAAGTTTGTGGGTGAATCTATATAATGGAGTTTATTTAGCAAACCAAGGGATTGAAAGAATAAATGAAATGCCAGAAGATGTTTTTAGCGATGGTATGAAAAGTAGACTTTTGGGAGAATGTTATTTTTTACGTGCTTGGTACAATTTAAGAATTACACAACTGTGGGGTGATGCGCCACTAGTAGTTCAAACTTTATCATTAGATAATTTTTATATACCTTCTTCACCTCAAAGTGAATTTTTTATCCAAATAAAAAACGATCTTTTGGAAGCTGAGGACAGATTACCTTTGGTATCAGAATATGATAGTAATAATGTAGGAAGAGCTACAAAAGGAGCTGCGCAATCATATTTAGGGTATTTATACTTACTTATGGACAATCCAGGAGATGCCGTAATAATCTTAAAAAGAGTTGTTGATTCCAATAAATATGCACTTGTTGATAATTATGAGAGTTTATTTAATGGAACCAATGAAAATTCCAGTGAATCTGTTTTTGAGATTCAGTTTGCATCTAATACAGGTGATAATGTTGGTAGTTTTACACCGCAAGGCTATGGAGCTGGAGGAGAATTTGGATGGGGATTTACGCGCCCTACTGCTGATTTAGTTAGTGAGTTTGAAATAACACCCAAAGAAGATCCAAGAAGAGCAGCATCTATATTAAATGTAGGAGAAGTATATGAGGGTAAAGTATTTAAAGGAATAGAATCGCCTCATGGTAACCGAAAATGGATTACAGGTTTAGGTAGAGAGGCAGCTTATCCTTGGTACTCACCAGTTAATCAATCATTGATGAGATATGCAGATGTATTGTTGTTATATGCAGAAGCATTAAATAAAACAAGTGCATCTTCTGACGCTGTTGGATATATAAATAAAGTTAGAGCAAGAGCTTCTGTTAGTATGCCAGCTTTAGACTTAGGGCTTTCTCCAGAAAAAGTTTTGGAAGCTATTATTCATGAAAGAAGAGTGGAACTTTGCTTAGAAGGAAAAAGTGGATTTGATTTAAGAAGATTGTTAAGTCAAAGTGAATTAGTGAATTATTTCCATAACAAAGGATATACAAATTTTTCATATCCTAGAGATTTGTTTTTACCAATACCTCAATCAGAAATTGATAAATCTGATGGGTCACTTGAACAAAATCCTAGTTGGAAGTAAGAATATAAAGTATAGTTTGGTTCTCAATAGAGAAATGTTTAGTTGAGTTAATTCTCCGAGGCTATGGCCTCGGAGTTTTTCTAATTTTTTATCAAATATTAGAAACACGATAGTTAATTAAGTTTTGCTATTGTGTCAGATAAATATGCTTTGAAACTATTTTTAAAAACTTAATTTTTAGAAAATCAGATGGTATTCAAAATTTAGTAGATTATCTATATTTTAGTGATAAACACTTCAATTTTAGTCTACTTCAATTAAAATATGGGAGCGATTTTAGCTGTATTTATATAGTTAAAAAGGTACTTAAAACAGAAATTTCATAATGAAAAAATCAACAAATGAAAAATTTCAATAAAATTATTTATTTTGTCCTTATAATCTTTTTTGCATCTCAAAATACTTGCAATGCCCAGACAGTGATCCTTACTTCATTTACTCAAAATAGTGTTGAGATTCCTAGATTAGGGAAGTATGAAGTAACTTTCAATCTAGACAAGGTATGGAGCAACCCTTATGACAACAGCAATGAAGTAGAAATCAATGCTTATTTTACCTTGCCTAATGGAACAATTGAACAAATTGCAGGGTTTTGGTATGAAGGTTTTAGCAGAAGTTTAGTAGGTAATGATGAACAGCTTTCACCGAATGGAAATAATGGATGGAAACTTAGATATGCACCAAAATTCCTTGGAAACTACAGTTATTATATTGAAATCATTGATCGTACGAACTCTAATCAGGTAACTAGATATCCGAGTACAGGTTCTGTCAGTTTTACATCTATTAGTACTACTGGAAAAGGATTCTTAAAGGTTAGTGATACAGACAAAGCTTATCTTGATTACGAAGACAATACACCTTATGTAGGTTTGGGTCATAATTTGTTAGGATGGGAATGGGAAGGAAATACAAATAGTAGAGGTACTTATGATTATGATGATTGGTTAGCTAAAATGGCTACTAATGGAGCCAATATGGCTCAATTTGATTTTTGTGAAACAGATCAAATAGAATGGACATTTGATGCAGACGAACTTCCTTTTTCCAATGCTTGGGAAGGTATCGGTAAGTACAATCCACAAAATAGTTGGAAGATGGATTACCGTTTTGATAAGGCTGCCGATTTAGATATTTTTTTCCGTCTAACATTGTCTCATTGGGAAGAGTTTGATAAGGAAGCTTTGGTATATCCAGATTATGGTTGGAATAGAAATCCATACAATTCAGCCAATGGTGGTCCTGTAGCTAATGTGTCTTTATTTTTTACGGATGCTACGGCAAAAGCATATTATAAACAATATTTACGATATGTTGTTGCGAGATGGGGATATAGCAAAAATATCCTTACATATGAATTGTGGAATGAAGTGGATTCTAATGAAATAGTTTGGGCAAATAATGGTAATTATAACAAGAATAAAAATAATATTACAGCCTGGCATAGTGAAATGTCAACATATTTAAAACAGATAGATCCAAACCATTTAATTACTACAAGTTTCGCAAGTTCTGAGCGAGAACCAAATATATGGTCACTACCAAATATAGATCTTACTACTGTTCATAGATACACCTATTTTAATACCAGTTATCCAGGAGGTTTTGATCATTGGGAAACTGAGGGTATGACGGGTTATGTAGTGCAATCTCGCAATTCATTTTTTAAGCCAATAATTTTTGGAGAGTTTGCTTTATCTCCAAATGGTTGGGATCAAATGACCAACGATACTACAGGTGAATATGGTTTTCATAATCAACTTTGGTCTTCAATTATGCAACGTGCTTTGGGTACTTCTATGCATTGGCAGTGGGACAAATATATTGATGATTTTGATCTTTATGATCACTACAAACCTCTTGGTATTTTTCTTCAAAATGAAGATTTAAGGAATCTGCAGATTTATAAGAGCAATAATGGCATAGTAAGAACTTACGGATTAAAAAACTGGGAGAAAGCTTTTGTATGGGTACAAGATTTAAACCATACATTCATCAATCGTAATTTGCCACAAAACGTGATTAGTGGAGAGACTCTTACGATGTCTGTTTTTGATAATGGAACCTATTCAGTTGAATTTTTAAATACATATACTGGGGTGATAGTTTCTACAACTACATTAACTAGTAGTGCCGGTAAATTGGAAATTTCAATACCAGATTTCACAAAGGATATTGCCATTAAAATCAAAAAAATAACTGGAGCAAGTACAAGTACAAACTATGCAATTAATCCAGGATTTGAGGATAATGCAGGAACTCAAACACCAAACGCATGGGATACATGGCCTGGTTTTTCAGGGTTAAACGCAGATGCCGATTTTACGCAAAATTTAACCCCAAAATCTGGAAATTATAGAGCTACTCATTATAAAGCCTCGGCTTATGAAATTTATACAAGTCAGACCATTACAGGATTAGAAAACGGGGTTTATAATCTTAAATTTTGGGTGATATCCAGCGGAGGACAAAATGTTTCATTTATTGAAGCTAAAGATTATGGTAGTACTGTAAAGCTTTCAGCAAATATTCCAGCGACTGCTACTTGGACGCAAATAGAAATTCCTGATATTCTTGTGGCGAATGGTCAATGTACCATAGGGCTTTACTCAAATGCTAATGCGGGAAACTGGTTGGGTTATGATGATATCGAATTTACTAAGGAAGCAGGCTCAAGTTTAGGTGTTAACGAATCAAAGATAAATATAGAAAATAATGATACTGTTGCACTTTATCCTATGCCAGTTGAGAACCTACTGCATATAGGAAATTTCGAACTTTTAAAAGATGGAGTGAAAATTTACAATGTACAAGGAATGTTGTTATTGGATATTAATGAAATAGACTTAAAAAACGGAAAAATTGACATGAGTCAATTTAAATCAGGGATCTATATTTTAAATAGTAATTTAAAAAAAGGTGGACTGTTTCAAAAGCTTTTTATAAAGAAATAAAATAATAAAATGCACATGTATTCTAACTATTTTTTATTGGCTATTGTAATTTTATTTAGTAGTTGTTTTAGTTCAAAAACTACGGATAAAGATTTTCAAGTGATTTCTTATATTCATAATAGTGATGAAATTCCTAGACTTGGGAAGTATGAAGCAACTTTTAATCTTGATAAATCTTGGGATAACCCGTATGATAATGTGAATGAGGTTGAAGTTAATGCCTATTTTGCATTACCGAATGGAATTATTGAAAAAATTCCAGGGTTTTGGTATGAAGGTTTTGGTAGAAATTTGATAGGTAAAGATGAGCATCTTACATCGAATGGAAATAATAGTTGGATGATTCGGTATTCTCCGAAACTTTTAGGAGATTATAAGTGTTATATTGAAATTATAGACCGTACGAAAAGTAATAAAATTATACGATATCCAAGTAATGGTTTTCTAATTTTTACTTCCAATAATTCGTTAGAAAAAGGTTTCTTAAAGGTTAGTGAATCGGATTGGGCATATCTTGATTACGAAGATAATACACCATATATTGGTTTGGGGCATAACTTAGTAGGGTGGGAATGGAATGGAACTACAAATAGCCGAGGCACCTATGATTATGATGATTGGTTAGGGAAAATGGCAGCTAACGGAGCAAATATGGCTCAGTTTGATTTTTGTGAAACAGACCAGTTAGAGTGGACATTTCATAAAGATGAGCTTCCTTTTTCAAATGCCTGGAAAGGAATAGGGAAATACAACCAGCAAAATAGTTGGAAGATGGATTATCGATTTGAAAAAGCTGAGCAATTAGGTGTTTTCTTTCGATTGAGTTTATTGCATTGGGAAGATTTTGATAAGGAAACCAAATCGTACCCTCACTATGGTTGGAACCGTAATCCTTATAATTTGATAAATGGTGGCCCTGTAGCTAATGTATCTGATTTTTTTACGGATAATTCGGCAAAGGACTATTTTAAACAATACGCTAGGTACGTTGTGGCAAGATGGGGATACTCCAAAAATATCCTTACTTATGAATTGTGGAATGAAGCAGACGGACATGATATACTTTGGGGAGAAGGGAATTCATTCAAATCCAATCAAAAAAATATAACAGCATGGCACAGTGAAATGTCCAACTATTTAAAACAACTGGATCCAAACCATTTGGTAACAACTAGTTTTGCGAATACAGATTATGGTGCTGATATTTGGAAACTTCCCACTATCGATTTAACAACCGCTCATCGTTATACGTTTTACAATCAATGGTTACCAGGTAATTTTCCTCAGTTTGAAACTGAAAACTTTATTGGGTATCTAATAGAGTCACGTAAAAAGTATAATAAACCCACCATTATTGGTGAGCAAGCACTGTCAGCCGTTGGTGAAGCTCAAATGGAAAATGATCAAAATGGAGACTTAGGCTTTCATAATATGCTTTGGGCTTCTATTATGCAAAAGGCTTTAGGGACTTCAATGCATTGGTATTGGGGGAAATACATTGATCATTTCGATCTTTATTACCATTATAAACCATTAAGCATTTTTCTTAAAGATGAAGATTTGAGAAATCTAACGGTGCATAAAACAGAGAATGGTATTGTACGAAGTTA
This sequence comes from Lutibacter sp., assembly GCA_018054895.1. Taxonomy (GTDB): domain Bacteria; phylum Bacteroidota; class Bacteroidia; order Flavobacteriales; family Flavobacteriaceae; genus Lutibacter. The sequence continues at coordinate 16,342 of JAGPIQ010000004.1, read as the reverse complement.
TGGTCTGAAAAATAATAACAAAGCTTATGTGTGGGTTCAAGATATAAATCACACCTACATAAATAGAGAATTACCCATAAATACAATTAAAGGGCAAATTTTAAATTTTCCTTTAGATGATGGTAAGTATACTGTTGAGCTTTTAAATACTTTTACAGGGGTAATAATAACAACCAAAACAATAATTTGCAAATCTGGAAAATTAGAAATACAAATACCAGACTTTAAAAAAGATATAGCCATAAAAATTAAAAAAACATTGAATTAATATTAAAAATCTATACTTATGAAACATAAACACTATATAGGCTTAACTTGCTTGTTTTTATCATTGTTATTTTCCGTAACAAATCAAGCCCAAAAAAAAAGCTGGAAAGTACTTAAAACGTATGATAACGAGCATACTCAACTCATTTCAATGCCAATTGGAGGTATTGGTACAGGTACAATTTCGTTAAATGGGCGTGGTGGACTCCAAGACTGGGAAATTATGAATCGTCCTGCTAGAGGTTACAACCCAGCTGTTGGGAAATTTAATGAAAGATCTCCTTTTTTTGCTATAAATATCCAGTCAGAAGGCAAGTCTCAATTTCGTCTTTTAGAAGGTCCAACACGTAAACAGGATTTTGAAGGTAATAATGGTTCAAGAATGTTAAATGCAGGTTTTCCTCGTTTTTCAAGTTCTAATTTTGAAACCAGCTACCCTTTTGGAAGAGTAAACTTAATAGATTCAGATTTACCAGTGGAAGTAGGTATGGAAGTATTCAACCCTATTATTCCTGGTAATGTAAATGATAGTAGTATTCCTATGATGGTGCTAACTTATACCGTTAAAAATACAAGCAATAAGGATATTGAGGTTAGTATTAGTGGAAATATACCTAATTTTATTGGTTTTGATGGTTTTAAAGGTAGAGCCATTAAGAATAAAAATGAATTTAAAAAAGGTGGTAATTTTGAAGGTTTACTCCTTAAATCAAAAGGGGTGAAGGAAAAAAGCGAGCAATGGGGAACTATGGCTTTAGTGTCTTTGGGAGAAGGGACCAAAAGTTATCGTACCACTTGGAATAGAAACCGTTGGGGAAGTTCAACTGTTGATTTTTTAAACGATTTTGAAGATGGCGTTCTTGAAGACCGTACTGATGAAGATCAAGATATGCCAATTGCTTCCATTGCCAATAAAGAAAAATTAGCAGCTGGAGAAACAAAAACGTTTCGCTTTTTAATAAGCTGGCATTTTCCAAACAGACAAGATTGGTGTGGAGAATGGGGAGAATGTTTCAATAAACCCATTGGAAATTATTACACTACGCAATATACAGACGCATGGGATGTGGTTACTAAATCTGTTCCGAAGTTAGAAAAATTGGAAAGTGAGTCTGTTAATTTTGTCAATAGTTTCCTTGAAAGTGATATTCCAGAGATTGTTAAGGAATCTGCACTTTTCAACCTATCAAGTTTGCGCACCCAACTTGTATTTAGAGATAAAGACGGTTTTACATTTGGTTGGGAAGGTAATTTTGAACAGACTGGAGCTTGTTTCGGGTCTTGTACTCACGTATGGAATTATGAGCAAACTATGGCTTTTCTTTTTGGTGAATTATCAAAATCAATGAGAACCGTAGAGTTTGGTTATGCAACTGATGATAAAGGATTAATGAGTTTTAGAGTCTATCTACCTCTTAAGGAAAATGCGCAAGTATTTGGTAAGGCTGCTGCAGATGGTCAAATGGGAAGTATTATGCAGTTTTATCGTGAATGGCAATTGTCTGGTGATGATGAATTTCTAAAAGAGCTTTGGCCTAAAGTTAAAAAAGCGTTAGAATTTAGTTGGATTGAAGGTGGATGGGATGCCAATAAAGATGGTGTTATGGAAGGGTCTCAGCACAACACAATGGATGTTGAATATTTTGGTCCAAATCCACAAATGGGATTCTGGTATTTAGGAGCATTAAAGGCAAGTGCAGAAATGGCTGAACATTTAGGCGATAAAGCATTTGCAAAACAATGCAATACTCTTTATAACAAAGGATCAAAATGGATGGATAGCAATCTCTTTAATGGCGAATATTATGAACACCATATTGTACCGCCAATGAAAAGAGAAAATGTAGCGCCAAGTCTTTTAATGGATTTAGGGGCAGATGATTTTACAAAACCAGATTATCAACTAGGAAAAGGTGTTTTAGTAGATCAGTTAGTAGGGCAATTAATGTCGCATATTGTAGGTCTTGGGTATTTAGCTGAAGAGGGAAATATAAAGAAAACGCTGAAATCAATTATGAAATATAATTACAGGGAAACGTTGAAAGATAACATTAATGTAATGCGTACTTATTCTATGGCGGATGAGTCAGCCTTATTAATGGCATCTTATCCTGGTGAAAAACCAATGTATCCATTCCCATATTTTACAGAGGTGATGACTGGTTTTGAATATACTGCTGCTATTGGGATGATTTATGAAGGGCAAGTAGAAGATGGTTTAAAATGTATGGAGAATATTAGAAATAGATACGATGGTGTTAAGAGAAATCCTTATGATGAAGCTGAATATGGTAGCCATTATGCACGTGCTATGGTTGCTTGGGGAGGAGTTTTAGCAACATCAGATTTTAACTTTTCAGCTGTTGAAAAAAGTATGAGTTTCACTCATAAAAACGGCACCTATTTTTGGTCGAATGGGTATCAATATGGTTCTGTTACTATTAGTGACAGTGGGAATAATAAAAAGGTTGCATTAACTTTATATAATGGAGAATTAACATTAAATTCATTTGAACTAAAAGGTTTTGGTGAATTGAAATTTAAAAAAGGAAAAAAAATGAATACTTACAACACAGTGGAATTCATTGTGTCTAAATAACAAAAAAAACAAGAAATATGAAAACAAAAAAAATAGTGACTTTGGTATTGTCTTTATCAATAATGATGGTATTGTTAAATAGCTGTACTACAAAAGCAGAAGTAAAAACTGAAACAATCACAAAATCAGAATCTGAAAGCTGGCAATTTGTTTTAGATAATCAATTGCAGGAATTAGGACATCGAAATTGGATTGTTATTGCAGATTCAGCCTATCCAGCGCAAAATTCAGATGGTATAACAACCATCGTAACGGGAGAGGATCAAACAAGTGTTTTGGCCTATGTTTTAGGTCAAATAGAAAATGCGAAGCATGTAAAGCCAATCATCATGGTTGACAAAGAATTGGAATATATTACAGACCAAGAAGCTCCAGGAATTGATGCGTATAAAGTTGAATTAAAGAAATTAATCAGCGGAAAGGAAGTTTCAAATATGCCGCATATTGATATTATTGAAAAATTAGATGAAGGTTCTAAATTATTCAAAGTTGTAATACTTAAAACGAATATGACCATTCCATACACATCTGTATTTATCAACTTAGATTGTGATTATTGGTCTGCAGAAAAAGAAGCAGCATTAAGAGCTAAAATTGCAAATAGCACTACTAGTTTAGAGTAATTATAAAAGCGGAAACTATTTAATAAGAATTTAAATTGGTTCTTAAAATTATAAAATTCATGAAGAAAATAATTTATTATCTAATAATCTTTTCATTAGTTGGGATATACTCCTGTGTTGGTCAAAAAAAGGCAGCTATTAAACCTAATATAGTCCTAATTTTTACGGATGATCAAGGTTATGGTGATTTAGGCTGTTTTGGATCTCCAGACATTAAAACACCAAACCTTGATAAAATGGCTGCAGAAGGTGCGTTACTTACAGATTTCTATGTAGCTGCACCTTTATGCACACCTTCAAGAGCGGCCTTAATGACAGGAAGTTATCCTATACGTATTGATATGGCAACAGGATCTCGTTTTGTACCTGTTCTTCTATCAGCAGATGAAAAAGGTCTTAATCCAGAAGAAATAACGATTGCTGAAATTCTTAAAACTGCTGGATATAAAACAGGAATGTTTGGAAAATGGCATCTTGGTGATCAACCTGAATTTTTGCCAACTAAACAGGGGTTTGATGAGTTTTTCGGAATTCCTTACAGTCATGATATTCATCCGTTTCTTCCAGGGAATCCAGTTGGTCCACTTCCTCCACTTCCTTTATTAAAGGGTGATGAGGTTATAGAATTAGATCCAGATGCTGACTATTTAACTAAAAGAATTACGGAAGCTTCTGTAGATTTTATAACAAGAAATAAAGAAAACCCATTTTTTCTGTATGTTCCGCATCCAATTCCTCATAGACCTTTGCATGCTTCACCAACATTTATGGAAAATGTAGCAGATTCTATACGTGATAAATTGGCATTAGAGGATGGTTTTGTGGATTATAAAACACGAGATTTAATTTACAAAGAGGCAATCCATGAAATAGATTGGTCTGTAGGTGAGATTTTTAAATCTCTTAAAGAAAATGGATTGGATAATAATACGTTAGTAATTTTCACTTCGGATAATGGGCCAGCCGATAAGGGACTAGGAAGTGCAGGTCCTTTAAGAGGATATAAGGCTAGCACCTATGAAGGAGGAATGCGAGAACCCGCAATTATGAGATGGCCTGGAAAAATAGAATCTGGACAAGTCAATCATAAATTAATGACAGCAATGGATTTACTTCCAACAATAGCTAATTTATGTGGAGCAAAGATTCCAACTGACAGAGTAATAGATGGAAAAGATATTTGGCCAGTTTTAACAAAGGGAAAGAATAGTCCGCATGAGTATTTCTTTTACTATTTATTTAAAGAAATAAAAGCGGTTCGTTCAGGAAAATGGAAATTACATGTAAAAGGTGAAAAACCGACAGAACTTTACAATCTTGATACAGATGTTTCTGAAACTACGAATGTACTTGAGGCACACCCAGATATTACTAAACGACTATTGGAAGCTGTTAAAGATTTCAAAAAAGACATTAAAGAAAATCACCGTCCAGCGGCATATGTGAAAAATCCAAAAGCATTAACTAAATAAAAAAGGTAATAAAGTGGTTGGGTGTAATTAGTCCTTAATAATTATATCCAATCATTTTTTTTTGGATCAAGAGATTAAATAGTGATAATAAGTAAAAATAAGGTATAAAGTGGTCCCACTTTTGTACACAACCTATGTGCGGATTTTTACATGCTTTGTATTTATAGATTTTTAAAACCATTTTTTAAAATGATATATTTGTTGAAGAATTTAATAAATAGAACTATATGAATACAACTATAAAACACGCTCAAAATTTAATCGACTTTATTTATGATAGCCCAAGTCCTTATCACGTTGTAAAAAACATAAAAGACAAATTACAGAAGAAAGGTTTTTTAGAATTACATCTTACAGATAAATGGAATATAGAAAAAGGAGGGAAGTACTATGTTTCTCAAAATGAAACTGCTCTTTTTGCTTTTGTAGTTGGTACTGGTGAAATTGAAGAATGTGGTTTTAAAATTGTAGCTGCTCATTCTGATTCTCCAACATTTAAAATAAAACCTTCTCCAGAAATATCTGTGGAAGATAAATATATAAAATTCAATACTGAAACTTACGGTGGTCCAATTTTAAATACTTGGTTGGATAGACCGCTTTCAATTGCTGGTCGTGTGAGTGTTAAAAGTGAAAACCCTCTTCAGCCTAAAACCTATTTGGTGCATATTAAAAAACCAATACTAGTAATTCCAAATTTGCCAATTCATTTTAATAGAACGGTAAATGATGGAGTTGCGTTGAATAAACAAATTGATATGCTGCCCGTTACGGCAACTGTAAATGATACGTTGAATAAAGAATTGTTGTTGGCAACCAAAATAGCAGAAGAAATAAATGTTAAGGTTGGCGATATTTTGGAAGTCGATTTAAATTTATATGATGTTGCCAAAGGAAGTATTATAGGTTTAAATGATGAATTTATTTCATCAGGAAAATTAGATGATTTAGCAATGGTTCATGCGGGTTTGTCTGCTTTTGTAGATGCTCCAACTTGTAAATCTACCAATGTGTTGGCTATTTTTGATAATGAAGAAGTTGGAAGTCGTTCCAAACAAGGAGCGGGCTCACCAATTTTGAAAGATATTTTAAACAGAATAGCAAGTGTTCAAGGTAAAAATGACGAAGATGTACAACGTTCAATTTATAATTCGTTTATGATAAGTGCGGATATGGCGCATGCGTTGCATCCAAATCATCCAGATAAACACGATCCAGTATCACGACCAGTCATAAATGGTGGGCCAGTGATTAAAATTGAAGGAAATCAGAAATATACAACCGATAGTAATTCAAGTGCGGTTTTTGAAATGATTTGTAAAGAAGCGAATATTCCATATCAAAAATTTGTAAATAGATCGGATATGCAAGGCGGCGGAACTTTAGGAAATGTTTCTGCTGGTCAGTTAGCCATTCGCTCTGTAGATGTTGGAAATGCCATGTGGGCAATGCATTCTGTTTGTGAAACAAGTGGAGTAGATGACCATACTTTTATGACCAACGCTTTAAGTAGTTTTTATAAATTGAATTAATATTAAAAAGTTGTTGTGAAAAAAAGGATTGTCTGAAATTAAAATTTCAGACAATCCTTTTTTTTGTTTTAATAAGTTTATGAATGCGCTTCTTTTGCATCCAATTTTTTAATAACCTTTCCATAAATAATTAACGAAATTGCTGAAACCAATGCAATGGCAGCAAAATAATACCAAATATAATGCGCATTTGCAGATGCAGCTTCCCAAGCTTCGCGAGTTTCAAATAATTTTGGTTCAGGGCAATAAGTAGATAATAAATATCCAGATAATCCAAAACCTAAAATGGAAGAAATAAAGGAGTGTAGATGGCTAAAACCTAAGTACATTCCTTCTTCACCTTTGGGTGCTTGTAATGAGAAAAATTCTAAAAAACGAGGAGAAATAAACGATTCAGCTAAGCCTTGTAAAACAATTCCAGCAATCATCATTAAAGCAATAGGATGCATACTAACAATGCCTAAATCAATTTCGGCATGTCCAAACCAATTTCCAGACGCCATTGCAATTGCAGAAAGCGGCATAATAAACATACCAACCGTCATTGAAAATAACGGAGTTTTGCTCGCCATCATTCTGGTTATAAAGGCAACAGTTAAAACTACTGTTAACGGATTTACGTTTGCATACCACGATGGTGAAGCATTTTCACCAGCCATTCTTAAAACATACTTTGGCATAGTTGCATACAATTGATGTTGCACCATCCAAAACCCTGTAATAATTAAAATTAGAGAAATTAAGCGTCCGTTTGTACAAACCTTAATTAAGGCATTCCATATTTCGCCAAACGTTTTACCTTTGCCTGAATTTTTAGAGCTTTTATAAAAAGCAACAATCATTATTAAACCCAACAAGGTCATTGCCGCAGAAAAATAGTTGATATAGGCATATCCCAATTCGCCCATGGAATCTCTAAGCGGTTTTACAATGGTTTTTCCAGAAAAAGCACCAATGTTTACCATCATATAAAAAATAGAAAAACCTTGTGCTCTATTTGCTTCGGTTGTTTCTTTGGCTACAGTACCTGTAATTACAGATTTTATAAAAGATCCACCAATCATAAGTACTAACATAATCGGTACAATTGCCCAGCGCTGAGTCGATCCAATAATACCTGTATAGGTAATATCACCAGAATAGTCAACTAAACCAATAGATTCTAACATTGAAGGTAAAACGGCAAGTCCAAAATAACCCAATGTAAGTAATGAAAAAGCAATTATTAATGAATTTTTGAATCCGATTTTATCCGCTAAAGCTCCTGTAAAAGTTGGTAGTAAGTATAGACCTCCTGAAAATATACCAGAAATTAATCCAGCTTCCATGTCGGTAAAACCTAGTATTCTTGATAAATAGAGTGTTATTACAATAAAAACACCATAATACGCAGCTCTTTCAAGTAATTCAACAATGTTAGCTGTCCAAAATGCTCTTGAAAATCCTTTTAACTTTTGAAACATATTTTATTTTTTAGGTTTCGAAGATAGGAATTTTAACTGATTTGCTTTTAAATTTATTTAACTTCATATAATACTATTTAGCTTATAAAAAAGGAACTACAGTATTCTTTTCTTGTTTAGTATGGTATGCTGAAGCAAGTTGATTCTAACGATTTTCAAAATTCTTCAAACAATTTTTAAAAAAAATAAATATTAAAATAGCAAAAAACATCTAACCAAAGTTATTTACGTTGTTTTTATGAATTAAGCTCTTTTTTTGTGTAGTAAAACGAAGTGTTTACAAATTAACTGAGCGTTTTAAATAGAGTATATGCACTATTAATATTAGGATAGATAAGCTCAAACCAACTACAGATACTCCTATCCATTTAAAGTAACTCCAAGCAATTGCACCAAAAAAAGTACCTAAAGAACCTCCAATAAAAAAACTAACCATATAAATAGTATTTACACGGTTTTTTGCTTCCAAATTGGTTGAAAAAATACAACTTTGATTTGTAATATGTAATGATTGAAATCCCATATCAATCAATAAAACTCCAATAATTAATCCTACAATTGAAGCTCCAGAAAATAAGAATATACACCAAGAAATAATAAGAACAATTGCTGCAAATGTTATCAGTTTATTCTTATTGTCTTTTGTGTTTTTCTTTCCAATTACGTTGGCAGTTATGGCACCAACAATCCCTAAAACACCAAAAGAGCCAGTTGTAGCACTTCCATAACTAAAAGAATCTTCCAGTAAAAATACCAATGTTGCCCAAAAAGCACTTAAACCAGCAAAACCCAAAGCGCCTCTTAGTGCAGCGATGCGAACGGTTGTGTCGCTTTTGAAAATACTATAAATAGATTGCATTAATTTTAGATATGTCCCTTTATAATCTGGAACAATGTTTGGTAATTTAAAGATTAAAACGATCAATAGTAGTAGCATTGCAATTGCAGCAGCAAAAAACACAAATTGCCAACCCATATATTCACCCAAAAATCCACTAATAAATCTACTTCCTAAAATACCTATTAGTAAGCCACTCATTACAACACCAATGGCTCTTCCCCTTGACTTTTCATCCGATAAATGTGCTGCCATAGGAACCAATAATTGTGGAATTGCAGACGAAAATCCAATAAAAAAGCTACTAACAACAAATACCGTTAAAGTAGTTGCCGTAGCAGCTGCGAGTAAAGAAGCTATAATTAAAAAAAAATCTATTGTTATAATTTTTTTTGTAGCATATTTATCTCCTAAAGGAATCATAAATAACAATCCAAATGCATAGCCAATTTGAGCAAATAAAGGCACATTGCTTACCGCTATCTCACTTACATGAAACCAATTTGCAATGAGAGAAAGTAGCGGTTGACTATAATAAATATTGGCAACGACTAAGCCCGCAGTAATCGCCAATAAATACAATAATGAATTTGATAATTTTTCTTGTTTCATTTTAGCGAATATATAGTAAATGAAGGTGTTTTAATAATTTATGGAGTGTTAAATTTTGAGAGTAATTAAAGCTTTTTAAAACGCTTATATCTTAGCTCTCCATTGCGCTCAAGGTTATATTAAACTATTATTTTAATTCCCTCTATAAGTAGCGTATCCAAATTCCGATAAGGTAATTGGTACATGGTAATGTTGATTGTCTTTAATTTCAAATACAACATCTATAAAAGGGTAAAAAGATTCCGTGTTTTTTTGTTTAAAATAGTCACTCACTAAAAAAGTAAGTTTATAAATACCTTCATTATTTTTAGAACCTTCTAAAAACGAACCTATTCTACCATTTTGGTCTGTTATCTTACTGTCAATTTCTGACCATTGATTGTTTGAAACGTTTAATTTATTAAGTTGAATGGTAACTCCTGCAGCAGGAGCTCCTTTAGAAATATCTAAGATATGACTTGATAATTGATAATTAGTAGTTTGGGCAAAAGCGCCAAATGTAAATAATGATAATACTAGGATAAAAGTTAAATTTTTCATTTTTGTTTTGATTTATAGATTCGTAATATTTTTTTATTTTGAGGTTTTAATTCCAACTTCTAATATTTGAGCTGATTTTGCTAATAAATCATCCTTTTCGGCACTGCCTCCTCCAGCAATTCCAATACTTCCAACAATTTGTTCGTTCCAATAAATTGGACATCCACCGCTTAACAATAAAAGTTCTGGTAATTCAGCTAAATTTTGCGAATCGGGACTGTTTTTTATAGTCCTTAAAAGTTGTAAGGTTGGAGTTTTTGTTGATAATGAAGTATATGCCTTTCTTCGTGAAGCTTCTGTATTATGAGGTCCAACATTCTCTTCTTTAATTTGTAGAATAATAACACCTGAAGCATCAAGTATCGTTAAACTTACATTTGTGTTTAATGAATCTGCCACTTTTTGAACTCTTTTAGTTAATTCAAAAGCAGCATTTAAAGTTAAAGTAGGTTTTTGTTTAATAAGTTCGTTTTCAATACTATTTATAGGAGTGCTTTGTGATTGTCCAATTAAAATAGTTGGAAATACTAAAATTAGTAGTAGTTTTTTTAAATGCATCGTATGTGTGTTTTTTTTGCAAAAATAAATACGATTATTTCTAAAAACGTTGTGCTATGTCAACGTTTTTATAATTTTGATTTCATTCTACTTAAAGTTGAAGGAGACATTCCTAAATAAGAAGCTGCCATTTTATTTGAAACTCGTAATAACAATTTAGGACTATTTTTAATTGTCCAACTAACTTTTTCAAGCGCATCTAACCCTTGAAAACCATAAATTCGCTGTTGTGCATTTATAAAACCTAATTCTAAAATTTCTCTATAAATTGCGGAGAATTCGGGTATAGTATCTACCAAGTAATAAAAATCGTTTCGTGTTATTACTAATAATTCTGATTTTTCAATAGTTTGAAGAAATTCTAAAGCTGGTTTTTGATCAATAAAACTTGGTAATGCGGTCCCGAAATTACCTTCAAAAGCAAAATAACGAGAGTTTTCTAAGCCTTCTTTATTTATAGTAAAAAGACGTAAACAGCCTCTGTTTACAAAATAATAATTTTGACAAACATCATTATAATCAACTAAAATTTCGTTTCTTTTTGTTTTTATAAATTTAAAAAAAGTACAAATTAAGTCAATTTTATGGTTGTTAATTTTTCTTTTTTGAAGATTTTCTTTTAATATTGTATACATTTTTTAAACGGATGCTTTTTTTCTAATTATTGAGTTTTTAAATTCAATTTTTTATAATTGAAAAGACAATTATAAAATTACTTTTTTTATTGATTTTAAAATGAACTATTCTTATAGGTTTTATATACAAGCAAAAAAAGGAACTACACTTAAGTAATTCCTTTCTCATTTTATATATGTTGAAGTATTTTAAACTATTTCAACAAACAAACCTTCGTCTGTATTGTTTACTTTGGCAACATTATGTTTTGTTAAGCCTTTTAAGGTTTTATCCCATTTTTTATTGCTGAAGCCACTTTCGTTTTTCAAATCATTCAATAAAATTTTCTCTGCTTTTTTAAGCATTTCAAACAATACTTTTTCATCGTCATTCAATTCTACAGAAGGTGCTTTTTTCTCAGGTTTCATTTGAGGGAAAAATAATACTTCTTGAATAGATGCATTATTTGTCATAAACATCACCAAACGGTCAATTCCAATTCCAATTCCCGAAGTTGGAGGCATTCCATATTCCAACGCGCGAATAAAGTCTTGATCTATAAACATCGCTTCATCATCACCCTTTTCAGTTAATTTTAGCTGATCTTCAAAGCGTTCTTTTTGGTCAATAGGATCATTCAACTCAGAATACGCATTTGCTAATTCTTTTCCGTTTACCATCAACTCAAAACGTTCTGTTAACGCAGGGTTTGTTCGGTGTTCTTTGGTTAAAGGACTCATTTCTTTCGGGTAATCTGTAATAAATGTAGGTTGAATGTAATGGTGCTCACATTTTTCACCAAATAATTCATCAATTAACTTTCCAACGCCCATTGTTTCATCAACTTCTAAGCCTACTTTTTTACAAACTTCACGAAGTTCAACTTCACCCAAACCAGCAACATCATAACCAGTATGAATTTTTATGGCTTCTAAAATAGGAACTCTTGGGTACGGTGCTTTAAAGCTTACCATATTGTCACCAATAGGAACTTCGCTGCTTCCATTGGTATCCATACATACTTTCTCCAACAATTCTTCAGTCATATTCATCATCCAATTGTAGTCTTTATAAGCCACGTACAATTCCATCACCGTAAATTCTGGATTATGCGTTCTGTCCATTCCTTCATTTCTGAAATCTTTAGCAAACTCATACACGGCATCAAAACCACCAACTATTAATCGTTTTAAATACAATTCGTTTGCTACTCTCAAATACAAAGGCATGTCCAATGCGTTATGGTGCGTCATAAACGGACGCGCAGCCGCTCCACCCGGAATTGGTTGTAAAATTGGAGTTTCAACTTCTAAATAATCACGTTTGTTGAAAAAATCACGCATTGAATTGGTGATTTTTGTACGTTTAATAAAAGTTTCTTTTACGTGGTCGTTTACAATTAAATCAACGTATCGTCTTCTATAACGTTGCTCATTATCTGCAAAAGCATCGTGTACTTTTCCGTCTGCATCTGTTTTTACCACAGGCAACGGACGTAAACTTTTTGCTAAAACGGTTAGTTCTTTAACATTTACAGATTCTTCACCTACTTTTGTTTTAAAAACTTCACCTCTAATACCAATAATATCACCCATATCCAATAATTTTTTGAATACGGTATTGTACATAGTGCCTTCTTCATCCGTAGAAATCTCATCTCTATTGATGTAAATTTGCATTCTTCCACTAGCGTCTTTTAACTCAGCAAAAGAAGCTTTCCCCATTATTCTACGGCTCATCATCCTACCAGCCAGCACAACTTCTTTGCCTTCATAAGCATCAAAATCATCCATTATTTTCTTAATGGTAGTGGTTGTTTTAAATTCCTCAGCAGGATATGGATTAATACCTAAATCACGAAGTTTTTGTAATGATTCTCTTCTAATTATTTCAAGTGGTGATAATTGCATACTACGAATTTTATATGTTGTATTTTATTTACAGAGCGCAAAGATACGATGTATTCGTAAAACAAGGTAATTTAGAAAGAAAAAGTGTTTGTAATTTGTTTTCAAATAAAAATTTATATATTTGTGTATCGCTTCGAAAGCGATTTAGTTGTGTTGTTTGACGTTTAATTACGTCGTGGTCTTGTAAACCAATGGAAAGCTTCCCGAATACCGGGACGCTTTTTTTATTTATAACTATTCCTGTTTGTTAGAAGTTGAAAAACAGACTTTTATTTTCCCAAAAAATGCTAAAGTAAAGTCCTGTAAAAATGAGAGCAACCACAAATTTTAGTAAAGTTGAAGTTAAAAAACCAATAAATGAGCCAAAAGAAGCTTTTAAAGCGCGGTTTGGATTGGAATTATCATAGATCATTTCACCAATAAATGCGCCAATAAATGGACCTATTATAATTCCAAAAGGCGGGAAGAATACGATTCCTAACACTAATCCAATTGTTGTTCCTGCAACTCCATAGCTAGAACCACCAAATTTTTTAGTTCCTATAGCGGGAATTAGATAATCAATTATTATTACAAAAATTGAAATAGCCAACGTAATTCCTAAAAAAACATAATCCATTGGAATTATGGAGGTTAAATGTAGTAGTAATAAGCCAATCCAACATAAAATTGGACCAGGAAGAATAGGTAGAATTGCTCCTAAAACACCCGCTAAGGTAAAAAGTATTCCGAGTAAAAGTAAAAATATATCCATACGTAAAGATAATCAATCTTCATCAAAAATATAATTTTAAAACGGAAGTTGGTAAAGAAGAAGTATGTTAATTTATTTTCAAATAAAGGTTTTTTATATTGAAATTGTTGACTAACCGAAAATATCGTATTTTCACGCGGTGAAATACAATGCAATGAAAAAAAGTAGATTAACGCTATTACTAATTTGGGTATTTTGTGTGTCTTGCTCTTATTTTGAAAAGAATAAGGACAATTCCCAAACTATAGTTGTGGATACTATTGTAGATTTTAATACGGTAGATGCTTTTCCTCTTTTTCCGAATTGCCAAGAAATTGCTTCCCGAGAAAAGCAGCAAATTTGTTTTCAAATTGAAATGTCACAGCATATTTATGCTTCATTAATAGGACATACTTTAAATGCTAAAGAAGTTGTAAATGATACTGTTTTAGTGAAGATAAAAGTAAATTCTTTAGGTAAAATTAGTCTTTCAAATATTGAAATATCAGAACGGACTAAGCAATTATTACCAAATTTTGATAGTATAATAGAGGTAAGTTTAAATAGCTTACCAACTATTTCACCGGCAATCAAAAGAGATATGCCGGTTACAACAGAATTTATTCTTCCAATAGTTTTAACGGAATAAAAGTATCTTTATAAATAATGCATAAATTTAAGTATTCCTAAACAACAGGTGTTTAGCGAGTCATTAAAAATATTGGCATTATATTTGAATTTCAATTTATTACCTAAAATTAACATAATGAAAAATCAATTACTTTTAAGTTGTAGTGTATTTCTATTTTCTATGTTCGCTTTTTCACAGAACTTAAGCAACCAATATATTAAAGAGCAAATAGCAATCTATAAAGCGGATGTTCGTGGGCCTTATAAGGATATTCGTTGGTTTTGTAAAGATGGAAGTGTACGCCAACCGAAAGATCCGTGTCCTGAAGAAATAGGGCCTGGAATGCAACATGCGCGTTATAAAGACGCTGTTGAAGCTATTGGTAAGAAAAACCATGTGTTTTTAGGTCAAATTTTAGCATATACAACCAATACGGAGTTTTGGGATTCTCAACATCAGAATTCTAGGTTGAAACAATATCAACTGGATAAGTATTTACGCACAGTTGATGATGGATGGATTCTGCAAAAAGGACAATATTATAGAGGTTCAATTCAAGCCGAGGATGAAGAAGCTTGGGGAATTGATTTTTATAAGTGGTTACTAACGGGTGATGTAAGTATTACGAATAATTACTTTTTAATTCGCCAGTCATTTAAAGATATTCCACATAAAGGCGATGATAATTTAGCACAGTTAATGCGAAGTCAATCTAAAGTTTTGTCGGATTTATTGCCGACATTTATGGATTTACGTGTGAAAATTCACGGACAACCAGAATTTTCAGATATTGAAAAAGTGAAACAATTTCAACTTAAAAATAGTATAAAAATAATACCTGTTTTAAATACGAAGTTTGATGAGCTAGTGGAAACAATGGTTCATTTTTATAAGCCAACTGATATTAATTCGCTTCAAAATAAAATTGGATTGTTAAAAAATACAGCCATTGGAAACCTAATTAATTCGTATATCGAAAAAAATAAAGTCGAAGCTAATTCAGCCAATTTAGTTATAGAATCTTCAACGTTATTGTTAGAAGTTAGAAAAGCAGTTTTAGTTGAAAAAAGAGCAACGGCACGTATTCAGTTAATTGATTTGTCATTAAAATTAGAGGAAATTATTTTTAAAAACGCTTCTATTTGGCAACCAATTAGTGTTCAAGAATTACTTAGCAAAACGTACTATTTATCAATGGCTTCGGCTGGAGCAGGTACTATTGAACTATGGGAATGGGCTGAGGTTGAATCTATTTTGAAGCCGAATATGTTATTCGAAAAAATGAGTCTTTCTGAATTAACGTTTAAGTTAGAACGTGCACGAAGTGTGGTGGAATGGAGTTCATCAATGGTAAAAGCAATGTATGATGACGTTGTAAATACCTATACAGCCTTTGAACCAAAAGCGTATGGATTTATTGATGATAAAATTAGAAGTTCCATCGCCTTGCATTTAGGAAAAGCTGTTGGTGATTTGGGAGATTTTATAGCGACAGAATCTTCATTAACGAATAAAGTATTAGATATTTTAAACCAAAGTTCAATACGTGGTTTAAATCCTGGGTATGCTTTTGGTGAATTGGTGGTGGTTGATGGTTCGCCAGAAGGAGTGGAGGTTTCATCAAACAAAATTTATATTTTTCAAAAACCGCCGTCCGATTTAAAACCAGTTGCAGGAATAGCAACGGTTTCCGAAGGGAATTTAGTTTCACACGTGCAATTGTTAGCGCGTAATTTAGGAATTCCAAATGCAGCTTTGTCTGATGATAATCTTCAAAATTTAAAAAAGTTCAACGGTCAAAAAGTGTTTTACGCAGTTTCCAATAAAGGAAATGTTATTTTGAAATTGGAAAAAGAAATGACTTCAGAAGAGAATAGCTTATTTACAAAAAAGGAACGTAATGATGCTAAAATTACAGTTCCTGTGGAACAAATTCGGTTGAATGAAAA
>JAGPIQ010000147.1 GCA_018054895.1 Lutibacter sp. | reverse complement strand
GTGTTAAAAATCAGTTTATATTCAATATTGATATTTTCCAGGTGTAAATCAGATATATGTTGATAAAATAATATTAAAAATTTAATACCCTTTAAAAAATAGGGTATAAAAACAATAAATATGTAAAAGTTACATATAGACCCCTAAAAAAATAGGGGTTAAGCTAAAAAAAATATATTTTTGTCTCGAAATCAATTATTAAAATCACTTTATTATGAAGAAAATTGAAGCAATTATAAGAAAGTCAAAATTTGTAGAGGTAAAAGAAGCGCTACATGAGAATGAGGTTGTTTTTTTTAGTTATTGGGATGTAACTGGAGTTGGTAATGAAAAAGAAGGACATGTATATAGAGGTGTCAGTTATAGTACTTCAGATATTCAGCGGAGGTTTTTATCAATTGTAGTTTCTGATCCTTTTTTAGAGAGAACGATAGCTGTTTTATTAAAGACAGCTTATACGGGTGTTAGTGGTGATGGAAAAATATTTATTTCTGAGATTATTGAAACATATAGAATTAGAACAAAAGAAAAAGGAATAGACGCCTTAAAATAAAAAAAAATCAATAATTAAACTTTAAAAATAAAAAAGTATGGATACGAATGGAGTTTTAGATTTACTATGGATTATAATTTGTGGAATTTTAGTGTTTTTTATGCAGGCTGGTTTTACGCTTGTAGAGGTTGGTTTTACGAGATCAAAGAATGCAGGGAATATTGTTATGAAAAACCTAATGGACTTTTGTATTGGAAGTTTGGGGTTTTGGGCAATAGGATATACGGTAATGTATGGTGATACTATTGGTTCTATAATAGGAACACCTTCCTTATTTTATAGCGATGCTGCTAATATGCATAACTTATTCTTTCAAACAGTGTTTGCTGCTACTGCTGCTACCATTGTTTCTGGGGCAATTGCTGAAAGAACAAAATTCACAACATATTTAATCCTTTCAATGATTATGACGGTCGTTATTTATCCAATTTCTGGTCACTGGGTGTGGCAAGGTGAAGGTTGGTTAACTAATTTAGGGTTTATTGATTTTGCTGGATCTACAGTAGTACATTCTGTTGGTGGATGGGCTTCTTTGGTAGCTGCATTTATGGTAGGGCCTCGTATTGGAAAATATACAAACGGAAAGTCGAATGCTATACAAGGTCACAACTTAGTATTAGGTGCTTTAGGGGTATTTATTCTTTGGATGGGTTGGTTTGGTTTTAACGGAGGTTCTCAGTTGGCAATTTCAGGAGATAATTCAATAGCTGTGGCTGGAATTATTATTACAACAAATTTAGCAGCCGCTGCTGCTGCTATCACTGCATTATTTGTGAGTTGGATGATTTATGGGAAGCCAGATATTTCAATGACGTTGAACGGTGCATTGGCTGGTTTGGTGGCGATTACTGCGGGTTGTGCTGTGGTGAGTCCGATGGGGGCTTTTGCAATCGGTATTATAGCGGGTACTTTAGTGGTGTTTTCTATTGAGTTTATTGATAAAAAATTAAAAGTAGATGATCCAGTAGGTGCGGTTTCAGTTCACGGGGTTTGTGGTGCTGTTGGTACTTTGTTAGTAGGTGTATTTGCAACAGATGGCGGATTGCTGTATGGTGGTGGATTTAATCAATTAGGTGTTCAAGCTATAGGTGTTTTGTCTATTGGTTTGTGGGCTATGGGAACTGCTTTCGTGGTGTTGTTTATTTTGAAGAAAACAATAGGGTTAAGAGTTACAAAAGAAGAAGAAATAGATGGGTTGGATATTCATGAGCATAAAGCGAATGTTTATAACAACTAAAATTAAAAAATAGATAACAATTCAATCAATAATTAAAATTAAAAAAAATGAAAACAATTAAAAAAGTAGTATTAGGATTTATAGCGGTTTTTTCACTAACGACAATGAATGCGCAAGATTCATCATTAGATTTAGGATTAGATGTTCAGTCTCGCTATGTATGGAGAGGTATTCAATTAGGTAATAATAGCGCAAGTTTACAACCATACCTTGAGTATTCAACAGGTAAATTTGCTTTTGGTGGATGGGCTGCATACTCAACAGGTGGCGATGTTGCTGGTCAGGAAGCTGATTTGTATGCTACATATAATGTTACTGATAATTTCTCATTAACGTTAACAGATTATTATTTTCCTGCTGAAAAAAATGATGGAAATTATTTTAAATATAATGGTCATATGTTGGAGTTGGCTGCAGGTGTAACTGCGGGTGATTTTGGATTTACTTTAGCAACAAATATTGCTGGTAATGCAGATTTGGACGGAAGTGGAGACCAATCATATTCAACATATTTAGAAGTTAGTTATGGAAAAACTATTGGAGATACTGATTTCGGAATTTTTGCAGGTGGTGTATTTATGGATGATGCAGGTTATTATTTAACAACTGGTTCTGGATTAATTAATTTAGGAGTTAGTGCTGCAAAAGAAATAAAAATTACAGATTCATTTAGTTTGCCTGTAAATGCAGTTTTAATAGTAAATCCGGACGCTGAAAATGTATTTCTAACAGTTGGATTCTCTTTGTAATACTTTAGGTTTGGTTAAAATCACTCATTAAGATTTTCTTGTTGAGTGGTTTTATAATCTATTGTTTGAGAGTGTTAAAAATCTATATGTTATAAAAAAAAATAAGGATGAAAATATCAATAAAATAAATTTTTATTAAAAATTAAATTAAAACAGACTTAAAAATGAAAAAAATAGAAGCAATCATAAGAAAATCAAAATTTGATGAAGTTAAAGAAGCTTTACATGAAATTGAGGTTACTTTTTTTAGTTACTGGGATGTAACTGGAGTTGGAAATGAAAAACAAGGACATGTTTATAGAGGTGTGAGTTATAGTACTTCGGATATTCAAAGAAGGTTTGTGTCAATTGTTGTTTCTGATAATTTTTTAGAAAGAACAATAGATGTTCTGTTGAAAACAGCAAGCACAGGAATGGTTGGTGATGGAAAAATATTTGTTTCGGATATAATTGAAACGTACAGAATTAGAACAAAAGAAACTGGGTCTGACGCTCTTAAATAAAATAATTTACAAGAAGGAAAGAAAGTATTATGGAAGAAGCAATTTTTACAGTTAATAATGTTTGGATGATGATTTGTACTGCATTAGTATTTTTAATGCATTTAGGATTCTCATTATTAGAAATAGGATTAACAAGACAAAAAAACACGATAAATATTTTATTTAAAAATGTGTTTATAGTTTCAATAGGGTTAGTGTTATATGCCTTTGTTGGATTTAATTTAATGTATCCAGGTTCATTTATAGCGGGAGTTATTCCTGATTATTTTGTGGATTTATTTGGAATTAACCCTCCTGAAAATGGGATGACAGCTGCATATGCGGATGGTGGTTATACATATTGGACAGATTTTCTGTTTCAAGGAATGTTTGCTGCTACAGCGGCAACTATAGTTTCTGGGGCGGTTGCTGAAAGAGTAAAACTTGGTGCATTTATGATTTTTACAATTATATACGTAGGTGTTGTGTATCCAATTACAGGTTCTTGGAAATGGGGAGCTGGTTGGTTAGATCAACTAGGTTTTTATGATTTTGCAGGATCAACTTTGGTGCATTCAGTAGGTGGATGGGCGGCATTAGTTGCTGTTTATTTGCTAGGTGCTAGAATTGGTAAATTCAAAAAAGATGGATCTATTGGTGCAATTCCTGGTCATAATGTGCCTTTTGCTACTGCTGGAGTTTTAATTTTATGGTTAGGTTGGTTTGGTTTTAATGGAGGTTCTGTGCTTTCTGCTGATCCAGGATTAACATCAAAAGTTTTAGTTACAACTTCTTTAGCGGCTGCATCTGGTGGTTTGTCTGCTTTCTTGGTGTCGTTATTTAAATATAAACAATATGATTTGTCTATGTTTTTAAATGGTATTTTAGGAGGATTGGTTGGTATTACCGCCGGTGCGGATGTAATGAGTGTTATGGATTCTGTAATTATTGGTTTTATCGCGGGTGCTTTAATTGTGTTAGGTGTTGCCTTGGTTGATAAAATGAGGTTAGATGATCCAGTTGGTGCAATTGCAGTGCATTTAATTAATGGTATATGGGGAACTTTGGCTGTTGGAATATTTGGAGATTTAGCAGGATGGAGTCAATTTGGTATTCAAGCTTTAGGGGTTGTTGCTATTGGTGCATTTTGTGTGATTACTTCATTTTTAATAATTTATACTTTGAAGAAAACAATTGGTATTCGAGTTTCTGCTGAAGAAGAGCAAGAAGGGTTGGATATTCATGAACATGGTATGGATGCATATCCAGATTTCCGATTAAATCAACATTAATATTGATTTTAAAAGATATATTAAAAATCCTGCTCAATTTGAGCAGGATTTTTTGTTTAATGTAATTTGTATTTTTTTACGCCTGCTTCAATGGCTACTTGTAGGTTGTTTTCTGCTGGTGGAACTGGGTAAGAAAAATCGTGGTTGTAAGCGCAATATGGATTGTATGCTTTGTTAAAGTCAAGTATTATTGTTGTTTTTCCTTTTGTTGGTGTTTCTAAATCTAAATATCTTCCGCCTGCATAGGTTGTTTTGTTATTTGTTAAATCGGAAAAAGGGAGGAATAATAAATTATTATATTCAAAGGAATTTAGTTGTTCTTGGTTTTGAAAAACGCTTAATAAGCATAGTTTTTCGTTAATTTTAAAAGATAGTTCTCCGTATTTTTTATATAAGGGTAGTCTATCTGATGTTGTTTTCATTTCAAAAACAGGTTCGTTTGGTGTAAGTTTAAGTGTGGCTTCTACTTTGTAGTTTTCATTTATAGGAAAGAAATCGAGAGATTTAAATGTTTTGATGTCTTTTTCTGTTAAAGGTGATTTATTGGCATCTGCAAATTCTGTATTCATTTTATATTGAAATTGTTGAATTTCTTGCGTGTAGTTATTGTTTTTTGAATTACAAGAAGTGATGTATATTGCTAAAAGAAGTAGTATAGAAGTGTATTTCATGTTGATTAATTTTGGGTAAAATTACTAATTTATAAACATAGTGAATTGTTTTTCGGAACGATTATTTTTGTAAGTTTGCTGAGTAAATTAAAAAAAAATGATGCATTGCGTTCGTATTCTGGTCTCTCTAAAGTGGTTTTTTATAAATCAGTGAGCTGTGTATGTGTCGTAGTTATTTCAAAAAAAATAATAACAATTCAATTTAACCCAGCTATTTGCTGGGTTTTTTTATTTTCATTCTATGTTGAAAAGGACTTTTAATAATTATTTCAACTCTTTTGGTGGTTTATCAAAAGAAGTATGGTGGTTGGCGCTTATTACATTTATAAATAGAGCAGGTACTATGGTATTGCCGTTTTTGTCGTTGTATTTAACAAATGATTTAAAATTTAGCTTAACTCAGGTCGGTTGGATTATGAGTTCATTCGGTATTGGTTCGCTTCTTGGTTCTTGGGTTGGTGGGAAGTTGACAGACGTTATTGGGTATTATCGGGTCATGTTTTGGAGTTTATTAATTACAGGATTTCTGTTTATTCTATTACAATTTATTCATTCTTTTGAAGGTTTTTTAATAAGTATTTTTTTAACAATGGCTGTTGCGGATACGTTTAGACCAGCAATGTTTGTGTCGTTAAAAGCTTACAGTAAGCCTGAAAATAGAACACGTTCTTTAACTTTAATTCGTTTAGCTATTAATTTAGGTTTTTCAATGGGACCTTTTTTAGGTGGAATTATTATTGCTGTTTTAAGTTATTCTGGCTTGTTTTGGATTGATGGGATAACTTGTATATTGGCAATAGTAGTTATGAGAATAGTTTTAAAAGAACAAAAAATACGAGAGTTGGTGTTGGAAGGTGAATTGCCAAAGTTAAACACGGTAACTTCTGTTTATAAAGATAAGCCTTATTGGATCTTTTTAGGAATGATGTTTTTGATGGGGTTTATGTTTTTGCAGTTATTTACCACAATGCCGCTGTTTTATAAAGAAGTTCATCATTTGTCTGAAATTCAAATCGGGTTGATTATGTCTTTAAATGGTTTTGTGATATTCTTGTTAGAAATGCCTTTTATTCATTATATAGAAAAAAAATTATTGAATAAATTAAAGGTTATTACATGGAGTTTAA
>JAGPIQ010000146.1 GCA_018054895.1 Lutibacter sp. | reverse complement strand
ATCTAGAGCAGGATTATTAACGGGTAGAAATTGTAACAGAAACGGTGCGTGGCATACCATTATGGGAGCTTCTATGTTGAATAAAGGAGAAGTAACGTTGGCAGATGTATTTAAAAAAGGCGGTTATAAAACAGGGATGTTTGGTAAATGGCATTTAGGGGATAATCACCCATTTGCACCATATGACCGTGGCTTTGAAGAAACTTTCTATCACGGTGGTGGTGGTATCGGGCAAACGCCTGATTATTGGAATAATGACTATTTTGATGATACTTATCTTAGAAATGGTGTTCCTGAAAAAAAAGAGGGTTATTGTACAGATGTTTGGTTTGATGAAGCCATCAAATTTATAGAAAACAAAAAAGATGAGAAATTTTTATGTTATCTTAGTTTAAATGCTCCACATTCTCCTTTTAACGTTCCAGAAGCATATTATGATATGTATAAAAATGAAGACAGTATAGACGAAAGTCAAAAACGTTTTTATGGAATGATTACCAATATTGATGATAACTTTTCAAAATTGCTTAAGAAATTAGACGACTTAAAAATTGCTGATAATACCATTGTAATTTTCACAACAGATAATGGTACTTCCAACGGTTATAAGTTAGATAAAAAAACCAATACATATTATGGTTATAATGCAGGGATGAGAGGAACTAAGGCAAGTGAATATGAAGGAGGTCATAGAGTGCCATTTATTATTCGTTGGCCAAATGGAAACCTTACTTCAGGAAAAACATTAGATGGTTTAGCGGCGAATGTGGACTTACTTCCAACATTATCTGCTATGGCAAAGGTAGATTTTAAACCAACTAAAACTATGGATGGAGCAGATATTAGTTCATATTTATTTGGAAAAACAGCACTTAAAGAAAGATACTTAGTTACAGATACACAAAGAATTTCATGGCCTGAAAAAGGAAAACAAAGCTGTGTAATGAATGGAGAATGGAGATTAATTAATGGTACTGAATTGTATAATGTAAAAACAGACCAAGGGCAAATAGAAAATATTGCAGATAAGTATCCAGAACGTGTTGCAGCTATGAATGCTTTTTATGATACATGGTGGGATGATGTGATTAAGGAAACTAAATATTCAATTATAGATTTAGGTGTAGATAAAAATGAAGTACTTACCTGTCACGATGCCAGAACAGTTGATTATCTTCCACCTTGGAATCAAGAGATGATAAGAAAAGGAGAGCCAATGAAACCAGCACCTTTTTCTGTGAATTTTGTAGCAGGTGGAACCTATAAATTTACCTTAGCGCGTTGGCCAGAAGAAAGTGGTTTAGCTTTAGGAGCAGTAACTACAGATGCAAGACCAGGAACAGTTTCTACGGATGAACGTTTACAAGGAAAAGCAATGAAATTTGTAAAAGCTTATTTGAAAATTGGAGAAAAATTAGTTTCGGTTGATGTAAATAATCAAGATAAAGGAGCAACAATAGAATTTGAGGTGCAAAAAGGAAATACAGAACTATTAGCTTATTTTGATTTAGCAAATGGCACTCAAACAAATGCATTTTATATCAATGTTGAAAAAATAAAATAGGAATTAGAATTATAAATAAAATATAAAAAGTAAATTCACAAAAGTTAAATTTTAACTTAAAATACGAAAGCCCCTTATAGCAAGGGGCTATTAGTATTTTTATAAGAATGTATTAAAAGAATGGTCATTATGAAGGGTTTTAACAAAATGCTAAATAGTTTAATTAAAATTAATTATCTATTGTTATTGTTGTTGCTTCCTGTTTTAATTCATTCTCAAAATAAAATTAATATTAAGTCTGGTAGCCAGCGTATTGAAAGGTTTATAGACGAGCAAGGTTTTAATCAAAATACGGTTAGTGCTATTATTTCAGATTCCTATGGAGATTTATGGTTTGGTACTCCTAATGGTTTGGTTAAATATGATGGGTATTTGTTTGAGTATTTTTATCATGATGTTGAAGATAAAAAATCGATCCCAAATAATTATATAGCAAACCTACTAAATGATTCTCAAGGAAGACTCTGGATAGATACCAGAGAAGGATTAAGCTTGTATTTGCCAAATAAAGAACAGTTTATAGCTATTAATAATGCTACTAAAGAAGGGATATTTATAAAGGAAGATCCTATAAAGCGTGTTTGGATTGGTAAAGACTCAAGGTTATTAATATACAAATCCTATACAAATAAAGGGGTCGTTATTAGCAAAGTTGGTGAAATTCAATTAAAAAAAGCATTGAACAACAATGCAATTGTAGATATTGAATTTTTGTCAGCAACAGAAGTATTAGTTGCTACACATTTTAACATTTATAAGGTAACCATAAAAGAAACGAATAAGTACTCATTTGAGTGTGTTAAACTTGAGTTAGATTTTAAAAATGCTTCAATAAATAAAATTCTTAAAGCTAAAAATGCTATTTGGATTGCAACAAATGCGGGGTTATATCAAACTTTTTATCAAAACAAACGGTTAAAAACAATTGAATCTTTTTTTACTTCAAATGTAAACGAACTCAATAAAACCTATGATATTTTGTCTTTATTTTTTGATAAGGACAATAATTTATGGATAGGAACGAAAGATAATGGTGTTTTAAAATACGATATTAAGGAGTTAGAGTTTATATCCTACAAATACAATTCAAAAAATGAAAAAGGAATATCTAGTAATAGAATTAACTGTTTTTATGAAGATTCCTTTGGAGTAATTTGGATTGGAACTGCACAAGGAGGACTTAATAAATTGAACAAAAACCAAAAACCTTTTTATAATTATTCTCATAACCCGTATGATAGTCATTCATTATCAAGTAATTTAATTACAAATATTGCTGAAGCTAAGGATGGTAAAATATGGGTAGCTTTTTTTGGAAGTACTATTTGTAGAACACGGGATAAACTAAATTTTGAAACAGAAAAACAGCTTTCTTTTGAATCCTTAGATAAACAGTTGGGGCAATTAAAAGATGAATGGGTATTAAAACTTTTCCAAGACTTAAAAGGCTATTGGTGGATTGCTACTAATAAAGGAATTTATGTGTTTAATGAAGCCACTAATAAATTAATAGCTGTTCAAATAAAAAAAGGAAATGGACAGTTAGATAGGCTTCCATTTTCTAGAGTTATTACACAAACAGATACAAATCATATATTAGTAGCTGGGTCAGAGGTATTTTTATTAGAGAACCCTTGGAGTCAAATTTTAGATAATAAACCAGTAAATGTTGAAAAATCATTATTTAAGTTCAAAGGAGATTTTGATGTAAAAGATTATGCGCGTGATAGTTTTGGTAATTATTGGTTTGCTACCAGTAATGGTGTTTATAGAGTTGTAAACGTTAATGGGGTGTATTTGGTAAAAAATCATTTCACCAGAATTTCAAAAAATAATGAATTATCACTAAGTCATAATAACATTTTCTCAATACATGTAAGCAAAGATAAAAGTGTTTGGTTAGGGTCGTTTGGAGGTGGTTTAATGAAAATACAGTTAAATGCAAAAGGAGAACCTGCAACTATAAAAAAGTATCATAAAAAAGATGGACTTCCAGATGAAGTAATTTACGGAATTTTGGAGGATTCTAAAGGAGGATTGTGGCTAAGTACCGATATGGGAATTTGTCATTTTGATATTGTAAAGAACAAATTTAATAGGTACGATGTTAGTGATGGTGTTTCAAGTAATAATTTCAGACAGGCATCATATTTAAAAACAGCATCAGGTGTTATGTTTATGGGAGGTGTAAAAGGACTAACAGTTTTTAATCCAAACCAAATAAAAAGAAATGAAATTTCACCAAAAATTTTAATTTCAAGGTTAAAAATAAACAATCAACCAATTGTAACTGGAATACCTTATGACAATAAAATTATCCTTGAAAAACCAATTGCTGATACTCAAATTTTAACCTTAGATTATAAAGACAGAAATATATCTCTAGATTTAATTGTTCAACATAATTCCGTTCCTAAAAAGAACAAGTTGTTATATAAATTAGAAGGTATTAATAAAAATTGGATTGAAATTAATGCTGGTAAAACAACAGCTACCTACACCAATTTAAATTACGGAACGTATAAATTCTTTTATAAAGGTACCAATGGAGATGGTGTTTGGACTCAGCAAACAAACGAACTTATAATAAGAGTATATCCACCTTGGTACTTAAGATGGTGGAGTTTATTAATAGCAGGAATTATAATAGTAGCCATAGTTTATGGTGTGTTTAGTTATTTAGTACGACTTGAAAAATTAAAACATCAACTAAAATTTGAGCATTTAGATAAAGAAAGAGCTCATGAAATGAATCAGGCAAAACTGCAATTTTTTACAAATATATCACATGATTTTAAAACACCACTTTCGTTAATTATTGGACCTTTAGAAAAAATAGCAGAGCTTAGTAAAAAACCAGAAACTGAAAAATATTTTTCAATAATTCATAATAATATATCGCGCCTTCAACGGCTTATAGAGCAGTTAATTACGTATAGAAAAGTAGAGACTGGTCATATGGAACTAAAGTACACCGAAATTAGTTTGGGTAATTTCATGTATCCTTTAGTGGAAGCTTTCGAAGAATATGCATCAAATAGTGGTCTCAATTTTTATTATAAAATCAATGCTCCCAACAGAAAAATTATTATTGATATTGATAAAATAGAACGGGTGCTTTTAAACATTTTTTCTAATGCAATTAAATATGGTGGCCAGAATGCGGAAGTTAGTATTGAGGCGGGTTATAAAGAAAAAGAAGGTGTTGAAGTTTTTTATATGGAGGTTTCAGACACGGGACCTGGTATTTCTCCAGAAAATATAGAACGTATTTTTGATCGTTTTTATAGAGGAACTGATTACAAAGGCAATTGGAGTGGTACAGGAATTGGACTTGCATTATGCAGGTCGTTATTGGATTTAATGAAAGGAACTATTACTGTTGAAAGTGATCCTGGTACAAAAACAACTTTTACTGTTACGCTTCCAATAGATGAAAATATAGATGTAGAAGTTAAAGAAGATGTAAATAAAATAGATAGAATTATTACCGATTGGTTACCTGCTCAATTAGAAGCAGTTCAAGAAAATAATGCAGTTGGCGAACGTCCTTCAATTTTAATAGTTGATGATGAACAAGAAATTCTTTCTTTTTTAAATGAATCACTTAAAACTAAATACCATGTTACAACAGCGGTAAATGGTGAAGATGCTTTAAAGAAAATAAATGAAAAGTTACCTCAATTAGTTATAAGTGATGTTATGATGCCAAAAATGGATGGTTATGAACTTTGTAAAAACATAAAATCAAATTTAGAAACCTGTCACATTCCTGTCATTTTATTAACTGTAATGGGGAATGAAGACAAGAAAAATAAAGGTTTTGAATTAGGAGCTGATGTTTATTTAACGAAGCCATTCTCAATTAAGCATTTAGAGGTTAGAATAAGAAGATTGATTGAAAATAAACAGCAGGTTTTTGAATATTTTTCAAGAAACAGTTCTATACCGAAACAAGAAAACACGATAAATATTCCTTCAAGAGATAAAGAGTTTCTAGAAAAAGTGAATGTTACAATTGAAGAAAACATGTCTAATTCAGCTTTTGGCGTGGAGGAATTAGGATCCATTCTTGGCATGAGTACTTCTAGTTTTTTTAGAAGATTGAAAGCACTTACGGGTCAAGCTCCAAGTGTTTATCTTAGAAATTTTAGACTTCAAAAGGCTGCTGATTTATTAAATACGGATCCAAATTTAAACGCAAACGAAGTTATGTTTGAAATAGGAATTGAGTCTACGTCCTATTATTCTACTTCCTTCAAAAAATTACATGGCGAATCTCCTTCTGAATTTGTTAAGAAAATAAATTCTTAATTTTTTTTAAAAAACAAGTTACTTCCTGCGTATTGACCGATTTAAGAATATAATCGAACGATATAGGAATGGCTTTTTGTTTATTATTTTACAAATTTGTAAAGTAGAATAAATTAATATATCGAGTTTTAATATATCAATACAACATTAGTTTTTATAAAGTAATGTTGAATTACAAGCAGTTAAGTTGAAAATAGTTATATTAGTAAAAGATTTTTACATAAATAAACAGTAGAATTTAAAATTTATAACAATGAAGAAAATTATAATCGTTTTTTTAATGCTAGCAGCAGTATCTGTAAC
>JAGPIQ010000145.1 GCA_018054895.1 Lutibacter sp. | reverse complement strand
GAAACAATGCTTTCGACAATTGCTCTTGCGATAATTGACATAAAAAATACGATTGATCTTTGTTATCGTCCTTTCCTGCCAATAATTTATATATCGGTTTTCCTTCAATTTGCTCTTCTCCTTTTCTGCAGTAATGACCTGTAGCCACATAATCTGCACCTAAATCCAATGCTATTTTTAAAAATACATCAAATTTAATTTCACGGTTACATAAAACATCCGGGTTTGGAGTTCTTCCTTTTTCATATTCATTGAACATATAATCAACAATACGATCCTTATATTGTTCACTTAAATCGACCACTTGAAAAGGAATTCCTAATTTATCTGCCACAATCATGGCGTCATTACTATCCTCTAACCAAGGACATTCATTTGAAATTGTTACAGATTCATCGTGCCAATTTTTCATAAACAGCCCAATAACCTCATAGCCTTGCTCCTTCAACAAATAAGCAGCCACACTGCTATCAACACCTCCAGAAAGTCCTACAATTACACGTTTCATTTTAAAAAAATTTAGCTACAAAGGTACGCATTCATTTTAGTAACAAAAAGTTAATTTTTCCATATTATTGACTGTGATACAGTACTTGAATGTTAAAAAATTATAATTTAGCTGTTCAATTTTATGTTATGAAAAAATTACTGAGTTTTATTTTTTGTTTAGCCTTCGCTTTTTTAGGATATAGTCAATTACCAAAAGGGTTTGTGTATTTAAAAGACATTGATCCATCTATTCAGATAGAATTGAGGTATAATTCATCTAATAATTTTATTGGAAAAAAAATAGACGGCTACAATAACGCTGTGTTAGTTGTAACAAAACCAACAGCTGAAGCTCTAAAAAAAATTCAACTTCAATTAAAACCAAAACAACTTTCATTAAAGATTTTTGATGGTTATAGACCACAAAAAGCCGTAAACCATTTTGGCAATTGGGCAAAAAACACAAACGATACTTTGATGAAACCTCAATATTATCCTTCCGTAGATAAAAAAAACTTATTTCAACTTGGATATATAGCTACAAAATCTGGACACAGCAGAGGAAGTACCATTGATTTAACATTGGTTGATTTACGTACTAAAAAAGAAGTAGATATGGGAACTCCTTTTGATTTTTTTGGCCATGAATCGTGGGTAAATTATTCGAAAATTACGAAGGAACAACAAAACAACCGGCAATTATTACAACAAATAATGATTTCTAATGGTTTTAGAAATTATTCAAAAGAATGGTGGCATTTTACCTTAAACAATGAACCTTTTAACAATCAGTATTTTGATTTTAATATAGAGTGATTTTTTACAAAACAAAGAATTAAAAAAGAGGCTGACTGAAAATTAAATTTCAATCAGCCTCTTTTTCTATATAACTTTCACTGCTTTAAAATTCAGTAATTGTCTTTTTAATAATTGCCACACATTCCAATAGTTGAGCTTCCGTCATCACTAACGGTGGTGCAAAACGGATGATATTTCCATGTGTTGGTTTTGCTAATAAACCATTCTCTTTTAGTTTCATACAAATATCCCAAGCTGTAGAACTATCTTGGGTATCATTAATTATAATAGCATTTAACAACCCTTTTCCACGAACTTTAGAAACCAGATCACTGGAATCTACCAGTTTTTGAATTTCACTTCTAAATAAAACTCCCAATTTTTCAGCATTTTCAGCCAATTTTTCATCTTTTACAACATTTAAAGCCTCAATAGCAACAGCACACGCTAATGGATTTCCTCCAAAAGTAGAACCATGCTGCCCAGGTTTTATAACATTCATAATTTCACTAGACGACAATACCGCAGAAACTGGATATACGCCTCCGCTTAACGCTTTTCCTAAAATTAAAATATCTGGTTGTACGTTTTCATGATGTACTGCTAATAATTTTCCAGTTCTGGCAACACCTGTTTGTACTTCATCAGCAATAAACAGCACATTATACTGTTCACACAATTGTTTTGCCTTTGCTAAATAACCTTCGGTAGGAACATAAACACCTGCTTCCCCTTGAATGGGTTCTACCAAAAAACCTGCTATATTTGGAGTCGATTTTAAAACTTCTTCTAATTCAATTAAATTATCATATTCAATTTTAATAAATCCGCTGGTAAATGGGCCAAAATTTTTACGCGCACCTTCATCATTCGAAAATGAAATAATAGTAGTTGTCCTTCCATGAAAATTATTTTCACAAACTATTATTTGTGCCTGATTTTCATCAATCCCTTTTTTCTCATACGCATATTTTCGACATAATTTAATAGCCGTTTCAACTGCTTCTGCTCCTGTATTCATTGGCAATACTTTTTCATAGCCAAAAAACTCAGTTACATATTTTTCATACAAACCTAAGCTATCATTATAAAAAGCACGTGATGTTAAGGTTAATTTAGACGCTTGATTTACCAAAGCACTAATAATTTTTGTATGACAATGCCCTTGATTAACAGCCGAATACGCCGATAAAAAATCATAATACCGTTTTCCTTCTACATCCCAAACATAAACCCCTTCTCCTCTACTTAAAACTACAGGTAGTGGATGATAATTATGTGCTCCGTACTTATCTTCTAAGTTAATTGCTTCTAACGAGGATAATTTTTCTAAACTCATCTACATATATTTAATATTGAAAATCTACAATTCCTCTTCAAGGAGAGAAATCATCCTAATAATTTGCAAATTACAAAAAATAATAGAGTATCAATACTACTCTAGTAGCTCTGAACTATATTATTTTAATATATTTTCAACTTAAATTAAATTGTAGCTTTTTTTTCATAAAAATTAAAATTTTATGAATATATTTGTTAGATAATTTATAATAATAAAAAATGAAAAAATCAATAGCAATTTTAAGTATTGCCGCAATAATGTTTGCTAGTTGTGGTGACAAAAAGAAAGAAGAAGCGAAAGACATTGAAGCAGCTCCTGTAGAAGAAGTTGCAGCAACTGGAAATTCAGCTGGTGGTGATATTGCCTTAGGTGAAAAACTTTTTGCTGAAAAAACATGTACTACATGTCATCAAAAAGATCAAAAAGTAATTGGCCCATCAATAAAAGATATACACAAAATTTATGCTGAAAAAGGAGCAGATATTGTAGCTTTCTTAAAAGGAGAATCTCCTGCTATTGTTGATACTGATCCAGGTCAAGTTGCTATTATGAAAGCAAACTTAGATAGTTTTGTAAAAGATTTATCACAAGATGAATTAGCTGCTATTTCAGCTTATATGTCTAGTGTAGAATAATATATTTTTCGCAATAATTAAAAGCATCCTTTATGGGTGCTTTTTTTATGCTAATTTGGTACATTTGCAGCATGACTAGAAGAAAAACGCAAACCATTTTTGAAAACGTACCGGTTATTGATGCTGGTGCTAGAGGGAAAACAATTGCAAAAGCGCCTGATGGACGCGTCATTTTTTTATCAAACACTGTTCCTGGAGATATTGTTGATATTAGAACTGGCAAAAAACGAAAAGCCTATTTTGAAGGAACTGCTATAAAGTTCCATACCTATTCTGATAAAAGAGTGGAACCTGCTTGCGAACATTTTGAACATTGCGGTGGTTGCAAATGGCAAAATATGGGTTACGAACACCAATTAGCTTATAAAGAAAATGAGGTTACCAATAATTTAATACGTATTGGTCACTTAGAATTACCTGAAGTTACACCTATTTTAGGTTGTGAAAAAACCTATTTTTATCGTAATAAAATGGAGTTTTCTTTTTCTAACAGTCGTTGGTTAACGTTGGATGAAATTAATTCTTCGGAAGAAATTGACAATAAAAATGCCTGTGGCTTTCACATTTCAGGAATGTGGGATAAAATATTAGATGTTAAAAAATGTCATTTACAGGAAGATCCGTCTAACGCTATTCGAAACTTTGTAAAGAATTTTGGAATAGAAAATGGATTGGAATTTTACAATCCTCGTGAAAGTTCTGGTATGTTAAGAACTATGATGTTACGAATTTCATCAACTGGTGAAATAATGGTTGTGATTCAATTTTTTAAAGAACATGTAAAAAAACGTGAAGCTTTATTAAATGCTTTATCTGAAGAATTTCCACAAATAACATCACTTCAATATGTTATAAATGGCAAAGGAAACGACACATTATATGACCAAGATATTATTTTATACAAAGGTGTCGATCATATTTTTGAAGAAATGGAAGGATTGAAATTTAAAATTGGTCCAAAATCATTTTATCAAACAAATTCCTCTCAAGCATACGAATTGTATAAAATTACACGCAATTTTGCCAATTTAACTGGTGATGAAGTGGTATACGATTTTTATACAGGAACTGGAACTATTGCCCAATTTGTTGCGAAAAACGCAAAAAAAGTAATTGGAGTTGAATCTGTACCAGAAGCTATTGAAGATGCCAAATTAAACGCACAATTAAACAACATCAAAAACGTTGAGTTTTATGCAGGTGATATGAAAGATGTATTTAACAATGCTTTTATAAAAAAACACGGTCAACCAGATGTTATTATTACCGATCCACCACGTGACGGAATGCATAAAAATGTGGTTGCCAAAATTTTGGAAATATTACCTGAACGAATTGTGTACGTAAGTTGTAATTCTGCAACGCAAGCGCGTGATTTATCATTAATGAAAGATTACTATTCTATTGAAAAAACACAAGCTGTTGATATGTTTCCACAAACACATCATGTTGAAAATGTGGTTTTATTAAAACTGAAATAACATGAAAAAATATTTTGTATCATTTATATTGGGGCTTTTATTAATTAGTAGTTGCGTAAAAGATGATATTTGTATTGAAGCCACTACTCCTAATTTAATTATTCGGTTTTATGATATTACCGATACTTTAACCGTAAAAAAAACAACTAAATTAACTGTTTGGGCTATTGGAAAGGATAGTATTTATACAGAAGCAGCATTAGATTCTATTATACTTCCTATAAATTTAAATGGTGATGACACTACTTATAAATTTGTTTCGGATACATTTACGGATAGTTTAAAAATTTCTTATACTAAAAAAGATGTTTTTGTTTCACGTTCTTGTGGTTATAAAACTATTTTTGAAAATGTTGAAGTTAGCTTATTGTCAACCAGTTGGATGAAGGACTTTAGATTAAAAACACAAACCATTGAAAATGAAAATTCAGCACATATTACCATTTTACATTAGTTTACTGTTTTCTGTTGCTGTATTTTCTCAACAAAAAGTTGATACTGTAAAAACGAAACAAGTTTACGGAATTCGGATTGGAATTGATATTAGCAAACCTGTAATATCATTTGTAGATGCCGATAAAAAAGGGCTTGAATTAACTGGTGATATTCGTTTTAAACCAAATTATTATTTGGTTACCGAACTTGGTTATGAGGATGTTATTCAAACAGAAGATTACCTAAATTACGCTACAAAAGGAACGTATATAAAATTGGGAATCAATTACAATGCCTATCAAAATTGGAAAGGTATGCGAAATGAAATCTATTTAGGAACTCGCTACGCTTTTGGTTTATATACTCAAACATTAAACAGCTATTCAGTAAATGTAAGCGGTACATATTTTGAACCTGAATTAATTGAAATAAATAAGGAGTATGCCGATTTAACAGCGCATTGGTTAGAATTTGTAATTGGTATGAAAGTAGAAACTTTTCATAATTTATTTTTAGGCGCGCAGTTAAATGTAAAAAAAATGATTACAACCAAAGAACCTGACAACTTCAAAAACTTATATATACCAGGGTTTAACAGAGTTTTTGAAAACAATATGGGAATTGGTTTTAATTACACTTTAAGCTATCTTATCCCAATTATCAAAAAAAACAAATAATTTTTGTAATTTTAGTATTTATTAAACGTTTATTATGAAACGAGCATATACAATTTTGCTATGTATCTTAATAAGAAATTAAAAAATGTCTGATGCAATTATTGTTAGTTAACTTTTTAATAAACATTTAAAAAATTAGGATTGATAAAATGATTTCAAAAAAAGTAACATCTTTATTCACTTTCGGTGTATTTTTAATAATTGTTGGAGCTATTTTAAAAGTAGCTAAGAATCCGCAAGCCAACATAATTTTAGCAACTGGACTTGTGTTCGAATTATTGGCGGCTCTTATTTTTATATGGAATAAAATTAAAAAATAACGTTACTATAAAATAGTGTAACATTAACAAATG
>JAGPIQ010000144.1 GCA_018054895.1 Lutibacter sp. | reverse complement strand
GTTGATGCTGTTAATTCAACAGGAGGAATTGCAATTCCAGCGTTGTTAAAAGCTTTAAATGTAGAATGTGTCGAATTATATTGTACTCCAAACGGACAATTTCCACACAATCCAGAACCTTTAAAAGAACATTTAACGGATATTTCAGAATTAGTTGTAAAAGAAAAAGCACACTTAGGAATTGTGGTAGATCCAGATGTCGATAGGTTGGCGTTGGTGTGTGAAGACGGTTCTATGTTTGGTGAAGAATATACATTGGTAGCTTGTGCAGATTATGTGTTGGGAAAAACAAAAGGAAATACGGTTTCTAATTTATCATCCTCAAGAGCATTAAGAGATATTACAGAAAAGCACGGAGGGAAATACCAAGCAAGTGCAGTTGGAGAAGTAAACGTTGTTGAGTTAATGAAAGCTACAAATGCAGTAATTGGAGGTGAAGGGAATGGAGGAATTATTTATCCAGATTCTCATTACGGTAGAGATTCATTAGTTGGAGTGGGTTTGTTTTTATCGCATTTGGCACATTTAAAAATTTCTTGTAAGGCATTGAGAGATAGTTATCCAAATTATTTTATGAGCAAAAATAAAATTGAATTAACTCCTAAAATTAATGTGGATGTAATTTTAGAAACCATTGCTGCTAATTATAAGAATGAAGATGTAATTACCATTGACGGTGTAAAAATAAATTTTGCAACGGAATGGGTGCATTTAAGAAAATCAAATACAGAACCAATTATTAGAATTTATACAGAAAGCACTTCACAAGAAAGTGCTGATGATTTAGCAATTCGATTTATAAATGAAATAAAAGTAATAAGTTAAAAAAAATGAAAAATTTAGTAGTAGCAATCGTTTTATTGAGCAGTTATGTTGGGTTTGCTCAAGAAGCACCAAATTACAATGATGCAGGTGCAAACAAAGGAAAGTTTTTTGCATATTGGGGTTGGAATAGAGGTCAGTTTTCAGATTCAGACATCACTTTTAAAGGTGAAGATTATAATTTCACATTAAACAATGTGGAAGCACGTGACAAACCAAAACCATTTGGTATTTATTATTTTAAACTTGATGAAGTAACAATTCCTCAAACAAATTTTAGAATTGGTTATTTCTTTAAAGAGAATTATACGGTTTCTATTGGTGTTGACCATATGAAATATGTAATGAAAAATGACCAAATCGTAAATTATGAAGGTGATTTACCTGCGGGGTCAGAACTATATACTTCTTCAGGAAATAACATAAATTTAGCCAAAGAATTTTTGTTATTTGAACATACCGATGGTTTAAATTATGTAAATGCAGAAATAAGTCGTTTTGACAATTTAGATAACTGGTTGAAATTTAAAGTTAAAAATATTGATATTAATTTAACTGAAGGTGTTGGAGTAGGAGTATTGTATCCAAAAACAAATACGACCTTGTTAGGTAAGGAACGTTATGATGAGTTTCATGTTTCAGGATATGGAGTTTCTGCACATGCAGGTTTAAATATTACGTTTTTCAAGCACTTTTTTATTCAATCGAATATGAAAGTTGGTTATATAAATATGAGTGATATTAGAACTACAAATAGTAAAAAAGATAAGGCTTCTCAAGATTTTACTTTCTTTGAAAACATGTATGTTATAGGTGCCCGATTTGGAATTTAATAGATAAAGTTCAAAGGAGCAAAGATTCAGTTCAAAGGGACAAAGTTGTAAAGGTAAATAACTTTGAAAATTTGAGTTTAAAGGTCAAAAATAGTTGTAAATACTCTTGTAAACGTTTTAAATAAAAATCTAGATAAAAGTTTATTGAAATTCGTTTCAATAAACTTTTTTTATACCCTAAAATTAATAATTTAACGTGTCGTTGGCTGAGCTTCATCAATTAATAATTAACAATTGACTCCCGATAGCTATCGGGATAAAAATTAGAAGTATTGGTGGCTGAGCGTGGTTACTGTGCGAGTTGAAACGCAAAAGCCAAAAGTCAACAACCATCAATTAATCAGGAGCTTTGTCCTTGTGTTTAAAACGTCTATGTGTCCAAAAGTAGTAAGCTGGTTCTTTCCGAATTTGGGCTTCAACCTTCTCTAAAAAGATATCAGTTATTTGATAATCTGGAATACTAGTAGCATTATCGGTAATTAAACTAAAAGTAGTTTCGTAGTGACCTCTTTTTATTTTCTTAGTTGCAATATAAACCACGTTCATATCAAACCGTTTAGCAAGCATTTCTGCACCAGTATGAATTGGGACTTTTACGCCTAAAAATTTACTCCAATAAAACGCTTTACTAATATGTGGTGATTGATCACTTAACAAACCATAGATTGTTGGAACATTCTCTTTTTTATTTTTTTGCATTTCAGCAATAATTCTGGAAGTTTGAATCATATTTGTACCAAACTTACTTCTTGATTTTAACATTTTATTATTGAAATAAGGGTTGTTTATTTTGGTGTAAGCAGCAACACCGTTATATTTTACAAAGGAATCTAAACTCATAATCCATTCCCAATTAGCATAATGAGGACCAACTAAGGCAATACTTTTACCATCTTTAAATAATTCATCAAAAATTTCCACATTAGTGAACGTATAGCGTTTGTAAACGGCTTCTTTTGAAACGGTAAAGGATTTTAGCATTTCAATAAAAACATCCACTAAATGATGGTAAAATCGTTTTTCAATTGTTTTAAGTTCTTTATCAGTCTTTTCGGGAAAGACCAATTTTAAGTTTCCTGCTACCGTTTTTTTTCGATATCCAAAAACATAGTATAACAAGTAATAAACTCCATCAGAAATAAAATACAAAACCCTAAAAGGAAGCATAGATATCAACCAAATTATTGGGTAAACTAGCATGTAAACAATATAATTCATCATAAGTACTGCAAATATCGAATTTATTTTGAATAGATACGGTAAAGGAAAACTAAATCAGCATTTTTTTATACATTCGTGCAAATTAATAGTAATAAAAGTATTAAAATGAATATAGATAAGGTTCTTTTAGGGTTAATAATAGTAAATGCTTTGGCTTCAATAAAAGGTTTTGGAGATCGCTTTTTTTTCGATAAATATAAATTCCAAATAGGAGGAATCAACAGAGGTGAGAAAATTAGAATGTTAACCTCTGGCTTTTTACATGTAGATTATATGCATTTAATTTTGAATATGTATGTGTTATATGTCTTTGCTCCTGCAATAATTGTAAATTTAGGAGTTGTTAAGTTTTTAATTATTTATTTTGGAAGTTTAGTAGCTGGAAGTTTGTTGACGTTAACATATCATAAAAAGGAGCCGTATTATAGTGCTGTAGGTGCTTCTGGGGCAGTTGCAGGAGTTATTTTTGGATCTATTTTACTAAACCCATCTATGAATTTGATGATATTTCCATTGCCAATCGCTATTCCTGGTTATATTTTTGGAGTAGGGTATCTTCTATATTCAATATATGGAATGAAAAAGCAGTTGGGGAATGTAGGTCATACAGCGCATTTAGGTGGTGCTATTGGAGGATATGCATTAATGTTGTTGGTGCATCCTGAAGTTTTAGAATATAGTATTTTAACCGTTGTTTTATTAGGAATACCAATGGTGCTGTTGCTGCTATTTGGTCATAAGTTAAAATAAAAGAAGCCAAACTTACGTTTGGCTTCTTTTGAGCGGGAGACCGGGCTCGAACCGGCGACAATCAGCTTGGAAGGCTGAAGCTCTACCAACTGAGCTACTCCCGCATTTCCGAGTGCAAATATACAACCTATTTGCATTATTGCAAGTGTTTTTTACTTTTTTTTTATAAAATTTTCAATTTTTTTTAAAGTGATGCTAAACGCAATTATATCCTTCATTTTCACAGAAGGGGTTTGATATTGAGTTGTTGGTATAGCT
Source organism: Lutibacter sp. (assembly GCA_018054895.1). Classification (GTDB taxonomy): domain Bacteria; phylum Bacteroidota; class Bacteroidia; order Flavobacteriales; family Flavobacteriaceae; genus Lutibacter. The sequence continues at coordinate 2,360 of JAGPIQ010000144.1, read as the reverse complement.
GTTTAATTTAAAGAATTCAGAACCAATTTGTTGGGTTTTATTACGGAGCTGTCTAAATTGGTTTTACCTATTTGTTGATCTCCACATTCACTTCAAATAATTATATTGTTGGGCCTATCAGTTTTATCAAAAAAAGCATAGTTAAAGTTGTAATTTTGAAATTTTAATTCAATAGTTGTTTAAAAACACATGAAAAGAATTATTATCTGCTTGTAAATTTCTGTTCTTTATTCTTTAATTAAAATAGCTTTATTAGCATGATTAGTGAGTTCTTTCATTAAAGTTTTCAGTGGAAATAATTTCAATTAAGCATGAATATCTGAAATTGTATATTTGAATATTATATGATTCGTTTTTTTTGTAAAAAAGTGTAAATTTATTACTTCAATTTTCTTTTAACCATAACCACTATTAAAGATGTATCAAATTCAAAAGATTTTAACAGCTGAAACATTTCCTATAAGAAAAGAAGTATTGAGAAAAGGGATGGATTTACCAGTTGCGTTTAATGGTGATGCTAATAGTGATACATTTCATTTAGGAGCCTTTTTTAAGGGTCAATTGATTGGTGTTTCGAGTTTTATGAAAGAGTCAAATAGAGCATTTAATGGTGTTCAGTATCAATTGCGTGGAATGGCAACGCTTCAAGAATTTAGAGCAAAAGGCGTCGGTAAATTAATGTTGAATGAAGCTGAAAATTTGTTAAAAGACATGAATGTCGCTATTTTATGGTGCAATGCACGTGTTTCTGCAGTTCCTTTTTATCAAAAACAAGGATTTACATGTGTTGGAGGTTGTTTTCAAATTGAAACGGTTGGACCTCATTATGTGATGTTTAAAACTATTTTGAATGAAAAACAGATTGTTGTAACTAAGATTTCATAAATAATTAGGTATAAAAAAACACCGTTTAGAATTTTCTAAACGGTGTTTTATATTCTTTTTTAGAAGAAATTAAACTCCTAATAAATCTCCATTTCCTTTGGTAGGTAAATCAGATTTCCCCATTAAATAAATGTCAACTTGGCGAGCGGCTTCACGACCTTCAGAAATTGCCCAAACAATTAATGATTGTCCTCTTCGTATATCACCTGCAGCAAATATGTTAGGAATATTTGTTTGAAATTTACCAAATTCTGCTTTGTAATTAGAGCGTTCATCTCTAGTAATTCCTAATTGATCTGCAATAGTGCTTTCAGGTCCTGTAAAGCCTAATGCTAATAATGCTAAATCACAAGGCCATGTTTTTTCAGTTCCTTCAATTTCAATTAATTGAGGACGTTGACCAGGAGCCATTTTCCATTCAACATTAATAGTTTTTAAAGCTATTAATTTTCCATCAGTATCTTTTACAAATTCCTTTGTGTTAATTAACCAATTTCTTTCACATCCTTCTTTATGAGACGTGGATGTTTTTAGTTGAAGTGGCCAATAAGGCCATGGAGTAGAAGGTGAACGTTGTCCCGGAGGTTTCGGCATAATTTCAAAATTAGTAACCGATTTAGCACCGTGTCTGTTAGAAGTTCCAACACAATCCGATCCAGTATCTCCACCACCAATAACAATTACATGCTTATCTGTAGCTAAAACTTGGTTTTCAACTGTTTTACCTAATACAACTTTAGTTTGTTGCGTTAAAAAATCCATTGCTTGCACAACACCATCAGCATCTGCTCCAGTTGTAGGCAAACCACGTCTTTCAGTAGCGCCACCACATAAAACTACAGCGTCAAAAGCTTTTAAATCTTTCACATCGTAATTTACACCGACATTTACATTTACTTTAAATGTAATGCCTTCAGCTTCTAAAATAGCAACTCTTCTGTCAATGATTCCTTTTTCTAATTTAAAATTAGGAATACCATAACGCAATAATCCTCCAACTTCATCATCTCTTTCAAACACAGTAACTGTATGACCAGCTCTGTTTAATTGTTGAGCAGTTGCTAAACCAGCAGGTCCTGAACCTACAATAGCTACAGTTTTACCTGTTCTTACTTTTGGAAGTTGAGGTTTAATCCAACCTTCTTTAAAAGCTCTTTCAACTATATTTTTTTCAATATTTTCAATTGAAATAGGTTCGTTTATAATTCCTAATACACATGCTTGTTCACATGGTGCAGGACACAATCTTCCTGTAAATTCAGGAAAGTTATTTGTTGAATGTAATATCCAAGAAGCTTTTTGCCATTCACCTGAGTGAACCATGTGGTTGAAATCTGGAATTAAATTTCCAAGTGGGCAACCACTATGGCAAAATGGAATTCCACAATCCATACAACGAGACCCTTGTTCCGTTTTTTCAGTTTCACTTAACGCTATTGTAAATTCTTTATAATTTTCTACACGCTCTTTTACAG
>JAGPIQ010000143.1 GCA_018054895.1 Lutibacter sp. | reverse complement strand
TTTGTGTATTTGAATAAAAAACAAAATAGCAGGGAAGGAATTCAGCGTTTTAAAGCGTTAAAAGGAAATTTAACGTCTGAAACTGAACAAATTTCAGAATTAACAGCAGATTTTGTGAGATGTGAGAGCTTAAATGATTTTGAAAAATTGATGGCAGCGCACGAACAATTAGTTTCAAAAACAATTCAATTAAAAACGGTTCAAGAAATTTATTTTTCTGATTATTTTGGACAAACAAAAAGTTTAGGTGCTTGGGGGGGCGATTTTATGTTAGCAACTGGAAATAATGATTCCCCTAATTATTTCAAACAAAAAGGATTTCAAACTATAATTCCATATCACGATTTAATTAGGTAATTGATAATAGTCCCGCAGATTTCACAGATTTCCGCAGAAAAGTTGAAAAATCAGCGATTATTAGTGAAATCTGCGAGAGATAAAAAAGAAACAAATGAAAAAACTACTAATAGTTGGAGGAAGAGCAGCAGGATTTTTTGCAGCCATTAACGCGGCAGAATTAAACCCAGAGTTGGAGGTTATATTTAATTAGGTAATTGATAATAGCCCCGCAGATTTCACAGATTTCCGCAGAAAAGATAAAAAATCAGCGATTATTAGCGAAATCTGCGGGAGATAAAAAAGAAACAAATGAAAAAACTACTAATAGTTGGAGGAAGAGCAGCAGGATTTTTTGCAGCCATTAACGCCGCAGAATTAAATCCAGAGTTGGATGTTATATTTAATTAGGTAATTGATAATAGCCCCGCAGAAAAGTTGAAAAATCAGCGATTATTAGCGAAATCTGCGGGAGATAAAAAACAAATAAATGAAAAAACTACTAATAGTTGGAGGAAGAGCAGCAGGATTTTTTGCAGCCATTAACGCCGCAGAATTAAACCCAGAGTTGGATGTTATATTTAATTAGGTAATTGATAATAGCCCCGCAGATTTCACAGATTTCTGCAGAAAAGATAAAAAATCAGCGATTATTAGTGAAATCTGCGGGAGATAAAAAAGAAACAAATGAAAAAACTACTAATAGTTGGAGGGGGAGCAGCAGGATATTTTGCAGCCATTAACGCCGCAGAATTAAACCCAGAGTTGGAGGTTATTATTTTAGAAGGAAGTAATAAAGTATTGCAAAAAGTAAAAGTAAGTGGTGGTGGTCGCTGCAATGTTACTCACGCTTGTTTTACACCCAATGAATTGATTGAATTTTACCCAAGAGGTAACAAAGAATTACGTGGTCCTTTTCATCAGTTTATGACAGGTGATACTATGGAATGGTTCGAAAATAGAGGTGTTTCTTTAAAAATTGAAGATGATAATCGTATTTTTCCAGAAAGTAATTCATCGCAAACTATTATCGATTGTTTTGTGGAAAGTGCTGAAAATGCGGGTGTTATTTTGAAGTTGAGCACCAGAGTCGATTCCATAGAAAAAAATGGAGAACTGTTTGTTGTTAAAACTGCGGAAGTAGATTTTATAGCAGATTATGTGCTAATTGCCGCCGGAAGTAATACTAAAGTATGGAATATTATAAAGGAATTGGGGCATTCAATTATAGAACCTGTCCCATCACTTTTCACCTTTAATATTAAGGATAATCGGTTAACGGATATTCCAGGGATTTCTGTTCCTAAGGCTGAAGTGAAAGTGTTAAATTCAAAATTAGAAGAGCAAGGACCTTTGTTAATAACACATTGGGGCTTGAGTGGTCCTGGAATTTTAAAACTATCTGCTTGGGGAGCAATTGAGTTTTCGGAAAAAGACTATCATTTTGAAATTGAAGTCAATTGGTTGTCTAAAAAAACGGAACATATTTTAGAAACTTTAAAAACGGAAAAACAAAAAAACAGTAAAAAACAAGTGATATTGCGGTCTGTTTTTGAGGAAATTCCAAAGCGTTTGTGGGAAAAATTAGTAATTGCTGCTGAGATAGATATGACAGAACAATGGGCGCAATTAAATAATAAACAATTAGAGTCGTTGACAAATCAGTTGACAAAATGCGTTTTTAAGGTGACTGGAAAAAGTACGTTTAAAGACGAATTTGTTACCGCTGGAGGTGTGGATTTAAAAGAAATAAACTTTAAGCGTTTCGAAAGTAAATTACACGAAAACCTGTTTTTTGCTGGTGAAGTCTTAAATATTGATGCTGTAACCGGTGGTTTTAACTTTCAAAATGCTTGGACAAGTGCTTGGATTGTTGCTAATTCCGTAGGGAATTAGCAACAAATTTATGTCCGCTATTCAAATTTCAGTGAAGCTTTGAGAGTGTTTTTATTTTGACCAAAAACCAATAACCAAGCACCAAAAACTATAACCCAACATCAGTATATTTTCCATCCACCAAGCGTAAAATTCCTAGTGGATTCGCGTTTTGTAATTCTTGTGGTAATAGCGCATCTGGCCAATTTTGAAAACTTACAGGTCGTACCCAACGTTTGATAGAGTTTACTCCAACTGCCGTAAAACGACTATCTGTGGATGCTGGATAAGGACCTCCGTGTACCATTGCAGGACATACTTCAACACCTGTTGGCACTCCGTTAAAAATAATTCTACCAACACGATTTTGAAGTGCGCTAACAACGTTATTATACGTATTCAATTCGCTTTCTTCCGCTAAAATAGTACCTGTTAATTGTCCTTCTAATTGGTGTAAAATTGTCTCTAATTGTTCCCCGTTTTCACATTGAACAATCATACTAAAAGGCCCAAAAACTTCTTGATGTAATAATGTGTTTTGTAAAAATGTAGCACCTTCAACAGTGGTTAGTATTTGTCGCCCATAATTTGCTTTTACGTCAGCTGAAATGTTGGCTACAGTTTGTAAACCTTCTTGTTGCAACATCGTGTTTTTATTACGGTCATAATTCCCAATAATGTTTGGATGAAGCATACATGTTGGTTCAATTTTTATGATTTCATCAGACAATAATTGTATGAAATTTGTTAAATCTTTACCTTTTATTCCTAAAATTAATCCTGGATTTGTACAAAATTGACCAGAACCAGTGGTTATGGATATAGCATATTGTTTTGCCCATTCAGTAGCTTTATGTTTGGCTGCTTCGGGTAGTATAATTACAGGGTTGGTACTTCCCATTTCAGCAAAAACAGGAATTGGTTCTGGACGTTTTGCCGCTAAATTATATAAAGAGCGTCCACCATTTATACTTCCTGTAAAACCGACTGCTTTTACGTTTGGATGTTGTACTAAGGCGACACCAACTTCAATTCCACTGCTGTTTAAATTTGAAAAAATTCCATAAGGCATATCCGTTTTTTCAATAGCTTTCACAATTGCTGAAGCTACCAATTCACCAGTTCCAGCGTGCATTGGGTGCGATTTTACAATTACAGGGCAACCAGCAGCTAAGGCAGCAGCAGTATCTCCACCTGCAGTTGAGTATGCTAACGGGAAATTACTGGCGCCAAAAACTACCACAGGTCCTAATGGTGTTAATAATTTACGAATATCTGGTTTAGCCATTGGTTGTCTATCGGCATCTTCCGTGTCAATGGCGGCTTCCACCCAGTTTCCTTCTTCTAATAATTGAGCGAAACTGCGTAGTTGCGATGTTGTTCTTCCACGTTCTCCTTGCGCTCTTCCTGCAGGTAACCCTGTTTCCGAGCAATAGGTATTGATTAATTCATCGCCTAAAGCTTCAATTTCATCGGCTATGGTGCGTAAAAAAAGTGCTTTTTGAACGCCAGAAATAGTTTTGTACGTTTCAAAAGCCTTAGCAGCTAAGCTAACAGCTTGGTCAATTTCAACAGATGAAGCTTCACTAAAAAGCGGTTCATTTTCGCTATTTGTTTGCGGGTTAAATGTTTTAAATGTTTTAGATCCTAATGAAGATAAAACGCTTCCTATATAATTTTTACCAGTAATCATAAGCTGAAAATTTAGTTTTAATGAGTTAAAAGTCAAAGGTAAGTTTAATTTTTATGAATGAAAAGAATTGGTTAACCAATTTGCATTCTATGGCTTTTAGCTTTTGAGATTTGGTTGTTAGTTGTTGGTTTTTGGGACCTGCCCGTCCGCAGGCGGGTTTGTTTTTTGACTTTTGGCTTTCGACTTTTACCTTTTGATATTTCCAGTATTACTATTAAATTCATAATTTTTAATATTATTTTACCTGATAATTAGCACATTTCTAAAAAAATTAAGTAGCTTTGATTTCACTCAACCAAAAATATGAAAGTATTACCCTTTACAATTCCGAAACCTGCAAATGTTACTTTGTATGTTGAACAGTACAAAGGAGATGGTTTTTATGAAAAATTACATCAGCATAATGAAATACAAATTAGTTTGGTTTCAGCAGGTGAAGGTACTTATATAATTGGTGATTGTGTAGGTGAATTTTTAGCAAATGATATTTTTGTAATTGGTGAAAACTTGCCACATGTTTTTAAGAGAGATGGGTTTTGTGAAGAGGTCTGCGAAATGCATACGGTATTTTTTTCGAAATCTGCGTTTGGTGAACATTTTTTCGATTTACCAGAATTTGAACATTTTCAAGGCTTTTTTGATAATTCGGATTTAGGTTACGAAGTTATTTCAAAAAAAGAAGATATTTCAGATATTTTGAAATCATTGAAATTTTTATCTAAATATGAGCAGTTTTTAGCGTTTATTCAATTGCTTAACCTAATTTCAGGTTCAGATAAACGTAAACTTTCATCTTTAATAAATTTGAAAAAATATGCAGGGGATGAAGGTAAGCGGATGAGTGATATTTTTAATTATACAATGGATAATTTTCAAAAAGAAATTACCCTTAAAGATGTTTCCGATATTGCAAATATGACACCCAATGCTTTTTGTAGGTATTTTAAACAACGGACAACTAAAACATTTGTCAACTTTTTAATTGATATTCGAATTGGAAATGCCTGTAAATTATTAACTAAAAACAATGATTTAAGTATTACCGAAATTTCATATAAATCGGGCTTTAATAATTTAGCCAACTTCAATCGAAAATTTAAAGCGGTAAAAGGTGTAACACCTTCTGAATATAAGAAAAAGCATTAATGTAAAAATTACGATTCCAATTCAGTCCGTTGCTTTTTTGTCATGCCGCTTACAACTAATTCATAGGAATGGTCTATTAATTCTTTTAATAATTGGTGCGGTAAACTACTTTCAATAACAATAGTATTCCAATGTTTTTTACTCATATGGTAGCCTGCGGTAATTTCAGAATGGCTATCGCGTAATTCTATCGCTCGTTCAGGATCGCATTTTAAATTGACGCTTGTAGGATGCTTCTCTAAGCTGGTAAGTGAAAACATTTTGTCGCCTACTTTAAAAACCAGTGTTTGTTGATCGAACGGAAAACTCTCGGAAACGTGCTTTTTTGAAAGGCAATAGGTTCTAAATTCTTCAATGTTCATAAGGTTGGTTTTTAATGGAGTTAATTATACAATAAATAAATCACTTGCAATTCCATCTGCTAAAAATTTCCCTTTTTTGGTTGTGACTAAATTTTCTTTAGATGATACATTTTGGTGTAATTCCAATAAACCAGCATCTATAAATTGTTGGGCTCGTTTTTTTAATGCTTCTAATTGAAGTGCGCTAAATTCAGTTTCAATTTTTTCATAAGAAATACCCCAAATGGTGCGTAATCCTGTCATAATATATTCATTAAAACGGTCGTTTATAGTTAGTATTTCAACTTCATTGGGTAATTTATGTTGTTGAATTGCCTGAATATATTTGGCATTATTGGAAATATTCCAACTTCGTTGAACGTTGTTAAAGGAATGTGCAGAAGGTCCAACGCCCATATAATCAGTACCTAACCAGTAAGATGTATTGTGTTTGGAGAAATAATTGGGTTTTCCAAAATTGGAAATTTCATAATGAACAAAGCCTTGTTTCTGCGTTTCTGTAACTAAAATATTGAAATGTTCTAAAGCCAATTCCTCATCCATCGGTTTTACAATTCCTTTTTGAATGAAGGAATGTAAAGCTGTTTTTTCTTCCACAGTAAGCGCGTAACTGGAAATATGAGGGATTCCAAATTCAAAAGCAGTTTGTAAATTTTTTAACCATTTTTGGTTATCCATATTCGGAACTCCGTAAATTAAATCGATAGTAATATTGTTGAAATATTTTTTGGCATTTTCTAAGCATTTTTTTGATTCTTCCGCAGTATGTGCTCGGTTCATAAAGGTTAAATCATCTTCAAAAAAAGATTGAATTCCAATGCTTAATCGGTTAATAGGTGTTTTT
>JAGPIQ010000045.1 GCA_018054895.1 Lutibacter sp. | reverse complement strand
CCTGTAGATTTATCAAAACATAAAGTTGAAGTGCACGATTTTCAACCACCTTTGGACATTGTAGATGGTGCAGCACGTGTTATGGATCCATTAATTGATGGAATAAATACAGGGAAACATTGGTGTGGAAAGTTTTTAAAAGATTATAAACCAATTGATTGGTAAAAGTATATTATGAGTGGAGATCAAACAAATAATCCGTTACACGGAGTTAAATTAGCTGAAATTGTACAGTTTTTAGTTTCTATGTATGGATGGGAAGAATTAGGAGAACGCATTAAAATAAATTGTTTTCGCTCCAACCCAACTATTAAATCGAGTTTAACTTTTTTACGTAAAACCCCGTGGGCGCGTGAAAAAGTGGAGAACCTTTATCTTCGTTCAATAAAATAAAATTTTTTATTTTTACATTTTAAAATTCAAAAAAATGCCAAATAAAACCTACAAAATTGCTGTTTTGCAATTAAACTTAAATGATATTGCAGAAAACAACTTAAAAAAATGTATTGCTTGGGTAAAAGACGCAGCTTCACAAGGCGCTGAAGTTATTTCTTTACCAGAATTGTATAGCAGTCATTATTTCTGTCAAAGTGAAGACACGGATAATTTTTCTATTGCTGAAGAATTATATAGTACTTCATTTATCGCTTTTAGTGCTTTGGCAAAAGAATTAGGCGTTGTAATTATTGTTCCTTTCTTCGAAAAAAGAATGGCAGGAATTTACCACAATAGTGCGTATATAATTGATACGGATGGAAGTGAAGCTGGTTTATACCGAAAAATGCATATTCCAGACGATCCACATTTTTATGAAAAATTCTATTTTACTCCTGGAGATATTGGTTTTAAAACATTTCCGACTAAAAAAGGAAAAATAGGAACACTTATTTGCTGGGATCAATGGTACCCAGAAGCGGCACGATTAACCGCTTTGCAAGGTGCAGAAGTATTGTTTTATCCAACCGCCATTGGTTGGCATCCATTGGAAAAAGAGCAATATGGAGAGAATCAGCACGGTGCATGGATGAATGTTATGAAAGGTCACGCAGTAGCAAATGGTGTGTATGTTGCGGCAGCGAATAGAGTAGGTTTGGAAAAATATATTCCAGGAACGGAAGGAATTCAGTTTTGGGGTTCGTCATTTATTGCAGGGCCTCAAGGCGAAATTTTAGCGCAAGCTTCACATGATAAAGAAGAAATTTTAATTGCTGAAGTAGATTTAGATATACAAGAAAATGTACGTCAGAATTGGCCATTTTTTAGAGATAGAAGAATTGATGCATTTGGAGATATTACTAAAAGAGCGATTGATTAGTTATGGCGAATTCAACTAGAAGATTTCCTGCAGAATGGGAAAAACAACAAGGAATTTTATTAGCTTTTCCGCATAATGGGAACGATTGGCCAGGAAAATATGAAGCTATTCAATGGGCTTTTGTAGAATTTATAAAAAAAGTTGCTACGTTTGAAGAAGTAGTTTTAGTAGTTGCTTCCGAAAAACTAAAAGAAAAAGTGATTGGAATGTTAGAAATGGCAGCAGTGCAAATTTCAAACGTTTCGTTTATTGTTTATAAAACCAACAGAAGCTGGATGCGCGATTCTGGACCTATAATTGTGTATAATGGAGACAGGAGAGAAGCTTTAAACTTTAACTTTAACGGTTGGGCGAAATATACTAATTATCAGTTGGATAAGTATGTTCCAAAACAAGTTTCGGAGTTTTTAGAAATTCCCTTAACGCAAGTTATGTATAAAGGAAAACCAGTAATTGTGGAAGGTGGAGCTATTGATGTGAATGGAAAAGGAACGTTGTTAACTAGTGAAGAATGTTTGTTACATCCGTCCATTCAAGTTAGAAATGAAAACTTTACCAAAGAGGATTACGAAGCCGTTTTTAAAGAATATTTAGGGGTAACCAACGTAATTTGGTTGGGCGATGGAATTGTGGGTGATGACACGCACGGACATATTGATGATTTATGTCGTTTTGTAAATGAAGATACTATTATTACCGTTGTTGAAAATAACAAGGAAGATAGAAATTACGCGCCACTTCAAGATAATTTAAAGCGTCTTCAAAATGCAACATTAGAAAATGGTAAAGCCCCAAAAATTATTACTTTACCAATGCCAAGTCCATTAATTTTTGATGGAATTCAGATTCCTGCGAGTTATGCCAACTTTCTAATTTTAAATAAATGCGTTTTAGTACCCACTTTTAACGATTCAAAAGATAGAATAGCGTTGAATATTATTGCAGATTGTTTTCCTGATAGAGAAATTATAGGAATAAGTGCCATTGATTTAATTTGGGGTTTTGGAACCTTACATTGTTTGAGTCAACAAATTCCTGAATAAATTTTTATATTTTAAGTTGAAAAATAAAACTAAAGACATTCGTTAATTGTTTTTTTTTTTTGGTAAATTATAACATAATGTCAATAAAAGTCTAAAATGAGTTTGAAATACAAAATATTTCCACAACAATCCTTACTTGTTGATGTTCTAGCAACATCAATTACGGCTTCAAAACTATATGAGTTTCATGAAACATATAGAAATGATCCAGATATACTATGTGTGGAAAAAGTATTGACAAATTTAATTGATGCAGAGTTTAAAATGTCATTTGATGAAATGAATGAATATATTGGCATTGTTGTAAGAGAAAAAACACCTCCAAATTTAAAGTGGGCTTTACTTACCGAATCTCCTAATTCAACAATGTTTTCAATGTTATTGATGGAAGAGCCTCATTTTAAAAATAAAGTAGGAGTTTTTAGTACAATTAAAGGAGCTTGTAATTATTTAGAAATTAAATTTGATGAAGCTGGATTTGATGAAAGCGGGTATTCTGAAATGGAATAACAATAGTGCAATCAATATCTTTAGTTAATAATCATAATAATACCCTTCAAATTATTTTATTTAAAAATATGGATGCAAATTTGCACTCTATAAAATTTGTATGGAATTAAAAATTAAACAACGAATAGCCCTAAGTACGTGTTTTTTTATTTCGGGAATTGGTTTTGCTTCTTGGGCTTCAAGAATACCAACAATTAAAACGTTTTATAATTTTAATGAAGCGGAATTAGGTAATTTACTTTTTATTATGCCTATTAGCTCTTTAATAGGATTACCAATTTCGGGTTGGTTAGTTTCAAAATTTAATAGTAGAAGTCCACTTATATTTTCATTTGTATTTTTTTCATTAGCATTAACTTTTATTGGGTATTCAGCAAATGTTTTTTATTTAAGTATGTCATTGTTTTTATTTTCATTTTGTATGAGAATTATAAATATTGCCATAAACACACAATCCATAGCGCTCCAAAAGAAATTTGAAAAAAAAATATTAGGATCACTTCACGGATTATGGAGTTTGGGTGGTTTAATAGGTGTTGGATTTTCAACTTTAATGGTGAAATTTGATGTTTCAATAGGAACTCACTTACTAAGCATCGCTCTTTTTTCGCTAATTTCAGTATCAATAGCCTATCAGTTTTTAATAAAAAAAGACAAATCTACAACAGGTAATAAATTAATTTTTGGAAAACCGGATAAGTTTATTTTATTGCTAGGAATTATGGTTTTTTTATCAGCAGTTTGTGAAGGTGGTATGTTTGATTGGAGTGGTGTTTATTTTAAAGAAGTTATAAAAGAAGATATTTTTACTTTAGGATATTTTGTTTTTATGATTTTTATGACATTTTCAAGGTTTATTTCAGATAGAGTTATAGATAAAATTGGAATGCAAAAATCCTATATTATAAGTTCTATATTAATTTCATTAGGTATTTGTATGGTTATTCTTTTTCCCTATTTTTGGCCTTCTTTAGTTGGTTTTAGTCTTGTAGGAATAGGAGTTGCAGCAATAATTCCTATGACGTATGCTTTGGCAGGAACGTCTAAAAAATACTCTCCAGGGTTAATCGTTTCGATTATTACAACGTATGGAATCTTCGGAATGCTTTTAGGTCCACCATTAATAGGTTATTTAGCACATTTATTGAACTTGAAATTTGCTTTTGTTTTATTTTTAATAGCAGGATTACTTATTATTCCAATTTCTAAATTATTTTTTAAAATGGAAGCTAAAAAGTAGTTTTAGTGAGATTTGTTTTTTGTGATTTTTAAAAATTTAAACAATAATTTTCAGGATTTTATAGGTAAGAATGACCTATTTTTAATACGTCATTAATAAATTATAAAGCTACTTTTAGTTACTTAAAAACAGTAACATATTTCTAATAGCATGAAAAAAGAAACAGCCATAAAGATTTTTTTTGGATTATTGAAATAAGTGTAACTACATCAGTTAATCATCAAAATAAAAGTATAAAACAAACAGAATGAAAACATTTATAAGTAGTATTTCAAACATTGAATTTGCGGAAAGCAAAAAAGTATTAGCAAAATCAATTAGAAAATCGTTGTTTGATTTAATTCAGCAGGATGTTGAAAATTTTACACGGAATAGCGTCATTTCCATAGCCGAATTAAATCAGTACCGACAAAAATATATTGCCAGTTATTTAGTAAATGAAGTAGGAGAGTTGTCGGTTTTAGAAGAAGATGTTTTGAAAACATTACAAAACCATGAAACCGTTTCAAAAAAAATTATAGACGATTTAGATGCTAGAAAATTTACTTTCGGACAACGGTTGGCTGATAAAATTGCTTCATTTGGTGGAAGTTGGGAATTTATCATCATTTTCGGATTGTTTATATTTATTTGGATTACATCTAATATTCTTTTTTTATTGAATAAAGGATTTGATCCGTATCCATTTATATTATTAAACCTTATTTTATCATGTTTGGCAGCATTGCAAGCACCTGTAATTATGATGAGTCAAAATAGGCAAGAAGAAAAAGATAGAGAGCGTGCTAAACAAGATTATATGGTAAATTTAAAATCGGAATTAGAAATTAGAATGTTACACGAAAAAATAGACCATTTAATCATTCATCAACAGCAAGAACTGCTTTCAATTCAACAAGTTCAAGTAGAAATGATGGAAGATATTATGAAGCAATTGAGTAAAAATAATAGTGAATAGCAGGAATCTTCCACTAACTATTTTGGTCTACTTAGCTACATTAAAAGCAAAAAAAACACTTCAATGGAAGTGTTTTTTACTATTTGTATGCTATTTGTCGATTAAATATCTTCAAAATTTAAGTCCGTAAAACTACCAGTAGTTGAATTTACAGTAGCATCTTCTTCTTCATCTTCTGAAGCTCTTTTGAAATCTTTTTGGTGACGTTCAGAAATAACTTCTTCACCTTTTTCATTTAAAATATAATCAGTTGCTGCTTTTAGCATCTCATTAAATTCTTCAAAATCTTCCTTGTATAAATAAATTTTGTGTTTTTTGTAATGGAATGAACCATCATCGTGTGTAAATTTTTTACTTTCAGTAATAGTTAAGTAATAATCTTCAGCCTTCGTCGCTCTTACATCAAAAAAGTAAGTTCTTCTTCCCGCTCTCAGAACTTGAGAAAATATCTCTTCTTGCTCTAAATGTTCGTTTTCACTCATAATAAACTTTCTATTTAATTATTCTCTATTTATTTAGATTCATTCACAAATCTATAAAAATAATTGGGTTATTTTATTTTTTTTATAATTCTTTTTCTAATAGTTGTTGTTCAAATAATTCTTTATAATACCCATTAATAGTAACAAGCTCAGTATGTGTTCCTTGTTGAATTATTTCACCATTATTAATAACAATAATTTTATCAGCATTCTTAATAGAAGATATTCTGTGACTCGCAATTATAGTTGTTTTATTCCGGCTAACTTTATGTAAATTATTTAAAATAACTTCTTCTGTTTCCGTATCTACAGCGGATAAACAGTCGTCAAAAATTAATATTTTAGGATTTTTTATAATGGCTCTAGCAATTGAAATTCGCTGTTTTTGACCACCAGACAACGTAACACCTCGTTCACCGATTAAGGTGTCGTATTTATCGTTAAATTCAATAATATTATGATGAATGTAGGCATCTTTAGCAGCTTTTTCAATTTTTTCATCAGACGCATTTTCATCACCAAATTTTATATTATTTTTAATGGAATCTGAAAACAAAAAACCTTCTTGCGGTACAAAACCTATGTTTTGACGAAGGTCATTTAAATTAATATTTTTAACATTTTCACCATCAATTAATAGTTCGCCAGCATCAACATCATACAAACGTGCGACTAAGTTTAAAATAGTAGATTTTCCAGAACCTGTATTTCCTAAAATAGCTAAAGTTTCGCCTTTTTTCAATTGAAAACTCACGTTTTTTAAGGCTGTAATATTGGTGTCATCATAAGTAAATGAAACGTTTTTAAATTCAATCATCCCTTCAATATTTGAAGGAAGCGGATTGTTATTTTCAATTTCTGGTCGATGAAGTAAAAATTCATTGATACGTTTTTGAGAAGCTTCTGCTTCTTGTACAATTGATGTAACCCAACCAACAACCGCAACCGGCCACGTTAGCATATTTACATAAATAATAAATTCTGCAATAACACCTAAAGTAATATGTCCTTCAATGTAGCGTAAACCACCAATATAAATTACCAAAATATTACTAACACCAATTAAAAGCATCATTAACGGGTGAAATAGGGCATTGGCTTTGTATAAATCTATATTTTTATCCTTTAATAAATTGCTTAGCGATGTAAAATCTTCTTTCACTTTGCTTTCAATTCCATATGATTTTACAATACTAATTCCCGAAAAAGTTTCTTGAGCACTTGCCGTAACATTTGATAAATATTGTTGAACAATAGTACTTCGTTTATGAATAATGGTACTTAATACATAAATAGAAATTGATAAAATAGGTAGTGGAAGTAAGGTGTATTTTGTTAATTCAGGATCAATATTATACATTTTAATGATAACCACCGTAAAAAGTACGATCATATTCATAAAATACATAATAGCGGGGCCAAAATACATACGTACTTTAGAAACGTCTTCGCTAATACGATTCATTAAATCGCCCGTTCTATTCTTCTTATAAAAGTTTAAAGATAGGCGTTGATATTGTTGATAAATTTCGTTTTTCAAGTCAAACTCTATCAATCTTGAAGAAACAATAATCATTTGGCGCATTAAAAATGTAAAAAAACCAGATAATAATGCGGCGCCAATAATTAATAATATGTTATGAAATAAATCTGTTTTTACTATTGCAATATCCGTAATTACCCCGGTGCGATACTCTTCCGCAACGTTTAAAGAATTGCTAATATAATGGGGTACTTGCAGTGCAAATATGTTGGAAGCCACAGTAATAACTATTCCTAGTAAAAATCGATATTTGTATTTTAAAAAGTATTTGTTTAAGTGTTGAAGTGCTTTCATATAAAGGGTAAACCTAACGACATAGTTTTAAAAGCACGAATATACAGCATTAAAATGGTACACTAATTATTTTAAGATACTTTTTAACTTTAAAGAAATTTTAAAAGTCGCTAGTCTAAAGTTATAAAGTTGGTAAAGTCCTTCTTGGGTGAAGATAGTACTGTTTTGTAGTGCATTTTTTTCGTTAATTATAAAACTTACATAATTTACAATTCTAAGACTTTTGACATTAAAACTTTATGACTTTAGACTTTTAGGAGAAATAATAAAAATGTCATTTCTATTTCTAAAAAAATATAGTACTTTTGCAGCGTTAAAAAAATAACAAGTTTCAAAGTTCTTACATGATAAATAGAAGACACATTAGGGTTAAAGTAATGCAAAGCGTTTACGCTATCCTACAATCTGGCAGTGACAATCTGAATAAAGAAGAAAAATTTTTATACGCAAGTATAGATAAAATGTACGATTTGTATGTTTTATTACTTCGTTTACTTGTCGAAGTAAGAGATTTAGAAAGCAAACATATTGAAATTTCTAAGAAAAAGTTTTTAGCAACTCCAGAGGAATTAAAACCAAATACCAAATTTATTGACAACCAAGTATTTAAGTTATTAGCGGAAAGCCGTTCAATGAATGATTATTTGGAAGAGCATAGTTTGAATTATTGGATGCTTGATTTTGAGTATGTAAATGAAATTTCAAAATTAATAAAAGAAAGCGATTTATACGATGTGTATATGGCTACTAAAGAACGATCATTTAAAGAAGATCTTATTTTTATTGATGAAATTTTTAAAACAATAGTTGCTCCAAATGAAAAATTAGCAGATTATTTTGAAGATAAAAATATAACTTGGGTAGATGATATTCCGTTTGTAAATACATGGATTGTAAAATCACTTGGGCAATTAAAAGAAGAAAAACCTTTTAAACTAGGAAAGTTGTACAAAGATGAGGATGACAAAAACTTTGTATTAGAATTGTTTAGAAGGGTAATTTTAAATCAAACTTCTTTAGAAAAAGAAGTAAGTGATAAAACACCTAATTGGGATGCAGATCGTATTGCAGATGTAGATATGATTCTAATTAAAATGGCAATTTGCGAATTCTTAAGGTTTCCGTCTATACCTACAAGAGTTACTATTAATGAGTATATTGAAATATCGAAAGATTATTCAACAACAAAAAGTAGCTTTTTTATCAATGGAGTGTTAGATAAAATTTTAAAAGATTTTACAGATACAAAAAGGTTGAATAAAATTGGTAGAGGATTATTATAATTTTTTAAATTTACGAAAATTTTTAATTATGAGAAAAATAACAATTATAAGTGTATTTGTTTTATGTTTGGCGTTTGTTTCTTGTAAAGAAAATGCTACTTCAAAAATTAATACTGAAAATTTAGAACAAGCAAAAGAAAGAGATGAAATTATTAGTTTAGGAGCGCCAATTCTTGAATTTGATACTATGGAATACGATTTTGGAACCATAGTAGAAGGTGAAGTTGTAGATGGTGTTTTTAATGTTGCCAACAATGGAAAAGTGGATTTAGTAATTACTGGAGTACAACCATCTTGCGGATGTACGACTCCAGATTGGACCAAAGAACCTATCAAACCAGGAGATAAAGGTGAAATTAGATTTTCATTTAATTCAAATGGAAGAGTAGGAGTACAAAATAAATCAATTACAGTAACTTCAAATGCTGAAAAAGTAACAGAAACAATTCGTTTAAAAGGTACTGTAATAGCAAAAAGTTAATTTTATTAATAATAAATATATAAGTATGGAAGGTTTAGGTAGTATGTTACCGTTTTTATTAATGTTTGTGGTAATCTATTTTTTTATGATTAGACCACAAGTTAAAAAAGCGAAAAATGAAAAGAAATTTCAAAGCTCTTTAGCTAAAGGAAATAAGGTAATAACAACTAGTGGAATTCACGGTAAAATTGTTGATATTGTTGATAGCGATAATACCGTAATTGTTGAAATTGGATCTGGTAAAATTAAAATGGAACGTTCTGCTATTTCAATGGATCTTAGCAAAAAATTTGAGACAACAGAAGTAAGCAAATAAAAAAATAATAATATTGAATAAAAGTGAGCCTCAACAGCTCACTTTTTTTGTATATTTCGGTATGGCACGTATTAATAAAACTGTAGGGTTAGCTTTGCGCAAAAATGGAAAAGCTAAAATTTTTGTGTTCTTTTTGTTTTTAACAAGTATTATTTGGTTTTTAATTGCTTTTTCAAAGCGTTATAATGCCTCAACCGAGGCTAAAGTTAATTTTTATAATGCTCCGAATGATCAATTATTTTTATCAAGTTCAGTAAGCACTATGAAAGTGCTTGTAAATGCATCTGGATTTAATATTTTAAAGTATCGGATTAACCCTCCAAAAATTTCATTTGATTTAAAGAAATCAGTTAAAAAAGATACACAATTTTATATTGTGTCTAATACTCAATTAAACGAAGTTAAAACAAGCTTGTCAAAAGAATCTACATTGCTTAAATTCTTAACAGACACTATTTTTGTAGAATTTAGTAAAAATATTTCTAAAAAAGTACCTATTATTTCTGGACTGAAAATTAATTTCAAATTAGGTTATAATTTAATTGAGGATTTAAGAATAACACCTGATTCCATAAAAATATCGGGTCCCAAAAGAGTTATTGATTCCATTTTTGAAGTTTCAACAACAAAAAAAGAAATTAATGATATTTATGAAGATGTTATTGAAGAATTATACATAAAACTTCCAAGTAAAGCAAAAAATGTATTTATTACAAATGAAAAAATTACGATTGAAGGAAAGGTAGATAAATTTACAGAAGGTACATTTGTACTACCTGTAACCATTGTAAATAAACCAGAAGGTATAAAAATAGCGCCATTTCCTAAAGAAATTGAGGTGGTTTATCAATCTGCATTATCTCATTTTAGTAAAATTAAAAAAAATGATATTACAATAGTTTTCGACTATTCGCAATATCAAAGAGACTCGTTGGTACGTTACTTAACACCAATAGTAAAAGAAAAAAGTAGCTTAATTTCTTCATTAAAAATAAATCCAACTCAAATTGAGTTTTTAATTCAAAAAAACGAATGGTAATTGGTTTAACTGGTGGTATAGGGAGTGGTAAAACTACAGTGCTTCAATTTTTTAAAGAATTAGGAGCCGCAGTTTTTATTGCAGATATTGAAGCAAAAGAATTAATGGTTTCAAATGCGACGTTAAAAAGTGAAATCATCAATTTATTTGGGGTTGATGCCTATATAAATAAGGAGTTAAATAGAAAATTAATAGCTTCCATTGTTTTTAATGACGATTCAAAATTAAAAGAATTAAATAGTTTAGTGCATCCTAAATTAAGGGAACATTTCAATACTTTTAAATCAACTTCAACTTCAAAAATTATGATATATGAAGCAGCTATATTATTTGAAAGTGGAAGTAATGAAATTTGTGATTATG
Source organism: Lutibacter sp. (assembly GCA_018054895.1). Lineage (GTDB taxonomy): Bacteria > Bacteroidota > Bacteroidia > Flavobacteriales > Flavobacteriaceae > Lutibacter. The sequence goes on along the minus strand of JAGPIQ010000045.1, from coordinate 10,453 downwards.
TAATAACTGTTACTGCTAATTTTGAGGAAAAATTGGAAAGAGTTATAAAACGTGATGGTGTAACAAAAGAAGAAATTTTGAGCAGAATGCAACATCAATTAAATGATGAAGCTAAAATAAAAAAATCAACCATAGTTATTGTAAATAATAAATTAAATTACACAAAGCAACAAGTATTTAGTGTTTATGAAATGCTATTGAAATTAGTTAAATAATACATTTTTTCATAACAATTTGTTAAAAAATTATATTTTTAATGAGGTAACACGAAATAAAGTTAGATTTGCTATTAAATATTTAAAATTTTGAGATGGGGAAACGCTTTTTTGCACTCATTATTATATTAATGAGTTTTGCCTTAGTGGGAATTGTATTTGTTCAAGTATATTGGATTAAAAATACCATTCAAATTACGGAAGAACAGTTTACATCAAATGTTAGGTTTGCGCTTGCAAAAATTTCTGAAGACATAAAAGAAGATGAATTTAATCGGTTTTATGTTGATATTGTAGATAGATTTAAAGACGATGGAAATAAATTGAAATATTCAGACGTTAAAAAATATATTTACGAAAAAATAGATACTGCTAGTAATGAGCGTTTTACGTATTCTCAAAGTATTATTGAAGAAAATTATAAAGTACCAACGGAGTTCTTTGAAAATGATTCTATAGATTTTAAAGAAATTTATAAAAAAGAAGAAATTTCTATTGAAAAAGATTATTTATTAGATAATCATGGTAGTGGATTGGATACTCCTCAAGAAAGATATGTTAAAATTGGTCGGTTTGAAGGTGCTGAAAAATCTCAAATTGAACGTGTTTTTGAAGTTGCACGTAGCAAAGTGCCAATTTATAAGCGAATTTCAAATCGCGAATTATCTTTACGGTTAGAAAGAGAATTAAAAGGAAAAGGGATTACTACTAACTTTAAATACGGTATCTTTAGTAATGGTTTAGCAACAAAAGTAAAATCGGGTTACTTTAAGAAGGAAACGGGTAAAAGTTATATGGTACCCATGTATACGGATTCAGAAGGGAATAGTAATTATCAATTATTTGTAACTTTTCCTGAAAAAAAGAATTTTATTTTATCTTCAATGTCGAAGATATTAGTATTGTCAGTTTTTTTTATATTTATCATTATTTTAGCTTTTGCAACGGCCTTGTATCAATTAATAAAACAAAAACAAATTTCTGAAATAAAAACGGACTTTATTAATAACATGACACATGAGTTTAAAACGCCTATTGCAACCATAAATTTGGCGTTAGATGCTATTAAAAATCCGAAAATAATTGATGATAAGGAAAAGGTTTTACGTTATGTAAAAATGATTCGTGAAGAAAATAAGCGAATGAATATACAGGTTGAAAATGTATTGAGAATTTCAAAATTAGAAAAAAATCAGCTTGAAGTAACAAAAGAAAAAGTAGATTTAATTGATGTTGTTGAAGATGCAATAACCCATGTTTCATTAATAATTAAAGATAAAGGAGGGTACATAAATACGCATTTTGAGGCCGTGGATACTGACATATTTGCTAGTCAATTTCATTTAACCAATGTTTTTGTAAATATGTTAGACAATGCCATTAAATATTCTGAGGATTCACCAAAAATTGATATTTATACTGAAAGTACGCAAAAATATATAATTATTAGAATTGTAGATCAAGGAATTGGAATGAGTAATACAGTTCAAAAGAATATTTTTAAGAAATTTTACAGAGAAGAAAGAGGAAATATTCACAATGTGAAAGGTCATGGTTTAGGGCTTTCTTATGTGAAAAAAATAATAGACATTCATCAAGGTTCAGTTAATGTTGAAAGTGAAAAGGGACACGGAAGCACATTCACAGTAAAAATACCTTTAATTTAAAATAAAATATACACATGGAAAATAATAGAATATTATTAGTTGAAGATGATCCAAATTTTGGAACAGTTTTAAAAGATTACTTATCATTAAATGACTACAATGTAACTTTGGCAAAAGATGGATTGGAAGGTTTGATAATGTTTAAAAACGATGATTTTGATTTGTGTATTTTTGATGTTATGATGCCTCGAAAAGACGGATTTTCATTAGCAAAAGATGTAAGAGCTACAAATACTGAAATTCCAATTATTTTTTTAACAGCCAAAACAATGAAAGAGGATGTGTTAAAAGGATACCAAGCTGGCGCAGATGATTACTTAAATAAACCGTTTGATTCGGAAGTTTTATTATATAAAATTAAAGCGATACTTCAACGTAAAGAATCTGAGCAAAGTGTTGAAGATGAATCTTTTGAGTTTAAAATAGGGAAGTTTGAATTCAATTCAAAATTACGTCATTTAGTTTTTAATAACGGAGAAGCTCAAAAATTATCACCAAAAGAAAGCAAATTATTAAAGTTATTAGCAGTTCATAAAAATGATTTAATGCCACGTGAATTAGCGCTTACTAAAATTTGGAGAGATGATAATTATTTTACATCTAGAAGTATGGATGTATATATTGCAAAACTTAGAAAATATTTAAGAAGTGACGAAAATGTTGAAATATTAAATATCCATGGCGAAGGGTTCCGATTAATTGAAAAATAGCAAGCTTACAAAGAAATCTAGATATTTATTATCTGTTTAAAAATAAAAACCATATTATTTTAATTATATTTGTATAAGTTAAAATAATATGGCACAGTTTATTAAATTATATAATGAAAACCCAAACGAACGAGAGATCGAAAAAGTAGTGAAGGTTTTGCGGCAAGGTGGGATAATTATTTATCCTACAGACACTGTTTACGGAATTGGTTGTGACATTACAAATAGTAAAGCCATGGAGCGCTTGGCTCAAATTAAAGGTGTAAAGTTAGCGAAAGCTAATTTTTCATTTATTTGTTACGACTTAAGTAATCTCTCCGATTATGTTCGACAAATTGATACTGCAACGTACAAAATATTAAAAAGAGGATTGCCAGGTCCATTTACTTTTATTTTACCAGGTAATACAAATTTACCTAAATCATTTAAAAACAAATCAACGGTTGGAATTCGGATTCCAGACAATAATATAATTCGTGATTTGGTTAAAATGTTAGGAAATCCCATAGTTTCATCGTCTATTTATGATGAAGATGATTTAATTGAATACACAACAGATCCAGAACTTATCTATGAGAAATGGGGACATTTAGTTGATATTGTTATTGACGGTGGTTATGGAAGCAATGTGCCTTCTACAGTGATTGATTTATCGGAAGAAGGTGAAATGATTGTTTTAAGAGAAGGGAAAGGTTCTATTGAAGATCTTTAACTTTTTCAAGAGAATCAAATGTCTTTTTTCCTTTTATATAATAGTCAAAAACAATACTTTTTGTAAAATAGTAATTTGTCATTTTTGTTGATTTACTTCTTTTTTGGAGCATTTTGTTTAAATTTTTGTAAAAACTAACATGCGCTTTTAAAATGGCAAAAATATGTTTGAATTTGAGTTCAACTAAAAATTTTATAGCCGCAATTCCATCTAAAACTAAACGAGAAAATAGAATAGGAATAAGTGCGTTTTTAGGAAGGTTTTTAACCAATGAAAATAAACTGTTTCTAAAATTTAAATATGTTTTTTGAGGACTTTCCTCTTTCAAGGTCGCTCCTCCAACATGATATACTTTTGAATTTCCTACATATTTAATAGCATAACCTAAATTTTTGGCTCTCCAGCAGACATCAATTTCTTCTTGATGTGCAAAATAATCTTCATCAAAACCAGTTAATTTATGGTAAACTTCAGCTCTTATAAAAAAGCAAGCACCAGAAGCCCAAAAGATCTCAATTTCATCATTAAATTGGTTTTCATCCTTTTCTATTGTTGAAAAAAGTCTACCTCTGCAAAAAGGATATCCAAATTTATCAATAAATCCACCAGCCGCACCAGCATATTCAAAATACGATTTGTTTTTAAAATCTACTATTTTAGGTTGAATGATAGCCGTATTTGGTTGGTTCTTAAAAGTATTTATAATGGAATGCAACCAGTTTTCCGTAACTTCAATATCTGAATTCAACAAACAATAAACATCCGCTTTTACATGTTGTAAAGCATCATTATATCCTTTAGCATAACCGCCATTGCTTTTATTTTGAATTATTTTAATTGTAGGATAATTTTGCTCAACAAAGTTAATGGATACATCTGTTGAAGCGTTATCCGCTACATAAATGGAAACGTTTTTTAGGTTACTAAATGAAACTACACTTGGTAAAAATTGTTCTAATAATTTTTTTCCGTTCCAATTTAAAATGACAATGGCTACTTCCACAAATAAAGATTTTAATTTTTTATTTTTTCAGCTAAAAATGGAGCGGTTAATGATTCTTTATTTTTAATTAAGTCTTCAGGAGTTCCTTGGAATAGTAGTTTTCCACCATTTTTTCCACCTTCTTTTCCTAAATCAATAATATAATCAGCACATTTAATTAAGTCAATATTGTGTTCAATTACAATAATTGAATGTCCGTTAGAAATTAACGCGTTAAATGATTTTAGTAATTTATTAATATCGTGAAAATGCAAACCAGTTGTTGGTTCATCAAAAATAAAAAGCGATTTACTTTGTCTGCTTCCTTTTACTAAAAATGAAGCCAGTTTTATGCGTTGCGCTTCACCACCAGATAGGGTAGAAGATGATTGCCCAAGAGTTACATATCCCAAACCAACATCTTGCAACGGTTGAAGTTTCCGAACAATTTTTGTTTCCATGTGTTTTCCAAAAAATTCGATGGCATCATCAATTGTAGCGTTCAGCACATCATTAATCGATTTTCCGTGAAACTTAACAGCTAATATTTCTTTTTTAAAACGCTCCCCTTTACAAGCTTCACATTCCAAATGCACATCTGCCATAAATTGCATTTCAATAGTAACTTCACCATCACCTTTACAAACTTCACAACGACCACCTTCCACATTAAATGAAAAATGTTTCGGCTGGTAATTTCTTGCTTTTGATAATTTTTCGTTGGCAAATAATGCTCTTATTTCATCATACGCCTTTATATAAGTCACAGGGTTAGAACGACTTGATCTACCAATTGGATTTTGATCTATAAATTCTACGTATTCAATTTTTTTAACATCACCACGCAAACTTGTAAATTGTCCCGCTTTTTCGCCAACACCTGTTATTTCCTTTTGAATAGCAGGGAATAAAATTTTACTTACCAACGTACTTTTTCCACTTCCAGAAACTCCAGTAATAACTGTTAAACAATTCAATGGAAATTTTACGTTGATGTTTTTAAGGTTGTTTTCACGAGCACCTACAACTTCAACACTGTATTTGATAGGTCTTCTTTTTGAAGGAACTTCAATGGAAATACTGTTATTTAAATACTTAGCGGTTAAAGATTCGGATTTTAAGATTTCGGAATAATTTCCTTCAGCAACTACTTCACCACCAAAAGTTCCAGCTTCAGGACCGATATCAATAATATAATCCGCAGCCTTCATTATATCTTCATCGTGTTCAACCACAATTACTGTATTTCCTAAATCGCGTAAATTTTTTAAAACCCCAATTAATTTTTCAGTGTCTTTCGGATGCAATCCAATACTTGGTTCATCTAAAATATACATAGAACCTACCAAACTACTTCCTAAGGATGTTGCAAGGTTAATTCGTTGACTTTCACCACCTGACAAGCTGTTTGAAGTTCTATTTAGGGTCAAATAGTTTAAGCCAACTTTGTTTAAAAACTCAAGTCTGTTATTAATTTCAACCAATAAACGTTTTGCTATTTTTTGTTCAAAATCTTCTAATTGTATGTTTTTGAAGAAGTGAATTAATTCATCAATAGGCAAATCGACTAAACTTGAAATATTTACGCCACTAATTAATACATTTTCCGCTTCCGAACGTAAACGTTTTCCGCCACATTCAGTACATTTTGTTTTTCCGCGATAGCGAGACAACATTACACGGTATTGAATTTTATAACTTTGCTCTTCTAATTCTTTGAAAAAAGCGTTTAAACCACTAAAAGTCGAATTTCCTTTCCAAATTAATTGTTTTTGAATATCCGAAAGTTCAAACCAAGGTTTATGAATTGGAATGTCAAATTTATAAGCATTATTAATTAAATTATTTTTGAAGGATGCAAATGAGTCTGATTTCCAAGGAAGTATACAGTCTTCATAAATAGATAATGCGGTGTTTGGAATGACTAAATCTTCATCAATTCCAATAATATTTCCATAACCTTCACACGCAGGACAAGCACCATACGGATTGTTAAAACTAAATAAATGAGTGTTGGGTTCTAAAAACTGAATACCATCTAATTCAAATTTATTGTTGAATAACGTTTGTTTTTGGGTTGAAATATTTTCAATAACACATTCGCCTTTCCCTTCAAAAAAAGCAGTTTGAATAGCATCACCTAATCGGTTATAAAAATCTTCATCATCTTTAACAATAATCCGATCAATTACTAAATGAAAATTATGATCAATTTCCTCCGTAATATCTTCAATTCTTAAAATTTCGTTTTTATATTTTATTCGGGAATAACCTTGTTGTCCTAATATTTTTAATGTTTGAATTACACTTCTATCTTTAGGAATATCAACAGGAGCTAATAATAGTAATTTTGTGCTTTCTTCAATAGTTTTTACAAAATTTAAAACATCAGAAACCGTATGTTTTTTAACTTCAAGCCCTGAAATAGGAGAATAAGTCTTTCCAATTCGAGCAAATAATAATTTTAAATAATCATAAATTTCGGTAGAAGTACCAACTGTAGACCTTGGATTGGTTGAATTTACTTTTTGTTCAATAGCAATAGCAGGCGCAATACCTTTAATATAATCGACTTTTGGTTTATTCAGCCTTCCTAAAAATTGTCGCGCATAGGAAGATAGACTTTCAACATACCTGCGTTGACCTTCAGCAAATAAGGTGTCAAAGGCTAAACTTGATTTTCCAGAACCGGATAAGCCAGTAATTACCACTAATTTATTTCGAGGAATGGCTACATCAATACTTTTTAAATTATGCAGACAAGCGCCTTTTATTAAAATGTGTTGTTTGGGATCTAAATCAGCTAAATTATATGTCATAGTAAAAGGTGAATTACCGCAAATTTAAATATAATAATTTAGAATAGAAACCTTCCCATTCACTTAAATTTCAATATAAAAAAAACTAAAAATTTGCTATATTCAAAAAAAAAGACCATATTTACATCATAATTTTAAACTACAACAACGCCTATTTAACAATTTTACTTTTTATAAATACAAAATTATTAATACCATAATGTATTTAAACTATGGAAAGTGAAAAACTATGTGATAGCGTTTTAATAAGCAATTATATTCACGGTAATGAAAAATGTCTTGAAATTTTAATTGAGAGGCATAAGCAAAAAATATTTAGTTTTATTGTATCTAAAATTTTAGATAAAGATTTAGCGGAAGATATTTTTCAAGATACGTTTATTAAGGTAATCAAAACTTTAAAAAAAGGAAAGTATAATGAAGAAGGAAAGTTTTTGCCTTGGGTTATGCGTATTGCTCATAATTTGGTAATTGACCATTTTAGACGTAAGAAAAGATTTCCAACATATAGAAATACAGGTGATTTCGATATTTTTTCAGTTATTAGTGATGATTCATTAAATGCTGAAAATGATATTATTAGAAGTCAAATTTTGAATGATGTAGGTAGTTTAATAGACGAATTGCCAGAAGATCAAAAGGAAGTATTGGTTATGCGCTTATATAAAGATATGAGTTTTAAGGAGATTTCTGAAAATACAGATGTAAGTATAAACACCGCTTTAGGTAGAATGCGTTATGCGCTAATTAATTTGAGAAAAATAATTGAAAAGCATCAAATTATTTTAGTAGACTGATAATAATTTGAAAGTTTTATCGTTATAATTTTATAAACCAACGGTATATGATAAAACTTTACACTCAAAAGTCTCCTGAAAGGGAGCAACCGAAACAACAAACAATACAATTTATTTTAAACTATTCGAAACAGTTTAGAGTAGCTATTGCAAAGGAAAATATTATTGAATTTAATTTGAATTAATGTTCTGTTTTTAAACCCATTTTAGCAATGAAATGGGTTTTTTGTGCTTTTTATTTTAGGTGTTTTAACCTATGTTTATGTAGTTTTACAACTAGTAATTTTATAAAGAATAGTATGATAGGAAAACAATTCGAAAAATTTATTAAAGTTGAATTAAATGAAATAGATGAATTGGGTCATGTAAACAACATCAATTACCTAAAATGGGTACAAAGTGTAGCTGATGACCATTGGAAAACGATTAGTAATTTATTGATAGATGATAAAATTATTTGGGTGGTATTACGACACGAAATTGATTATTTTGAAAGTGCTGTAGAAAATGATTCAATATTGTTAAAAACTTATATAGGAGAAACTTACGGTGTTAAATCTGAACGATTTGTAGAAATGTTTCAAGAAGGAAGATTGATAGCAAAATCAAAAACAATTTGGTGTCTGTTAGATAAAAAAACTCAAAAACCACTAAGAATTTCTAAGGAAATTTTAGCTGTTTTATATGAATAAATTTACGTTATTTTATTTTTTTCTTCAATCCATTTAGACATGTATTTGGTGCTTTTATTTGCATGATATTGCAACATTAATCCGTTAAAATTGGATAAACGGTGACTATTTAAATTTTCAAATACTTCGTCAATTCGGTTTATAAAATCAGTTTCATGTTTTAATTTCGAATAACATTTATTTATAATTTCAATTCCGTTTTGTTGAAAATTCGTCCATTTTTCTTCATTTAAATAAAGTTCAACGGCAGCATCAGCAAATTTTTCAGGATTATTTTCAATAAAACCATTCCACGGTAAATTTTCATGCATAGCTTCAGCTCCAATGGTAGTGGTAACGCTTGGAGTTCCATAGAGCATAGCATCAATAAGCTTACCTTTTAAACCCGCACCAAATTGCAATGGAGCCAAGCAAACTTTTGCATTTATAAATGTAGTTTTTAAATTTTCGCACCAACCTTTAATTATAAATCCTTCCTTCGCATTATTTAATTGAGTTGCTTTTTCGGTAGCATACGCTCCGTAAATATGTAGTTGAGCTTGTGGTAATTGTTTTCTAATTAAAGGCCAAATAACTTGTTTTAAATACAAAACAGCTTGAAAATTGGGTTCGTGTTTGAAATTTCCAATAGTTATAAAATGGGTTCGTTCCTTAAATGTTGGGTATGAATGGATGGTTTCTTTACAAACTTCGTCTAATAAAAAAGGTATGTAATGTAAAATGGAAGCATCAATTTTAAATTGATTTACTAATAATTGATGTTCAAATTCAGAAATTATTAAGGTTAAATCACACCGATAGATACTTGCAATTTCCCGTTTTGTAGTTTCATTTATTAAAACATTTAAGGATACTTCACTGTTATTTTTAAACGCTGTGTGGCGTGCTTTTCGTAAGAAATGTAAATCTTCTGTATCTAATATTTTTAGGGTATTTGGGGAAAATTCATCAACTCTCCAACCAAATTGCTCTTCAGTTAAATACCTATCAAACAATACTATATCTGGATTTAATTCCGCAATAAAAGTGTCAAAATTAGAATTATTTAACGTTATTTCAATTTCTTGAATGGCTAAATTTGTTAAATTATGTGAATTTGAAGTTTTGGAAGCAGTACACGCAAAATAGATACTGTAATTGGATTTTTTAAACAATTCAATTAATTGCATCATTCTTGTTCCAGCAGCAGTGGAATTAGGTTCTGGCCAAACAAATCCAATAATTAATAATTTTTTCATACAGTCAAAAATAGGAACTTATCAATTAGTTCTACAGTTATAATTGACAAAAATTCAAAATTATTTCAAATAATTACGATCTACATAAAAAGTACCAAAAGGAAGAATAGAAGCTACTAAAACAATGATAAATGTTTTAGTATTCCATTTAAAATCAGCTCTAAATAAAAAAGCAGCTATAATATACCCAATAAATAAAAAACCATGAGGCATCCCTAATAGTTTTACATAAGTCTCATCTCCTGCAATATATTTTATAGGTACAGCAATAAAAAGTAATAATAAATAGGAAACTCCTTCTAAAAAAGCAATAGATCTGAAAATAGTAAAAAATGAAAACATATAAATAATTTATTGGTTTGCGAAAATACTATTATTAATTTTGAATTTGATATACATAAATTGTTAATTTTTCAAATTTTGAATTGTTTGAGTCTATTTTTAGAGAAAAAGCATAGTAGAATGGTTAATAAAATTCATCTATTTAATTATTTTAGAATCTTGAATTTACCCAAAAATCCTTTTATTTAAGAAGAAATAGTGCTTTTAGATAAAAACGTTTTTAAATTGGTGAAATTAGTGTAAGAATTATCAAAAACTTAGCAGTATATTTGCAAGCAA
>JAGPIQ010000044.1 GCA_018054895.1 Lutibacter sp. | reverse complement strand
GTATCTGCTGCTTTTGTAAGTTTTAATTGATCTTCAAAGTTTTTTAAATCACCAAAATTGTAGTAATACATTGGTGAGCTACTTGAGTAAATTGAGCTAGCATTTTTTTTATGCTTTTCTTTTTCTAGCGCTTCTTTTTTAATAAATATATTAGCAACATCTTTATTAACGATTACAATTTTGTCAATATCATTCTCTTTCAAAATAGTTTCAAACTCATTTTGACTTAAATTTTTTGTTGATAAACTATCAGAAGCAAAAAATTGATATCCTATGATTAATGCAAATAAAATTCCATAAATCCAATAAAAATTGAATTTTGGCTTAGGTATTTTACTATTTGAGGTGTTCTTGTTTTCTTGGCTCATGTTTTTTTTAATAAAGGTGGTACTTAATTTTATTTCAATTAAGCAATTTGAGTAATTTTAGCATCTCCCCATAAACTTTCAATATCATAATATGTACGAATTCGTTTTTGGAATACATGAACTACGACATTTACATAATCTAATAAAATCCATTCAGCAAGGCCTTCCCCTTCAACATGCCAAGGACTTTCTTTCGTTAATTTGCTCACTTGTTTCTGTATAATGCCTGAAATTGCATTTACGTGCGTATTTGAAGTACCTGAACAGATAATAAAATAATCACAGACAGTATTTTCTATTTCTCGCAAATCTAATATTTGTATATCAACCCCTTTTACTTCATCAATTGCCTTAATTATAGCTGCTATTAGGTCGTCTGCGCTTACGTGTTTCTTTATCATTAATTATATTTTAGATGGTACAAAGTTATTATTTTTTTAGAATAAATAATGTTTTAAGTAACTTTGTTAAAATTTCTATTTTCATATGCATATTATCAAACTTAATGCCATTGAGTCTACAAACTCTTATTTGAAGGATTTATTAACCGAAAACACTTTAAAAAACTTTTTGGTAGTATGGGCGGAGGAGCAAACGAAAGGAAGGGGGCAACTTGGAGCTACTTGGGTTTCAGATGAAGGTAAGAACCTAACGTTTAGTGTTTTAATTAAATTTAAAAGTTTTTCTTTATCAGAGCAATTTTACCTAAGTATGGCGGTTTCATTAGGTGTTCGGAAAGTGTTGGCTAATTATTTACCTGTTCCCGTGCATATTAAATGGCCAAACGACATTTTGGCAGAAAAGGACAAAATTGCTGGAATATTAATAGAAAATATGATTGGCGGGAATAACATTAAACAGTCAATAATTGGAATAGGATTAAACGTAAATCAAACTAATTTTCCTTTGGGAATTGGAAATCCTATTTCTATTAAAAATATTATTGGAATTAATATTGACAGAAATGAGTTGTTAGAAAAAATAATAGACGCGATTACTTATTATATTGAAAAGTTGGAAGATGCCAATTTTACATTTTTGAAAACAGAATATTTGAAACATTTATTTAAGTTGAATAAACCGTCAGTATTTAGTGATAAACACGATAAATTGTTCTTAGGAAAAATAATAGGAGTTTCAGAAGAAGGAAGACTTATAGTTGAACTCGAAAACGAAAAAACTCGCGAATTTAATTTGAAAGAAATTAAATTTGCGAGTCGTTAATCTATTTTGTAAAAATTTTTAAAGTTGTGAAGCTTTATCAGTTAAAGTGTCTATAAATTTTTGAAGTGGCCCTTTTACCATCATTGCCATCATTGGGTTAAAATCTCCATCAAAAAGCAATTGAGATTCGCAAGTGGTTTCAGAAAGAGCAACAATGTTAGCTGTTAACGAAAAATTTAATTTACTACTTGCAGCTCCTAATACAATTTTATCAAATTCTTGTTTTTCTTTAATTACCAACCTAATTTCAGGCATTCCTTTTAAGCTGAATAGAAAAGATTCTCCATCAACTTCAAATTTATCGGTATTTTCAGGCATTAATTGTTTGAAATTATTTAAATCACCTAAAAATTCAAAATACTCTTTTTGAGATTTATTAATTACTGCTTTTTTTGTTTCTAAATTCATAATAATAGCTATTATTTATTCCACTCACTCGGATTTTCTCTCCAATTTTTTAATGTTTGTAATTCACTTTCAGAAATGTAATTACTATCCAAACTCTGTTCCAATAAGTGATTATAGTCACTTAAAGTATTTAAAGTTACTCCTGCTTTTTCAAAGTTTTCTGTAGCAATTTCAAAACCGTACGAAAAAATTGCGACCATACCTTTTACTATGGCGCCTTCATCTTTTAATGCTTGTACTGCATTTAAGCTGCTTTTTCCAGTGCTAATTAAATCTTCAACAACAACTACCGTTTTGTTTTTTTCTAACAAACCTTCTACTTGGTTTTTGCGACCGTGAGATTTTGGCTCAGGACGAACATATATAAAAGGAACATTTAAATGTTGAGCCACTAAAACACCAATAGCAATAGCACCTGTAGCCACTCCAGCTATCACATCTGGCTTGCCATATTCCTGTTCTATTAAATTAGCTAGGTTTTCTCGCAAATAATTTCTTATTTTTGGAAAAGAAAGTGTAGTTCTATTATCGCAATAAATTGGGGAATTCCATCCAGATGCCCAAGTAAAAGGATCATTTGGTTGTAACTTAATGGCTTTTATTTGTAATAATAGCTCAGCAGTTTTTTTAGCAGTGTCTTTGTTCTTAATCATAATGCAAATGTATAAAGTTTTTGTGAATGACTGTCCAATAATTTTGACAGAAAATAATAATATTTCAACCAAGTTAGCTAAGGCTACATTTGAAGATGTCAACGTTTTTAATTTAGTTGAAACTTTTTTATCCCAAGGTGGTAGTGGTATATGCTTGATATGTAGTGATATAGAGAAGTCTTGGGTTGAGTTTAAATCATTGTTTAAAATTCAGAAAGCAGCAGGGGGAAAAGTTTTAAACAAAGAGGATAAAATATTATTTATTTATCGATTTGACAAATGGGATTTACCGAAAGGAAAATTAGATAAAGGTGAATCAATTGAACGATGTGCTGTACGGGAAGTGGAAGAGGAGTGCGGTGTTCAAAATTTGAAAATAATTGAAAAACTTGAAACTACCTATCACATCTTTCAACGAAAAGACAAAATTATTTTAAAAATAACTTATTGGTTTTTAATGAAAACAGATTTCGAAGGAGTATTAATTCCTCAGCTCGAAGAGGAAATTGTAGAAGTTGTTTTTAAAAACGATGTTGAGACAAAAAAAGCACTTGAGAATACCTACGAAAATATAAAGTTGTTGTTTTAGGAGTCGGAAGTCGGAAGTTGGAAGTCAAAAAGTCAGAAGTTAAAAAAAACACAACTACTTGATTGTTTTAGTCACAATTACCCAATTCAACAGTTAAACAAATCAACAATAATATCAATAAATATAAAAGCCCTATCTTTGCAACTTTTTGAAAATATAAAAGATGACAGAATTTATTGAAAAGAGAGTAACAAATGTAAGAAATGATGTTTTATCTGGAATGACAGTGGCGTTAGCCTTGGTTCCTGAGGCGGTGGCATTTGCGTTTGTAGCAGGAGTAGATCCTTTAGTCGGTTTATATGCTGCCTTTATGGTAGGATTAATTACTTCGATTTTTGGAGGAAGACCTGGAATGATTTCTGGAGCAACAGGAGCTTTAGCTGTGGTTATGGTGAGTTTAGTAGCCGAAGGAAATGCTATGGGAGCTGCTGATGAAAATTTAGGGTTGTATTATTTATTTGCGACTGTAATTTTAATGGGGATTATCCAAATTTCTGCAGGTGTTTTAAAGTTAGGGAAGTTTGTTCGTTTAATTCCGCACCCTGTAATGATGGGGTTTGTAAACGGTTTAGCCATTGTAATTTTTCTGTCACAATTAGGAATGTTTAAAAAAACTATTAATGGCGAAAAAGTTTGGTTACAAGGGAATCAGTTGTATTTAATGATTGGTTTAGTTGGGTTAACAATGTTGATAATGTGGGGTTTACCAAAAATTAAACAAGCTAAAAAATTACCCGAAGCATTAATAGCCATTTTAGCGGTTAGTTTAATTGCTATTTTTTCAAATTTAGATGTTGCAACTGTTGGTTCATTTATCAGAGATGGTGGAGGAGAAGGATTAAAAGGTGGTTTTCCTGTGCCAAATTTAGAAACATTTGCAAAAGTTCCTTTTACTATTGAAACGTTAAAATTCATATTTCCGTATGCACTTATTTTAGCTGCTATTGGGTTAATTGAATCATTAATGACGTTAAATTTAATTGATGATTTAACAGAAACACGTGGAAATGCAAATAGAGAATGTGTTGCTCAAGGAAGTGCAAATATAGTAACAGGTTTGTTCGGAGGAATGGGCGGTTGCGCAATGATTGGTCAATCAATTATTAATATTAAAGGAGGCGGGCGTGGAAGACTTTCTGGTATTGTAGCGGCTGTAATGTTGTTAGTATTTATACTTTTTGGTTCGTCTTATATAGAACAAGTTCCTATTGCTGCACTTGTAGGTGTTATGTTTATGGTTGTTATTGGAACCTTTGCATGGAGTAGTTTTAGAATATCAAATAAAATACCAAAAACAGATTTATTTGTTTTGATTTTGGTTTCAGGTTTGACAGTAATTTTCGATTTAGCAATTGCCGTAATTGCTGGAGTAATTGTTAGTGCTTTGGTGTTTTCTTGGGAAAATGCAACGAGAATTAGAGCTCGAAAGAGAATGAAAGTTGATGGTACTAAAATTTATGAAATTTGGGGTCCTTTATTTTTCGGATCTACAACGGCGTTTACAGAAAAATTTGATGTAAAAAATGATCCAGATACTGTTGAAATTGATTTTGTTGAATCACGTGTGAGTGATCATTCCGCTTTAGAGGCTATTTTTAGTATTGTTGAAAAATATGAAGCTGCTGGAAAACAAATTCATTTAAAACATTTAAGCAAAGAATGTAAAGAACTATTATATAAGTCAAATCCTAAATTTTACGGAGTTATTGTGGAAGATATTGATGATCCGCGCTACTATTTAGCTGCGAATCCTGAAAAATTTACCAAAGGTTTATTTGAAAAATAAGCTTTTTTTAGGTGCTTTCATAAAAAGTAGCATAAAATTAAATTATTTAAAAGGTAAGAAAATTGTTAGATTTTTTCACCTTTTTTATTTAAAAAAAAATATTAAGCGGTTCGTAATTAATGGAATAAGTGTAAAATAGCGATAAGCCTTTTTTATCTAAAATTCAGCTTCAATTACCTCACCAGGTTGCATTGTATTTAAGTGGAAATTTCCAACTCTAACTCGTACCAATCGCAATGTAGGGAAACCAACGGCTGCGGTCATTTTTCGGACTTGTCTAAATTTTCCTTCAGTTAAAGTAATAGAAATCCAACAAGTAGGGCCGTGTCGGTCGTCTCGAATTTTTTTTCCTCTATTCGGAAAATTTGGTGTGGTTTCTAACTTAAAAGCACCACATTTATTGGTCATATATTTTACACCGTGAATACCAATTTCAACGCCATTTTGTAATTTTTCAATGGCTTCAGCCGAAATATCTCCATCAACCTGCACATAATATTCTTTTTCATACTTTTTACTTCTAACTAATTCGCTGGTATTTCCATCGGTAGTTAATAAAAGTAAACCTTCGGATTTTTCATCTAAACGACCGATAGCCATTATGTTTTCAGGGAAATCATACAATTCTCCTAATAATTTTTTCTTGTGTTTAGAAATGTCATTGTTTGCAAACTGACTTAAATATCCAAAAGGTTTGTAAATTAAAAAGTGTTGAATTTTGTTAGATGCGTCCATTTAAAATATCAAAAACTAATTCTTTTGTAAGTTGTTTGCCTTGTGCTTTTGTTCGAATAGCATCAAAGGTAAAAAGAAAATCACATCCATTTTTATAGTCACTACAACCGTAGGCAGTTTTTCCTTTTAAAATAGTTCCTTTTTTACATTTAGGACAACTAATTTTTTCAGGCGTTTCATTATTTTTACTAATTAAAGTCGAAGTGTTTTTTTCTTCTAAAACTAAGTTGAATTCTTCATCAAAACGGACGAGTCCTTCTACTTCTACAGTATCTTTTTTGAAGCCTTTTAAATTCACAGTACTTCCTTTTTTTAGAAGTCGTATATATTGATTTTCAGATATTTTTTTATCTAAAAATTGAAAAGGCAAAATAAACTTACAGCCGTTTTTAAAATTACTACAACCATAAGCTGAGCTTCCTTTTAATAAATTACCATTTTTACATTTTGGACATTTAATTGCTGTAATTCCTTTTTGAGTGGTTGGTTTCTTTTTATCTGAAATAGCAGGTTTAGAAATAGTAGGAGCTGACACGTGTGAAATATTAGCACGAACCGTTTCCATTCGTACTTCATACACTAATTGCTCTACCATTTTTTTCATGTTTTTTATGAAAAGTGCAGCATTGTATGTTCCTTTTTCAATTTCTTTCAGCTGTTTTTCCCAAAGTCCAGTTAACTCAGCAGACTTCAACATTTCACTTTGAATGGTGTCAATTAGTTGAATACCAGTTGTTGTTGGGTATAGTAATTTCTTTTTACGTTCAATATATTTTCTTTTGAAAAGTGTTTCAATAATATTTGCACGTGTTGAAGGTCGTCCAATACCGTTTTCCTTCATTAATTCACGCATTTCATCATCATCTACTTGTTTTCCAGCAGTTTCCATTGCTCTCAACAATGTTGCCTCTGTATATATTTTAGGTGGACTTGTTTGTCTTTCTAAAAACGATGGTTCATGCGGTCCTTTTTCACCTTTTACAAAATTTGGTAAAATTCCAGCTTCTTTTTTGTCTGCAGTATCAGGAGATTCAAAAACTACACGCCAGCCTTTTTCTAAAATTTCCTTACCAGTAGTTTTAAATGTTATATCACTTGCTTTTCCAATTACTGTTGTATTTGAAACGTTACATTCATCATAAAAAACAGCAATAAAGCGTTTTGTAATTATGTCATACACTTGTTGTTGATTGTATTGTAAATTTATTTGAACACCAGTTGGAATAATAGCGTGGTGATCGGTAACTTTTTTATCATCAAAAACTTTGGAGGATTTTTTTATTTTTTTTCCTAAAAGCGGTTGAATTAAAGTTGCGTAATTAGTTAAATTCTTTAAAATTCCAGGAACTTTAGGATAAATATCATTCGGTAAAAAAGTGGTGTCAACTCTTGGATATGTTACCACTTTTTGTTCGTATAACTTTTGAACAATATTCAACGTTTCTTCCGCAGAAAAAGCAAATTTATTATTGCAATATACCTGTAAACCAGTTAAATCGAATAGTTTAGGAGCATATTCTTTTCCTTTTGCTTTTGTATTGGAAACGATTTCAAATTCGCTTTCTTTTACTTTATTCGCTAATATTTCACCGTCTTCTTTCTTTAAAAAACGACCTTCTTCACAGTTGAAAATAGTTTCACGGTATACTGTTTGTAATTCCCAGAAGGGTTGAGGAACAAAGTTTTCAATTTCTTTAAAACGGTTCACCACCATTGCTAAAGTAGGCGTTTGAACTCTACCAATAGAAAGCACTTGCTTATAACCTCCGTGTTTTAAGGTATATAAACGTGTTGCATTCATTCCTAAAAGCCAATCACCAATAGCTCGTGAAAATCCTGCATAATATAAATTATCGTAATTTGATGATGGTTTTAATTTCTCAAAACCTTCTTTTATCGCTTCAGTAGTTAGTGAAGAAATCCACAAACGTTTCACTTCACCTTTATAATTAGCTTGATTTATAACCCAACGCTGAATTAATTCTCCTTCTTGACCAGCATCTCCACAGTTTATAATTTCGGTAGCTTTATCAAATAAACTTTTTACAATTTTAAATTGCTTTTGAATTCCAGAATTACTCACCACTTTGGTTTCAAATTTTTCAGGAAGCATTGGCAAGTTATTCAAATCCCAACTTTTCCAATATGGTTTGTAATCATTCGGTTCAAAAAGTGTACATAAATGCCCAAAAGTATAGGTTACCGCGTAACCATTTCCTTCAAAATATCCATCTCGTTTGGTTGTTGCTCCTAATACAGCAGCAATTTCTCTTGCTACACTTGGTTTTTCGGCAATACAAACTTTCATTTATTTCATTTTTTTAGAAGTGCTGCAAAGTACTAATTTTTGATGTAAATAGCTTTAATTATAAGTTTAAAATCAATATAAAATAGTTGAAAAAAGTATGTTGTTTTTTTAAATAGAATCAAAAAAATAATTATTTTAACTTTATATTTTGAAAGTGAAAACTAAATGTGGTACTTTTGAAATAGTAAATAGTAATTAATTGAAAAACAATAATATAGATAAATAGTTGTATAATGAAAAAAGAATTAAAGGACATTAAACCTGGAATTGGACTAGGTAATTTGAAGTTTGGAATGTCTAGAGCAGAAGTAAAATTGATGTTAGGTGAACCAACTTTTGTTGATAAATATTCTCATTCCGATTCGGATGAGGATTTGACAGAATCTTGGGAGTACGAAGAATTAGAATTGTCGATGAGTTTTGATGAAGATGAAGATTGGAAATTGACAATGATGTCCGTTACCGCCAAACATTATCAATTGGAAGGAATTTCATTAATAGGTTTAAAAGAAAAATATTTATTACAAAAATTAGAAACTTTGGATTTAGGTTCTTTGGATCTTGAAGAAACTGAAATTGATGGTCAAAAAGTAATTGAAGTGGAAGAACAATCTATCAATTTTTGGTTGATGGATGGTGAACTTGATGAAATTCAATGGTCGCCGTTATTTGAAGATGACGATACCATTATATGGCCAAAATAATTAGTAACTAAAAAGAGAACCAATTTGGTTCTCTTTTTTTTATCTTTTAAAATCTTTAGTAACTTAATTTTTTATATAAGTACTAAATCAGAAAAATAATATATTAATTAACGGCGTCGCTAAATCCAGCACCTGCTTTAAACTTAACTACGTTTTTTGCTGAAATATCGATAGTTTTTCCAGTTTGAGGATTTCTACCTGTTCTAGCAGCTCTTTGAGACACTGACCAAGTTCCCCATCCAACTAATGCAACTTTTCCTCCGTCTTTAAGAGTTTTAGTTATATTGTCTGTTAATGATTCTAATGCTGCTTTTGCGGCTGCTTTTGTGATGCCAGCATCAGCTGCCATTGCATCAATTAAATCTGATTTATTCATAATTTAAATGTTAAATTAATTGGTTAAACATATTTTTTTGCTCTGAATAGCTTAACAAAGTTAGTAGGAATAAGGGTTTGTGCAAGTTTTTACCTATATATTTACTTATTTTGTTAATAAATGCTATAAAATGTTAATAACCTTATGATATTTACTGCCGAAAACTGCTCATCCCTTTGGTAGAAAGGGTTTAAAGCATCTGTGCATTTTCTAAAAAAGAGAATCCATTTAATAAACTTTTACTATCCATTTTTTTCTTTCCTGCAAGTTGTAAACTTTCAATTTTTATATAGCCATTTAGGGCAGCCACTTTTATTTCATGTTTTGTTGAAATAACTTTTCCTGGAGCATCATTGTGTTGTATTAATTCTTTAGAAATATCGTAAATTTTCACTTTTATTTCTTCTTCATTGTGTAATACGCACCATGCCGCTGGGTATGGGTTCAAGCCTCTAATTAAATTAAAAATATTTTCAATAGAATTGTTCCAATCTATTTTACATGTTTCAGTAAAAATTTTAGGAGCAGGGTTTTCTTCAATTTCAGGTTGTTTAATTGTTTTTACAGCTCCTTGTTCAATTAACCTAACGGTTTTAACCACTAATTCACTACCTATGTTCATTAATCGATCATGAAGCTCTCCAACAGTTTCATTTTCTGCAATAGGCGTTTCTTCTTGTAAGATAATGTTTCCTGTATCAATTTTTTCATCAATAAAAAAAGTAGAAACACCTGTTTTAGTATCTCCATTTATTATAGCCCAATTAATAGGTGCAGCACCTCTATAATTAGGTAATAGAGAAGCGTGTAAATTAAAAGTACCAAATTCAGGTATTTGCCAAACTATATTTGGTAACATTCTAAAAGCTACAACTATCTGTAGATTAGCTTTTAATGCTTTTAATTCTTCAATAAAATCTTCATTTTTTAAATTGGTAGGTTGTAAAATAGTTAATCCTTTTTCTTGAGCATAGGTTTTTACGGCAGATTGTTGTAGTTTTCTTCCACGTCCTGCAGGTTTGTCAGGTGCTGTAATTACACCAACTACGTTAAATTTTGCGTTTACAACAGCATCTAAAGTTGCAACTGCAAAATCGGGTGTTCCCATAAATACAATTCTCAAATCTCTCATTAACTTTTCAATTTAAATTTATTTTGCGAAGTTATCGCTATTTTATTTTTTTCTAATAGAATTTTCAAACATTTTAAAATATCATTTTCATCAAAATTAAGTCGTTGTATGAACTCTTTGGAAGATAAAATTTCAGTTTGAAGCAGTGCTAATATCTTTTCTGAAATTGCTGACGTAGGAGTCTTCTTTTTTAATTTTGATTGGCATACATCACAAATTCCACACGTATTGGTCTCTTTTTCGTTAAAATAAAGCAATAATTGAATAGCCCTACACGTCTCATTATTTTTTACGTATTCAATACTCGATTTTAATTTATTGAATTTTAATCCCTGTTGCTGTTGAATGCTTTTTGAAACCATATTAATGGAGTAATCATCATCTCTATTCAATAGAAATAGTAATTTTGATGACGTATTTGAATAGGAATAATTCAAAATTTCTTTGGTGTGTAAATTTTTTAAAAGCGAAATCACTTCATTTTTAGAATAACTCAATTTTTTCGCCAAATAAAACTCGTTAATTGGGATATAATGTTCAAATATTCCACCATAAGTTCTTAAAATATGTTGTAATAATTTACTCTCTTTATTGTTACTTTCTATATATGAATAGAGTTGATTATTGCTTAAAATTATTTTTATGGACGATTTTTTACTGTAATTTTCATCTAAAACAATTATATTTTCGCGTTCCAATGTTTTTAAGGCATTGTATGTTGTTAATATGTTGAATTCATAAATTGAACAGAATTCAGATAGTGAAAAATCGAACATTCGTGTTGGTAATTCACCCAAGGCAATCCCATAATATTGATGTAATTGTTGATATACTTTTTTAATAAATTGTATGGAAGGTGTGCTTTTTTCAAACTTTTCAATGGTACTATTAATAATGTGTTCATTGCTAAGAATAACCGAATAGGATTTTTCGCCATCTCGTCCAGCTCTTCCTGCTTCTTGAATAAAATTTTCCAACGTGTCAGGAATATTTGTGTGGATTACCGCACGAACATTTGCTTTGTCAATTCCCATTCCAAAGGCATTGGTAGCAACCATAATTGGAGTGTCTTCGCGCATCCAATTATTAAAAGCAATTACCTTGTCAGTATGTGATAATCCGCCGTGGTAAAAGCTGCTTTTAAAATGATTCCGATTTAAAAAATCGCTTATTTCCTTTGTTTGGTTTCTGTTTTTGGTATAAATAATTAATACGGCATTTATTTTTTTTACAATTTGAATTATTTTCCCAAAAACATCATCGCAATAAATTACATTGTATTGGAGATTTTTACGTTGAAATGATTTTTTAAAAACAACGGCATTTTTAATGTTTAAATTTTCTTGAATTTGACTTAAAACCGATTCCGTTGCTGTTGCAGTTACCGCAATTATTGGCGAATTTGGATGAATTTCTCGTAGAATTGGTAATTTTAAATAGGAAGGTCTAAAATCGTGTCCCCATTGCGATATACAATGCGCTTCATCAACGGCTATTAATGATACATTTAATTGTTTTATTTTATCTTGAATAAAATTCGATTGTAATTTTTCAGGAGAAAGGTATAGAAATTTAAAATCTCCAAATTGTAAATTATCAAAAGCAATTACAATTTCATCTTCTGAAAGTCTGGATGTTAAGGCAATAGCTTTTATATTTCGACTTTTTAAATTTTCAACTTGATCTTGTATTAACGCAATTAAGGGTGAAACTACAATACAAACTCCATCCATTAAAAGTGCTGGAATTTGATAGCAAATAGATTTTCCACCACCTGTTGGTAATAACGCAACAGCATTTTCTCCTTTTAATACGGTATTAATAATTTCCTCCTGTGGATGTCTGAATTGGTCGTAATTCCAATATTTTTTTAAAACATCAACAGGTGTTTGCATTAGGAAATGGTTTTTAAAATAAAATCAACTCTCTCATTAACAGTTCCAAAAGGGACTACTATTACATTGTAATCTAACTTTTTATAGGCTCTTTCTAAATGGTTATGAATAGCCAATGCTTGTTCAAAACTTTCATAGCGTTCATTATCTGTAATATAAATTTCTTCCCAAGGAGGCATCAAAAAAATAGCATCATATTTATAAAAATTACTTTTTAAGTGATACGATTTCGGGTAATCTACACCAATATAGTTCATATATGCGTGCACATCAGGAATTCCTCTATCAAAAAAAACGTAATCACTACTAATTTTTTCAGATTCTAAAAACTGATTAATTCGCCCTTCTAAAAGCATTTCACTAAAAAGTAGAGGTTGTGTTAAAAACAACTGATCAATTCCTTGTTTTTGGGCACTCAATGTTACTTCCCTTGAAATTTCTTTCATGCAAGTAAATGCTCTTTTTTCCAATTCTTCAATAACGGTAGATTTTCCAGTACTTGGTCCACCCGTTAAAACAATTTTTTTCTGCATACCACAAAAATAGTTTTTTCAAAAAATAATACTGAATTTAAAAGTGTAATTTTGTCAGTAAAGTATTAACAATATAATAATGGTATTGTTTTTGAAATAAGTTACGGAAACACTAAAAATGGATAAAAGAGCCCAATTCTATAAAAAATTAAAGAAAAAATTAAAACAGGACACCACTTTTCCTGCTAAATATTTGTTCAAATTTATAGTGCCTACTGATGAAATTAAGATAAGTCAAATTGAAAGTTTATTCAATCATCAAGGTGCTGTGCTTACTAAAACGTCTTCAAAAACAGGGAAATACACTAGTGTTTCCATACATGTTGTGATGCAAAAAGCGGATCATATTATAGTTAAATATATGGAAGCTGAAAAAATAGAAGGGATCATTTCTTTGTGATTCTTTTAACAAGCAAAACAAAAAAATAAAAATAAATTGCAACGTTTTATTACCAAACTATTTTTTTGGTAATTTATAACTAAAATTAACAAATGAAAGTAAGGAATTTAGCGAGCATATTTTTACTGATTGGAATTATAGCAACGGCTCAAAAAAAAGATAAAGTCTTATTTACGCTGGATAATAAGCCAGTGTACACCAATGAATTTATTGCTGTTTATAAGAAAAACAGTAGTTTGATAGACGAATCATCTAATGGAGGAATAAAGAGTTATTTGGATTTATATGTAAATTATAAATTGAAAGTAAAAGAGGCTTTTGAGTTAAAATTAGATACGCTACAAAAATTCAAAAATGAGTTGAGTCAGTATAGAGAAAGTTTAATTCAACCATATTTGAAGGATAAAACTGTTTCTGAAAAATTAGTAAAAGAAGCGTATGATAGAATGACGAAAGAAGTAAATGTGAGTCATATTTTAATTTTTCTACAACCAAATTCTTCTGAAAAAGACACTTTAGACGCTTATAATACCTTAATTGAAGCACGGAATTTAATTTTAAAAGGCAAAAATTTTGAAGAAGTTGCAAAACAATATTCAAAAGACCCTTCAGCGCAGCAAAATGGTGGAAAAATTGGTTATTTTTCAGGATTACAAATGGTATATCCTTTTGAAAATGTAGCATTTAATACAGCTGCCAATCAAGTTTCAATGCCTTTTAGAACCAAATTTGGGTTTCATATTTTAAAGGTACACGATATAAGAAATTCAAAAGGAGAGGTTGAAGTTGCGCATATAATGCTAAAAAACAGTCCAGATACTACTTCTAAAGAGAAAATAGATTCAATATACACTGTATTAAAAGCAAATTCCAATCAATTTGCATCACTTGCTGAAAAATTTTCAGATGATAAAGCGAGCTCGGTTAAAGGCGGATTGCTTGATAAATTTGGAACAGGGAGAATGGTTGAAAGTTTTGCAGACGAAGCTTTTAAATTAACGGAGGAAGGTGAAATTTCGCAACCGTTCCAAACACCGTACGGTTGGCACATTGCCAAGTTAATAAAAAAATATCCAGTGGATACTTTCGAAAATTTGAAAGCAAAATTAACGGATCAAGTTAATAAAGATGAGCGTTCCAATTTAATTGGTGATTCTGTAATTAAACGATTATTTAATGAATATAAAATAACGGTTAATAAGGAGAGTTTACAACAATTTGAAACGGAGGATTGGAAAAATAAACCAGACTTATTTACGAATGATTTATTAAGTGTTGAAAATAAACAAATTAAACAAAGTGATTTTGTTAATTATTTGAATTTAAATAAATTAACAAATATAAGTTCAGCTATTGAAGGATTTAAAAAGGAGCAAATTATTCAATATTACAAAGAAAATATAGAAGAATTAAATCCTGAATTTAATGTAATGTACACCGAATTTAAGGAGGGTTTATTACTATTTGATTTATTAGAGCAAAAAGTTTGGGAAAAATCGAAAGATAGTACTGAATTGGTAAATTATTTTGAAACTCATAAAAACGATTATACGAATAAAGATTTTAATGATATAAAAGGAAATGTAATTTCAGATTTTCAAAATTATTTGGAAAAACAATGGATAAATGAGTTATATTTAAAGTATAAAGTGGAGTTCAACGCTTCTGAAAAAAGAAAAGTATTAAAGTTAAAAATATAAGTTTTGAAAAAATTACTGATTCTTATCGTAGTTGTTTTTGCCTTGCATTCATGTAATTATTTTACATTTAAAAAAGGTGAAAAAGATGCAGTGGCACGCGTGAATGATTCGTATTTGTATAAAGATGATTTGAAACATATTTTTAGTGCTGATATTTCTAAACAGGACAGTATTATTTTAGCAAATAGTTTTATAAATAATTGGGTAAAGCAACAATTGTTGTTATCAAAAGCTCAAATAAATTTAGAAAACAACCAAGAAGATTTTGAAAGCTTAGTTACAAAGTATCGAGAAGATTTATATATAAATGCTTACAGAGAAGCTGTAGTTACACAATATTTAGATTATAAAGTAACCGATTCGGATATCGATTCATTTTATACAGCTAACGGTCAAAATTTTAAATTAAATGAAGAATTAGTTAAATTGAAATATATTAAAATTGGTAAAGATTTAAGTAATAAAGCAGAAATAATGAGATTGTTTCAATCTTCAAAAAAGAAGGATTTAGAAGCTTTAATGGCACGTTCTATCGTTTTAAAATCTCAACATTTAAATGATACCATTTGGGTTAAGTTAAATGATTTATATCTAAAAGTGCCAGTTTTAAAGAATATAGATAAAGAGTCCCTACTAAAAAAAGGGAATTTTATTCAAAAAGAAGATTCATTAAGCTTATATTTGGTGGCTGTTAAAAACGTATTAAATAGGAATGAAATTGCTCCGAAAAGTTATATTGCTCCTTCAATAAAACAAATGATTTTACATCAACGAAAATTGCATTTATTAAAAAGCATAGAGGAAACGCTTTTGGAAGATGCACAAAATAAAAAACAATTTGAAATATATTAAAATGGGTAAAAATTTATTAAAACTATCAATATTTTTAGTAGCGATAGGAATGTATGCACAAGATAGTGTTACTACGAATAAAAGAATTAAAATAGATGGAGTTGCTGTAGTGATTGGAAAAAATATTGTGCTACATTCAGATGTTGATAAATTTAAAAAAGAATTAGCACAACGAATGGAGGGGAAAATTGAAATTTCAGATTGTGAAATTTTAGAAGAAATTATGACTCAAAAATTAATTGCGCATCACGCAGTTGTTGATAGTGTTGAAATATCAGAAAGTGAAATAGAGTCAGAAGTGGAGCGTACTATTAGTTATTTTTCACAACAAATGGGTTCCATGGAAAAAGTACTGAAAATGTACGGTTTTAATGATGAGGACGATTTACGCGAGGAATTAGGAAGCATTCAAAGAGAACAATTGCTTATTAGAAAAGAGCGTAGTGCTATAACTGAAAAAATTGATGTAACGCCAGAGGAAGTTAGAACCTATTTTAAAAATTTAGAAAAAGACAATAATCTACCTGAATTTAGTGCTGAAATTGAGCTGGCTCAAATAGTAAAATATTTAAAACCTACAGAAGAAGAAACCACACGTGTTGTTGAAAAATTACGAGAACTAAAAAAAGAAATTGAAAACGGTTATAGTTTTCGATTGAAAGCATTAATAAATTCGAATGATCCAGCGGTTTCAGGTAATGGAGCAGGATCCGGAGGTAAATATACTATAACGCGTGAAAGTGGATTTATCAAAGAATTTAAAGAAGTTGCATTTTCTTTAGACGAAGGCGAAATATCAGATCCATTTGAATCAGGTTTTGGTTTTCATATCATACAAGTTGAAAAAATAAGAGGTCAGGAGCGTGATGTGCGTCATATATTATTACAGCCAAAAATTAGTGAAGAGCAGTTGAAAACTTCAAAAGAAGAATTGGCAGCTGTTAGAGATAAAATTATAAAAGGAGAAATGACTTTTGAAGAAGCTGTAAAAAAATATTCTGAAGACCCTGAAACTAAAAATAATAACGGAATGATTTTAAATTCCGATACGAATGATACTAAATTTGACTTAACATTAATGGGGCCTGAATTATATGGTCGTGTAAATAATTTAAAAGTAGGGGATATTACAGAACCATTTTTTGAAGAAATTAGAGGTGGGGAAAAAATGCACAAAATTATTTTAATGAAAAGTAAGGATGAAACCCATAAGGCAGATTTTGTAAAAGATTATGAAAAGATTCAACGTTTAACTTTACAGAAAAAGCAAGAAGAAACCATTGAAAAATGGGTGGAAGGCAAAATAGGTGATACATATATTAAGATTGGAGACGATTTTAAAGCATGTCCATTTGAAAAAAACTGGAAAAAAGATTAATAATTATGTCGGATGTTGCTGCATTAAAGCGATTAGTTGAAAAGAAAGAGTCGTTAAGAAAAGAAATAGGGAAGGTAATTGTAGGTCAAGAAACGGCTATCGATCATATTATTTTATCTATTTTAAGTGGAGGACATTCCTTATTAATTGGTGTGCCTGGATTGGCTAAAACACTAATAGTTCATACTATTTCTCAAACCTTAGGGCTTGAATTTAAGCGCATACAGTTTACACCTGATTTAATGCCATCAGATATATTAGGGAGTGAAATTTTAGATGAAACCAATCATTTTAAATTTATAAAAGGTCCTATTTTCAGTAATATTATTTTAGCTGATGAAATTAACAGAACGCCTCCAAAAACACAAGCAGCACTTTTAGAAGCAATGCAAGAGCGTTCGGTTACCGTATCTGGGCAACATTATATTTTAGCCAAACCATTTTTTGTGTTGGCAACGCAAAACCCAATTGAGCAGGAGGGAACCTATCCTTTACCAGAAGCGCAATTGGATCGATTTATGTTTTCGATACACTTAGATTATCCTTCTTTTGAAGAGGAAATAGAAGTGGTTAAATGCACTACAAATGACTCTAAGGTTGTCATTAATTCAATTCTTTCAGCGGAAGAAATAATTGAATTTCAGCATTTGATTAGACGAATTCCTGTGGCGGATAATGTTATTGAGTATGCCGTTAAATTAGTGTCTAAAACAAGACCTAATTCTACGTATGCACCAGATATAGTTAATAAGTATATTGATTGGGGAGCAGGACCAAGAGCTTCTCAAAATTTAATTTTAGGAGCAAAAGCCAATGCTGCTATTAATGGAAAATATTCTCCAGATATTGAAGATGTACAAGCCGTAGCTTATTCCATTTTAAAACATAGGATTGTAAAAAATTACAAAGCTGAGGCTGAAGGGGTTTCTGAATTAGATATTATTAAATCGCTATTTTAAGTTATTTCGTCTTCAGAAGTGGGATGTTCAAAAAAGCTAAACATATTTCCGCCGTATTTTTTTTGAAAACTTAATTTTGATTGGTCTCCAAACTTACTGTGTTTTGAATGTTCTATAATTAACAATCCATCT
Source organism: Lutibacter sp. (assembly GCA_018054895.1). GTDB lineage: Bacteria > Bacteroidota > Bacteroidia > Flavobacteriales > Flavobacteriaceae > Lutibacter. The sequence continues at coordinate 3,218 of JAGPIQ010000044.1, read as the reverse complement.
TCATTTAATAAGTCTTTTTCAAAAACGAATGCTACAATTTTATCGAATTGCTCATTTGTAAATTCATAAGGAGGATCTGCAAAAATAACATCGAATTTTGAATTGCAGTTTTCTAAATATTTGTAAACATCGCTTTTTACAGTTTGAATATCACATTTTAATTCATTAGCTACTTCATTGATGTATTTAATACATCCATAATTTTCATCTACAGAAATAATTGATTCCGTTCCTCTAGACGCAAATTCATAACTAATATTTCCCGTTCCTGAAAATAAATCTAACACTGTAATTTCGTGAAAGTAAAATTGATTATTTAAAATATTAAATAGTGCCTCTTTTGCCATATCGGTTGTTGGTCGAACTGGTAACTTTTTAGGAGCTTGTAATCGTTTGCTTTTAAACTTTCCTGATATTATGCGCATTAAATGGTGTTTAAGAGGGTGTAGTGTGAATGTAAAGGTAAATCAACCTGTAGCTGATTTGTTTCGTTTTTATAAAACTGAACGTTCCGAATGTATTTATAAACTATTGAAAATAATTCAGAATCTTTATCGATGTCTCCCATTAAATAAAGTTCAAATTCCTCAGGATTTAAACCTAACTGTTCAGAAACAAATAGAATATAATAGATGAAATCTTCTTTTGTTTTGTAATTAAATAAATTATATAAGATTAAACTGTTGTTTTTTAATACTACAATTTCAAAAATAGAAGCACTAACATTAACAAAACACGTGGTTTTAGATACATGTTTATTCTGAGTCAATAATTTTTCAATCAGTATTGATGATGAATGTTGATAGTTAAAGGATCCATATTTGTCAAATAAAAAATTATTAATATTAACAAAAGGAATGTAAACGGTTACTATTTCTGTGTTTTTTATTTCATCAAAGGCAATAAAATCGTTTTCAAGTACTTTTACAGAGTATTTTAGATAACTAGAAAGCTCCTCTTTGTTAAAAATGGGATTAGGTACGTGTGCAACTAAATTGTTTAAATGTGCAACATGTATGTTGTTAAATTGATTGTTTAAAATTAGCTCATTTTCAAATAGCTTTTCAACTAATTCTAATTGTTTATAAGGGGAATTATTGTGGTTATCACTAAATTCATAGGAGCCAAAGTGAACAACTTCTAAGGAATGAGGTATATATACACAAAAAGAAAATCCATCCAAACTAAGTTGGATGGATAAATTTTTATCCGCTAGATTGTTTAAATCTAGGTTATTCTTCGTCAACTTTTTTATCTCCTTGATCATAAAATGGAGGCCAGTTACCATCTTCGCTAACTTCGCCTAATGAACCTATTCTTACATATTCTCCTCTAATATCCTCACCACCAATGGCTTCTTTTTCTTGTTTTACTAAGTTGTCATCCATACCAGCTAAAATAAGAGCTTTATCAACTTTTACTTCAAATACAGGTGCATATAAGCCAGATCCAGAAACTCTTTCAACAGTACCTAATTCAATTTTGAATTTTTGGTCAGTTCCAGGAATATTCATCATGTTTTTGTAATCCTTATTAGCAAAATATTTAATTACATCTTCATGACCAATTGTATCAACAACTCTTTCTTCAACTTCTTTTGTAATACCTCCACCTACATTTATAGTTTTAACAACGTTTCTTGTTTGTGTTAAAGCAAATTTTCCATTTTCAATAAATGCAATTAATTCTTCTGGTTTGTCTGAATATTTTCCGTTTACTTTTTTATAAGCAACTTCTGCATCTCTGATAATTTTTAATTGATTGATAACTGCCCTATATTTAACAATTTTTTCTTTGTTAAAAGACATTGGCTTTTGTATCTCAAAATTAATTTTATATACTAAAAATGCGGCAATTAAAATAAGTACAGTTGAAATTATCCAATGTAATTTTTTTGGAATAAAATTTACTACAGCGTAAGCTATAAGAGCGGTAATTATGATTGCCGCTATAATAATAAATATTGTTGTCATCTTTTTATTTGTATTTGTAATTTTTTATCTGTGTACGCAAATCTACAAATTTTTTTTAATGAGAAAAACTTTTATGCATAAATCAATTTGTATATTTGGATTTTATTTTAAAATGATCAAAACTCCATTAGAATTTTACCAAGATATTACTGAAAAATTTCCATTTGAACCAACATACCTACAAGATATGTTAAATCAAAAAATGGCAGATTTTATATTTGACAACAATTCAAAATCACTTTTTTTAATAAAAGGATATGCTGGAACTGGAAAAACAACAACCATAAGTACCATAGTAAATAACTTGTGGAGAGCTGGTAAAAAGGCGGTTTTATTAGCGCCAACGGGTCGAGCAGCTAAAGTAATATCTGGCTATTCAGGCCGGCAAGCATTTACAATTCATAAAAAAATATACCATCCTAAAAAAAATAAAGGAGGAGGTGTGGATTTTACGTTGCAAGTAAATAAACATACGAATACTCTATTTATTGTTGATGAAGCCTCTATGATTCCAGATGTAAATACAAACGGAAAATTATTTGATGGAACGTCATTATTGGACGATTTAATGTCGTATGTATATTCTGGAGCACAATGTAAACTCGTTTTAATTGGTGATACAGCGCAGTTACCTCCAGTTAAATTAGAATTAAGTCCTGCTTTAGATGCCCAAAAACTGCAATTAAATTATGATAAAGAGGTTATTGAAATTGAGTTGAATGAAGTAATGCGTCAATCAATTGATAGTGGTATTTTAGTGAATGCTACTGAATTGCGTAACTTTTTGGATGCCTATGGCGATATTGATTTCAAATTTAAATTAGGCTATCCAGATATTGTTAGATTGGAGGATGGCTATGATATTGAAGACGCCATAAATAGTGCTTATGATAATTTTGGGGTAGAGGATACGGCGTTTATTGTGCGATCCAACAAGAGAGCAAATCAATATAATCAACAAATTAGAAGTAAAATAAGAGGGCAAGAGAATGAAATTTCAACAGGAGATTTTGTAATGGTTGTGAAGAACAATTATTTTTGGTTGAAAGATACTAGTGAAGCTGGGTTTATTGCTAATGGTGACATTTGTGAAATTCTTGAAATATTCAGTATTAAAGAATTATATGGTTTTAATTTTGCTGAAGTAAAAATAAGAATGATAGATTATCCAAATCAACAACCCTTCGAGACAGTACTTATTTTAGATACGCTAACAAGTGAATCACCTTCGTTAACTTATGAAGA
>JAGPIQ010000142.1 GCA_018054895.1 Lutibacter sp. | reverse complement strand
ACCAACAACTATTTTACAAGGTCAAGGTGGTTTGATGGATATTCAATTAGACCCAAACTATGCAAAAAATGGATGGATTTATATGTCCTACGCTTCCAATATTGAAAATGATGGAAATGGTGCAAATACGACCATTGCTCGTGCTAAACTGTCCAATTTCGCTTTAACAAATCTTCAAGTTTTATATAAAGCGACACCAAACACTAAAAAAGGACAACATTTTGGTTCTCGAATTGCTTTCGATAAAAATGGTTATTTGTATTTTTCAATTGGAGACAGAGGAAATCACGATGAAAATCCACAAGATATTAAACGAGATGGTGGAAAAATTTACAGAATAAATACGGATGGAACCATTCCAACGAGCAATCCGTTTTACAATACCGCTGGAGCAAAAAAAGCCATATTTTCTTATGGAAATAGAAACCCACAAGGAATGATTTTAAACACTTCTACCGGTGAAATTTGGGCACACGAACACGGCCCAAAAGGTGGCGATGAAATTAACATTATTAAAGCTGGTAAAAATTATGGTTGGCCAAAAGCTTCGTATGGAATTAATTATAACGACACCGTTTTAACCAAAAACAAAACCTTAACAGGTATGGAAAATCCAATTCATTATTGGGTTCCATCCATTGCGCCAAGTGGAATGGCATATGTTACAAGTCCAAAATATCCTGAGTGGAAAGGAAACTTACTAGTGGGATCACTTAAATTCATGTACTTAAATCGTGTTGTTTTAGCAAATAATAAAGTAGTAAAAGAAGAAAAATTAATGCAAGATATTGGACGCGTTAGAACTGTAATTCAAGCACCTGACGGTTATATTTATGTTGCTGTTGAATTTAAAGGAATTTACAGAATAACTCCAACTTCTTAAAACGTTATTTTACAAATTGTATATGTTACGGGTTACTTTAGTACTTGTTTTTTCATTTTTAATAATTCCTATTCAGTCACAACAACTGCGTGGAAAAGTTGTTGAAAGTGAACAGATGACTGCGCTTCAAAATGTTTCATTTACACTAAAATTGGACAATACAATTTCTTATTCTACTGAAGATGGAACATTAATCTTACCAAAACTAGGTATATATTTAGTTGAAAAAGAAGGATATTATTCAAAAGAATTAAAATTAACAGCTAACAAATACTTTATTGTTTATCTCAATTTAAAACCCAAAACCTTAAATGAAATTGTTATAAAAGGAACTAACTTCAACAACAAATTGCAACAAATACCTGCAAGTGTTTCGGTAATTTCTAATAAAGAATTTAATGAAAACACCACCAATTTCTCAGAAATTATCAATACAACTCCGGGTGTTTATATGCATTCTGGTACTTTAACAACCAATAGAATTACCATTCGTGGTATTGGTTCTCGAAATTTATACGGAACCAGTAAATTAAAAGTGTATTATGAAGATATTCCACTTACAAATGGTTCCGGTGAATCATCGGTGGAAGATGTAGAGCTAGAAACCATAGGAAGTATTGAAGTTATTAAAGGCCCTGCTAGTAGCTTGTTTGGCGCAGGTTTGGGTGGTGCAATTATTTTGAATCCGACCAAGGGTGTTTTTTCTGAAAATTCAATAAAAAGTAACGTAACTATTGGTTCTTTTGGACTTCAAAAACAATTGTTACAAGCGCAATTAGGAACTGATAAAAATGCTGCGAACATCGTATTTTCCAACATAAAAAGTGATGGCTACCGTGATAATAATAACATCAACAAACAATCGTTTACCATAGCATCTAAACATTATTTAAATGCGAAAAACAGTCTAACCATTTTGGCTAATTATATTGATTTAAAAGGATTTATTCCGAGTTCTATTGATGAAGAAACGTACATAAACAATCCAACTGCTGCTGCTTTTACTTGGGGACAAGCTAAAGGATTTGAGGCGACAAAGAAAGGATTATTGGGTATTTCGTGGAAACATAATTATACGGAATCTACACAACAATCTACGAATGTGTTTTATTCTAATTTCGATACCTATGAAGTACGACCTTTCAATATGTTGAAAGAAAAAACAAATGGAATTGGAATTCGAACAAAATTGAGTTCAAAAGGGCCGTTGTTCAATTCTGAATTGAATTGGCAAGTAGGCACAGAACTATTTACGGACACTAAAAAATACGCAACTTTCGAGAATCTTTACAAGCAATTCCCTGAAGGAACTGGCTCCGTGGAAGGTGAGAAACTGAGTGATTTAAAAGAACAACGTTCGTATATAAATTTGTTTTTTGATGGAGCAATAACACTTACAGAAAAAACGAGATTAACATTCGGCGTAAATTTAAATACAACATTTTATGACTTAACTGATGCTTTTAATGAATCTACTGAAAATGTTTCTGGCACTTATAATTTTGATCCAAAGATATCGCCTTCTTTTGGTATAACACAGCAAATTTCAAATGCTACAATGCTTTTTGGCAGTATCAGTCACGGATTTTCAAACCCTACTTTGGAAGAAATTTTGTTGCCAAACCAACAACTAAATTCAAACATAAAACCCGAAGAAGGTTGGAACTTTGAAATTGGAAGTCGTGGAAAATTATTTCAACAAAAATTGAAATATGCACTTTCTATCTACCAAATGAATGTAAAAAACTTATTGGTAGCCAAACGTATTTCAAACGATCAGTTTATTGGTGTAAACGCTGGAAAAACAAGTTATAAAGGCATTGAAATTGAAACTCAATACGCGCTTTTCAAAAATAATTTTATTGAAATAAAGCATCAAAATAACTTAAGTTTCAACGATTACAAATTTGAAGACTTTATAGATTTCGATGAAAATCATTCAGGAAATCAACTCCCTGGAGTACCAAAAATTTCGTTTAATTCTAACTTAAACTTTGAAACGAATTTCGGCTTATATACAGCTTTAAGCTATTCCTACTTTGGAAAAATGCCTTTGCGTGATGACAACACTGCTTTTTCAAAGAAATATCAATTATTGAATAGTACCATTGGTTATCAATTCAACCTCGGCAAAAGTTTATCCGGAAGACTTTTTATGAAATTTAACAATATTTTGAATGTAAAATATGCGTCTATGTTATTGATAAATGCAACTTCTTTTGGAGGTGCTAAACCTCGTTATTATTACCCTGGAGAACCAACAAATACAGTTGGAGGATTTCATTTGAAATACATATTTCAAAAAAGAAAGACCAGATAAAGGAAGTGTTTTATCCGAATTCTACAAAATTTCAAATTAAGTTTGCTGTTTTTTTGTTTGAAGAAAACCTTTTTTAACACAAAACCTAGATAGAAGAAGAACAACTATCTAGGTTTAATAAAATTTACTAACTTAAATTTTAATTTTCTATTTTGAAGAAAACAATTTAGGGTTGATGGTTAACATAATCCAACTCCAAGAGTTATCTTCATCTTTATCTCCTAATTTTATAACTTCCATTGAATTTGTTCCATACATTTTTGAATAACCAGCACTTAAGGCAATATCCTTTGCTATTTTATAACCAACAGTAAAGTCAATTTCCGTTCCTAAATTTTTATCCATTTTTGTACCTCCACTATAAACATCGGCTGCAGAAGAGAAGAAATGAGGCATTATACTCGCAGAAAATTTATCTTTTGAATAAGTAACAACTGCATTTAAATCTACTAAACCAACTGAACCTCCGTGATTTCCAACATAAAAATAATCCATCCAACCGTTAAATTTATGGTTTGTACCGTATAAAGGATTGAATGATTTTATGTCTGAACTTGCATCGTTCGTATCTTTCCCTGACAAGTATTCACCACCAAAACCAACAGTAAATTGACTATTTAACTTATACTTTAAGTTTGCTGCAAAGTTGGAAGCACTTACGTCATTTCCTCCAATTTCACCAGTTTGTAAATACAAAGAAAAATCTGAAGATAAATCACCCTCTTTTACAGTAATATGAGTTCCTAGCGTTTGAGAATACGCAACTTCTTGCTCCCCTGCTTTTATATACTCAACACCATTGTTTAATGCTAATAAACTTAAACCAACACTACTAAAATCTGTATGATACCAAGCGTATTGGAAAGTTTTATAACCTGCTGTATTTGAATATAAATTATCAATATTCGTTTGTGCATCAGCATTTAAAGCAAAACCTACATCTAACTTGCTTTTTTCAGATAGGCTAAATTTAGCTATCATAGCATCATGACTTCTAGCTTGTTGCGCCCAACCTACATTCCCAAAAATTCGATGATCATCATATACAATTTCTTGACGACCCAATTTTACTGAAAAGTTATCAGTTAATAACGCTTGAGCCCATGCTTCATGTAGCATTGTAGCTTGATCATCTGCACCTAGCGTACTAATATCTCCCCAAGTTCTCACATTTTGTAAAGAAACTCCTAATTTAATTTTATCTTGACTAAAGTCAAAATTTAAACGCGTACGTTGTGAAACAAAATTTGCTCCATCCGCATTTGTTGGTAATAATGTACCAAATCCATGTCTGTTTTCATACCGTGGACGAATTTCGGCTGATAAATCAAATTGTTGAGCAAAAGTTGTTGTTCCAGCGAATGCTACTAAAATTGTTATGTAAAAATACTTTCTCATTGGTAGTTGTTTTCGTTAATATCTAATTTAAATAGAATAAGACCTTTAAGTCTTCATCAAACAAAAATACACGCATTAAATTTTAAAAATACTGATTTTTATCAACTTTTACAACTATTAAATAAACATACTAAGTACACCAACAAACAGTAATAAAAATCCAGAAATAAAAATTTTCCAAAAAACATGCGCTTTTTTCATTTCCATAAAATAAAATGCTACTATCATAAATTTTATAGCCGCTAATATTAAAATAAATAATGATGCAAATGCTATTGTAGTTGAATTAGATAATATTGCCGAACAAATTGTTAACACTAACAAACTGATCCAAACGATGGTTAATTTTGATACTTTCATATTAAAATATTAAATAAATTACAGGAAATAATAACAACCAAATAAGATCGCACATATGCCAAAAAGTTGCACTTGCCTCAAAATCTTCCACTGAAGTTGTTGATTTCTCCTTTTTTAAACCAACATAAATAACACCTAAAATTACAAGTCCAACAAGTACATGAATGACGTGAAATAGTGTGAGCATCCAATAAAATGAAAAGAACGTGTTATATCCAATAGTATAACCGCCTTCAATTTTTAAATAGTATTCTACACTTTTTAAAATAAGAAACAAGAAGCCTCCAAGCATTGTATATTGTAAAAGTGAGGCTGTCTTTTTGATTTCATTCAATTTAAAACTTTCCACAGATTTTGCCATAAAAAATCCACTTGTCAACAAAAACACAGTATTTATTGCGCCAAAAGTAGCGTTTAACAGCAATCGTGATGAATGAAAAACTTCGGGTTCATCCGTACTATAAGAAGCCATCGCAATTAACGCTATTCCAAAGGTGAACAATTCTAAAATGATAATTATCCACATCAAAATACCTCCTGGAGGATAGGCTATATTTTTATAATTAATTTTGCTTACTTCCATAACCTTAATCCCAATCTAATAGACGTTGTTCTCCTGTTAATTTCTGAATATCCGTAATATCTTGCGACATTTCAATAACACCTTTATACTGCTTATTGTTGTCTCTAATAGCAAAATACCGTACGTGAATTGTTTGTCCTTTAAAATTGAACCAAAATTCTGCAACATCTTTTGTTCCTGCTTTAAATTCCTCCACAATACGCAACACCATGTGCACACTTTTTGGCGGATGGCAAAATTTTACTTCACGCCCAATAATACCTTTACTACGTGGAAAAACGCGATCGTCACCTCTATTGTAAAAAATAACTTTGTCATTTTCATCCACAAAAGTGATATCAACTGGTAAAAAACGCAGTAATAAATTTACTTGTTCCGGTGTCATATAACCTTCATCGTAATGAAAAGTATTTTCCAATGAAAACGACAAATCACGTTTTGAAAAATCTTGACTTGGATGCACATACGCTTCTTCTTCAATTGCTGGATACGGCGCTGGTTTTTCCAACAACATCCACCCTATTTCTTCATCGCCAATGTAAAATTCTTTCCATTCTTCTTCTGATAACAATTCCATAGAATTTGGAAACAACTTCGAGTCTTCAATAGACAATAAGCGTTTAATTCCTTCAATTAAATACGGAATATTCTCAATTATTTTTTCAGTATTTTTTTCGGTATTATAATCATTCAACAAACGTATTTGCGCACGTAAATTATCATGAAA
>JAGPIQ010000043.1 GCA_018054895.1 Lutibacter sp. | reverse complement strand
TTGCTAGAACAATCTCAATACATTATCAAAATATACTTAACTATTTTGATAACAGAAGTACGAACGCATCAGCAGAATCTTTTAATGCTAAAATAAAAGCCTTTAGAGCACAGTTTAGAGGTGTTAGAAACATAGAATTCTTCCTCTTTAGACTCTCAAATATTTATGCATAATTCTAAAATCCCACAACTTTTGGTATTGATCCGTATTGATCCCAAAAAAGTGATATTGATGTTTTTAAAAATGAAAAAACCCGCAAACAATAGTGTTTACGGGTTCTTGGTTGAGTCTAATACTCTTTTGTGGGCAATGAGGGATTCGAACCCCCGACCCCCTCGGTGTAAACGAGGTGCTCTGAACCAACTGAGCTAATTGCCCTAAGCGGTTGCAAATATATAATTCAATTTCATATAAAACAATACTTTTTTAAAAAATTATATAAAATAATGATCTCTTTTTTCATTCAAAAAAAACACACTAAACCAACGTGTTTATTATCAATATTTTAAAATGTATGCTACGTTTAAATTTCAGCAGAACGGATGCTACTAAATTTTTTAATTAAAGGCACCTTTACCGTAAATAGTGATCTTTTTATACAACTTCTGCTACCACAAAAGTACTACCTCCTACAAATACAAAATCATCATTGGATGCAACACTTAGCGCTGTGCTATAAGCTTCTTTAACAGAATTATACACTTTCCCCTCCAAACCGTATGATTTACATTGTTCACTTAATAAAAACGGATCTAAACCGCGTGGTAAATCTGGTTTACAAAAATAATACATTGCTTTTTTAGGAAATAAATCTAAAATGGTCGTTAAATCTTTATCATTTACAACTCCAAATACAAAATGCAATTGATTGTAGCTTTGTTTCTCCAACTGCTTTAAAACATACAGCAATCCCTCTTTATTATGACCTGTATCGCAAAATGCCCGTGGGCTTGTACTTAATTGTTGCCATCTTCCTAAAAGTCCTGTATTTTTAACAACATTATTCAAGCCTTCTACCAAATTCTCTTCAGAAATCTCATAGCCTTTTGATTGTAAAACGTTGATAGCTTGTACCACTGTTTTTATATTATGAACTTGATAACCTCCTTTTAAATCAGACTGATATTCTACATTGCTGTTTTTTGAAGCAATAAAAATTTCAGCATTGTTATCAGATGCTTTTTTTTGAAAAACCTGAAAAATTTCTTCTTGAAGTTCCCCAATTACAACAGGAGTATTCTGTTTTATGATTCCTGCTTTTTCACTAGCTACTTCCACCAAAGTAGTTCCTAAAAACTGCGTGTGATCTAACCCAATATTGGTAATAATGGATAGTTCTGGTTGAATAATATTTGTTGAATCCAATCGTCCACCCAAACCAACCTCAACAATAGCAATGTCCACTTTTTCTTTTGCAAAATAATCAAACGCCATGCCGACAGTCATTTCAAAAAACGACAAACTATGTTCCTCTAAAAAAGTCTTATTCTTAGCAATAAATGCAACAACTTCGTTTTCACTTATAACCTGTCCATTTATTTTTATACGTTCTCGAAAATCCTTTAAATGCGGCGACGTGTACAACCCAACTTTATATCCTGCCTCTTGAAATACAGAAGCCAACATATGACTTGTAGATCCTTTTCCATTTGTTCCTGCTACGTGAATAGACTTAAACTGTTTTTCAGGTGAGCCTAAATATGTTGAAAATTTAATGGTGTTTGTTAAGTCTTTTTTAAATGCTGCTTTCCCTTGACGTTGAAACATTGGCAATTGAGCAAACATCCAATTAACAGTGTTATTGTAATTCATTAAATTATTATTTTAATCTAAATGTATATTTAATAGTTCCAACTTGTTTTATTTCACCATCCTTGCTAGGCTCCCATGTCGTTTCTAAGGCTGCTTTTATTGCTTCTTTAATTGTACAATCTTTAATAGCTGTAGTTCCCCTGTCTGGAGAAGCTTTTATAACCTTTCCATTTCTATCAACCTCAATCCTTACAACTACTAACGCATCTTCATCACATAAAAACTCTGGCTCAGGTCTAATAATTGGTTTTCTATTTCCTAATTGATAATCTCCACCGCCACCGTTTCCGCCGTTTCCATAGTATCCTTTTGCATTCGGGTCGCCAGTTGTTTTACCTTTATCGCCTGGCACATTGTCGTTACCTTCACCTCCTGAAGCTTTTCCGTTAGAATTGTTAAAACCACCAATTAAGGCATCTAATTTTTTTCGATTTGCAGCTTCCGCAGCTTTTTGTTTTGCAATTGCGTCTTTCTTTATTTTTTCCACGCGTGCTAATTCATCTGCTTTTTTTTGAGCTTCCTGTTTTTTTTGAATAGCTATGGCATCTTCAATATTTTGAGTTACCACATTTTCAGAAACAGTAGCAGTAGTAGCTTTTGTAACCACTTGTTGTTCTACTTTTTCTTCTTGCTGCTCCACAACCTCCTCTGATGCAGATTTCAAAGGTTCTGTAGGTTGTACATCTCCCATTCCCACATCCGAAGTTCCAAAGTTAACAGCAATACCATACTCTATTGGAGGATCTAAATATCGTAAACCAAAAAAAAACAACGCAATTAGCAGCAATAACATTAGTACTGATGTTATTGCTGCTGATTGGCGCTTATATTTGGTATCTAAAAAATTCATGTCTTTATTTTGGCCTTACCGCTAAAATTACTTTAAATCGATTTCTATTCGCAATATCCATTACCATTACAGCATTTTCAATTGGAACACCTTCTTCTGCGCGTAAAATTATTGTTGGCATTTCTTGACCGCTTAATGTAGCCAGTAAATCCGCTTCTAAAGTTGTTTCATCAACAATTTTATCATCTAAATAAAAAATTAAATCTTTTGTTATTGTTACAGAAGTTGACTTTTTATTCTCTGTTTTACCACTAGCTTTAGGCAATAAAATATCTAAAGCGCTTGTTGTAACTAATGTTGAAGTAATCATAAAAAAAATCAACAATAAGAATACGATGTCCGTCATAGACGACATGTTAAAATTTGGATTTACTTTATTTCTTCCTCTAATATCCATTATGCTGTTTTTTGTTGATTGATTTAAAAATTGATTATTTTAACCTTTAATATTTAAATTATTTAATTTTTAAATATTTTAAATTGGTTCGTTCAATAAATCTAAAAACTCAACCGACTTTGCTTCCATTTCATACACCACTTTATTAGTTCTAACCACCAAATGATTGTATTGCACATAGGCTATAATTCCAACAATAAGTCCCGCTACAGTAGTTGTCATTGCGGTATATAAACCGTCGGACAACATTTTTATATCAATTTGCCCTCCTGCATTTGCAATTTCATGAATGGCAACGATCATACCAATCACAGTTCCTAAAAATCCAAGCATTGGAGCTGCCCCTGCAATAGTTGCAAGCACACTTACGTTTTTCTCCAATTTATAAATTTCTAACCGACCCGCATTTTCAATAGCTGTATGAATATCTGCCAATGGTTTTCCAATTCTTGTAATCCCTTTTTCAACCAAACGCGATGCTGGTGTATTGGCTTGTGCACACAATAATTTTGCTGAATCTAACTTCCCATGAGAAACATGATCACGAATTTGATTCATAAAATTACTATCCGTTTGTGAAGCCGCCTTAATCGCAAAAAAACGTTCAAAATAAATATACAAGGCAATTGCCAATAAGGCAACAAGGATTGCGATAATTACTTGTCCTCCAACACCACCATCCATTATAAGATTGTATATTGATAGTGTTTTTTCTACTGGAACAGCTTCGGTTAATACATCCGACGTGTTTTGTATTGAATCTTGAATTGAATTAGCCATAAAAATTGATAATTGTTCTAATAATTAACGAATGTACATCAACAAAATTGTTTAGTGCAAAAAAAAAGAAAAAATTTGAAATAAAAAATTTAGAACTTCATTAAATAAATATAAAAATACGCATTATAATAAATGTCAACGCACCTGCTAAAAATCCAGCAGCAGCCAACCAAGTAATATTTTTAAAATACCAAAAGAAATTTATTTTTTCCATTCCCATAGCTACAACACCAGCTGCAGAACCAATAATCAACATACTTCCTCCTGTTCCTGCTGAAAATGCTATAAAATGCCATAACATATCATCTAAACCATGTTGAAACATTCCTATACTTGCTGCAACCAAAGGTACATTATCAATAATAGAGGAGGCAGCTCCTAAAATAAGCACAACAATATCCAAATTAGGAATAGTAGTACTTAACCATTCCGAAAACAAAAACAATTGACCTACAGATTCTAATGCCGCTACAGCCATTAATATTCCTAAGAAAAACAAAACACTTGGTAACTCAATACGAGACAATGACTTGTGAACTGGACTTACATGCACTGAAACATCTTCCAATGTAGTTAATTCAATTTTTCGTCTACTTATAATTTCTGCAACGGATGCAATAACAGCAAGCGAAAGCATCATACCTAAATAAGGAGGTAAATGTGTTACTGTTTTAAATACTGGTACAAAAACAATACCGCCTAACCCTAAATAAAACATTAATTTACTATGTCTTGATGCATCAGTAGCATCAACTACAGCTTCACTTATTTCCCCTTTGAATATTGGTAAAAACGATGCAATTATTAAAGGAACTATCAATGAAACGATGGAAGGAATTATTAAATGTTCAATTAATTTTAAGGCAGTTACCTTATTCGCTATCCAAAGCATTGTTGTTGTAACATCTCCAATTGGCGACCAAGCACCTCCTGCGTTTGCTGCAATAACTATTAAACTGGCATACCAAACCCTTAATTCATTTGATTTAATAATTTTTCTGAGAATTGAAATTAAAATAATAGTTGCTGTAAGATTATCAATTACCGCAGATAAAAAGAAGCCTATCCCGCAAAATACCCAAATAAGTTTGCGTTTACTTTTGGTCTTAACAAACCCTTTAATTGCTGAAAACCCGTCAAAATAATCAATAATTTCAACAATGGTCATTGCTCCAATTAAAAATATTAAAATTTCAGTAGTTTTACCAAAATGATGGAGCAACATATCGTTAAAATCTGCTGGTACTAATGCCTTTAGCACATCATCTACTCTAAAAGTTTCTAAATGCGCTACTGAAATAACGGCCCACATTAGAACCATCATAGATAATGCTGGAATAAGCTTATCTATTTTTAAAGAATGCTCAAGAGTTATAGCTAAATAGCCTAAAATAAAAATGAGAATTAAAATACTTTCCATAAAAAAATAATTGTTAAATTAATAAATCCATTAACAAAAGTCTTTATTCTTGAATTCAACAACCAAGATCTCTACTCTCTTTATTTTTTAAGACAGCTTTTAATACTTGAAATTGTAAAACGAAAAATTAAATTTCATAGAAGATAGACTCATTTTCTTGAAGTTTTTATGAATCTTTCTCCACAACATTATTTTAGACTTGAGCACTTCTAAAACAACTATTTTTCATTTTAAATCATTCAAAACAAAGTCCTTTTTTAGCAGATTAAATGTAGTAAATATTATGAAATAAAAAATTATTTTAAAACAAAAAAGCTACCTTTTCAAAAAGATGAAAAGATAGCTTTAAATATGATTTTTAGCAGTTAATACAGCCTAAAACTGTCTTAAAAACATAAAGGCTACTGCTCCAACTATAAACCCAACGGCAGCTAACCAAGCAATATTTTTAAAGTACCAGAAAAAGTTAATTTTCTCCATACCCATAGCTACAACACCTGCTGCAGATCCAATAATTAACATACTTCCTCCTGTACCTGCTGAATATGCAATAAAGTGCCAAATATGGTCGTCAATTGGTTCTTGAAACATTCCCATACTCGCTGCAACTAATGGCACATTATCCACAACAGCTGACCCAACTCCTAACAACATAATTACAACATCCGTATTTGGAATAAGAACTTTTAAATGATCTGCACCAATAAATAACATCCCTAAAGATTCTAAAGCAGCTACCGCCATTAAAATACCAAAGAAAAACAGTACGCTTGGCATTTCTATACGTGACAAGGATTTATGTATCGGACTATGAAAACCATGAGAATCATCTCCTTCAGTCTCAATTACGCGCGATATATTAAACTGAAATCTACTGTATATTTCCGCAAAAATACCAACTACAGATAACGAAAGCATCATACCAACATACGGAGGTAAATGAGTAATAGTTTTAAATATAGGCACAAAAATAATTGCTATTAATCCTAAGTATAGCATTCTTGCCCCATATTTACTTTTTGCTTGTACTTCTTCAACAGCTCCCTCTTCTAACTCCCCTTGAAATGGTTTTAAGAATGAAGCAATAAATGCTGGAACAACAGTACATAAAATTGAAGGAATAATTAAATACTCAATCAATTTTTCTGTAGTTACTTTTTTTCCAATCCAAAGCATTGTTGTGGTAACATCTCCTATTGGAGACCAAGCACCACCTGCATTTGCTGCAATAATAATTAAACCTGCAAACCAAATTCGTACGTCTTTATCTTTAATTATTTTTTGAAGAATTGTAATTAAAACAATCGTAGCCGTAAGATTATCAATAATAGCAGATAAAATAAATGCTAATGCTGCAAAAATCCACAATAATTTCTTTTTGTTTTTTGTTTTTATATAGTTTTTAAAAGTTGCAAAACCATCAAAATAATCAATAATTTCAACAATTGTCATTGCTCCTAATAAAAAGAATAATATCTCTGCTGTTTTCCCTAAGTGATGTAATAAGGTTTCTTCTAACAAATGATGTTTCTCTTCACTTGTAAAATTGGCAAAACCATCAATAAGCGAATGACTTGCTGAATCAAACCAATTGGCAAAACCATCAATTCCAAAAGCTACAATTGCCCATAAAAAAGCCATCATGGCTAATGCAGGAATAAGTTTATCTAATTTCAGATTGTGCTCTAAAGTTATCGCTAAATAACCTATTACAAAAATTACAATAATTAGTGTTTCCATTTTTTAAATTTTCTTTTTACACTTAGCCGAATAGCTAAATTTTATTTTTTATTTGTTTCATTAATTTTCCGTTATTCTAAAAATCGTTTCTCTACAACTCATTTTTCAAAAACGAACAGCAACAAATATAATAAAAACTAACCGTTTTTAATGAAGATTTTACCTGAACTATGGTCTTTTATTGCCCCTGTTACGCTACTCAAGCAATTCACCTGATTTTCAGTGCGTAATACTCCTAAAAATGCAAATATTAATGCTTCTTTAAAATTAATTGTATTGTTTTCTGGCAAAATAATCTTGTTTTTTACTGTTTTTTTCAACTCATTAATCAAAAAAACGTTGAAAGCTCCTCCTCCAGTTACCAAAAGCAGATCGTTTTTTTGCTGATTTAAGCAGTTGCTAATTTGGTTAACCACGTGATTCACAAAAGTCAGCAAAACATCTTCTACTTTTAATTGGTAAGAATCAATCAATGGAAAAATAATTTCATTCACATATTCAAACCCCAACGATTTTGGAATTGGTTTTTTATAATATTCCAATCCATCTAATGCTTTCAGTAAATCTGGGTTCATAATTCCTGATTGCGCAATTTTCCCACCATCGTCATAATTTAGGCCTATCTTTTTCGAATAATGATTCATTACAATATTTACAGGACACACATCAAAAGCAATTCGTTTTCCATCCACATCATTTGAAATATTGGCAAAACCACCTAAATTTAGACAATATGCATATTCCGAAAACAATAATTGGTCTCCTATCGGAACTAAAGGAGCTCCTTGCCCACCTAATTCAACATCTTGAGTTCGAAAATCGCATACCACTTTCAATCCTGTAATAGTAGATATTGTCTGTCCATCTCCAATTTGCAGCGTATATCCTTCATTTGGTTTATGAAATATAGTATGCCCATGAGAGGCCACAAAATCGATTTTTTCAATCGTATTTTTTATTCTAAACTCAGTTACTTTCTCTCCCAAATAAACACCATAATCAATATTTAATTTTTCAATATTTTCAGAAGACTCAAAAAACGCATTTTTAAGTTTAAACTCCCATTCTTTAGGATACGGAATTGTTTCACAAGCCATTATACTAAATTTATAATGTCCGTTTTCTATAAAAATATGTGTATAAATGATGTCTAAACCATCTAAAGAAGTTCCTGACATTAAACCTAAAACCCACCAAGATTTCATTTTTTCCATTGTAATTTACCTTATGTTAAGAACTTACATATTTACTAAAATTTCACTTAAAAAAAACTTATATTTGATAAAATGTATGTTTCACGCCAAAACTTTTATGAATTATGAACTTTAATCTAACTGAAGAGCAACTGATGATTCGAAATGCAGCTCGAAATTTTGCGCGAACCGAATTACTTCCAGGTGTTATTGACCGCGATGAAAATCAACAATTCCCTACAGAACAAGTGAAAAAAATGGGTGAAATGGGATTTTTAGGAATGATGGTAAGCCCACAATATGGAGGAAGTGGACTAGATACAATTTCCTATGTTTTGGCTATGGAAGAAATATCTAAAATTGATGCCTCCGCCTCCGTAGTAATGTCCGTTAACAACTCTTTAGTTTGTTGGGGATTAGAAACTTACGGAACTGAAGCGCAAAAACAAAAATATTTAGTTCCTCTGGCTAAAGGCGAAATTATTGGTGCTTTCTGTTTAAGCGAGCCTGAAGCAGGTTCTGATGCTACTTCACAAAGCACCACAGCTATTGACAAAGGTGACCATTATTTGGTAAACGGCACCAAAAACTGGATTACAAATGGAGGAACTGCTAGTGTATATATTGTAATCGCTCAAACTGATATTGAAAAAGCGCATCATGGAATTAATGCCTTAATTATTGAAAAAGGCACCGAAGGTTTTGTGGTTGGTAACAAAGAAAACAAGTTGGGTATTCGTGGTTCAGACACGCATTCTATTATGTTTACGGATGTAAAAGTTCCTAAAGAAAATAGAATTGGAGAAGATGGTTTTGGGTTTAAATTCGCTATGAAAACATTGGCTGGCGGACGCATAGGAATTGCCTCACAAGCCTTAGGAATTGCTTCTGGAGCTTATGAATTGGCATTGAAATACTCCAAAGAAAGAAAAGCTTTTGGGAAAGAAATCAGTAAACATCAAGCAATTGCCTTTAAATTAGCAGATATGGCGACTGAAATAGAAGCTGCACGACATTTATGCATGAAGGCGGCTTGGGATAAAGATCAACATCAAAATTACGACTTAAGCGGTGCAATGGCTAAATTATACGCCGCAGAAATGGCTATGAGAGTTACTGTGGAAGCTGTGCAAATACACGGCGGCTATGGTTTTGTAAAAGAATATCACGTGGAACGTTTTATGCGTGATGCTAAAATTACTCAGATTTATGAAGGCACTTCTGAAATTCAAAAAATCGTAATTTCTAGAAGTATTCTGAATGACTAAAATATAACTCCTTCAGAATACGTATACGAGATTTTAAACCCGCCTGCGGACGGGCAGGTTCCAAAAAACAAATAAAAAAAGGTTCAATCTAATTAAAAATTGAACCTTTTCCGTTTGGTATTGAGTTTAGTTTAGTATTCTAATTGTCTTAGATAAGCCAACTTCGATTTCCAAATATCCAATTTTTCTTTGCTTTCATTAATGTTGTCACGTACATTTTTCACAATTGGGTTATCTTCAGAAATGTTAGAAATAAATCCTAAATTATTTTCTAACTGTTGAATTTCTTTAATGGCTTCATCTACTTTTTTACGAACAAATAATTGTTCTCCATCTAATTTTCTATAATTTTTTTGTTCTAAATATCCATTTACAAGAATTTTGAATTTAATCATTTCAACTTCTTGCTTATCAATATCATCATTATTCTCAGCTATTTTATCAATTAATTTATTGAATTTCACTTCAATATGACGCATTTCAAAAGGAACTCTACCTAATTCTTTCCATCCTTTTACATACTCCTTTAAGTCTTCAATTGAAATATCTTTACCATCATCCTCAACATCTTCTTTTAAACTCTTTAAAATATCTTTTTTCTCATTAAAGACTTCTAACTGCTCTTTATTTCCTTGATCTTGCATTTTATGCAGTTTATCAAAAAAGAAATTACACGCATCTTTAAATTCTTTCCAAAGCTTATCAGAGTATTTTCTTGGAACGTGTCCAATTTTTTTCCAATCAGCCTGAATTTTTTTCATTACTTCAGTAGTTCCTTCCCAATCTTCACTGTCCTTTAATGCTACTGCTTTTTCAATTAATAACTTTTTAGCATTTAAATTATCTAAATGATCTTTTTTAACATCTTTAAAGAAGTTATTCTTTGCTACATTGAATTTTTTAGTAACAGTCTTGAATTTCTTCCAAATTTCATCACTTTTTGCATGAGAAATTTGACCAACATTAAAAAACTCCGTTCTTAAAGCATCTACCTTATCGATCGTTTTTTGCCAATCTGCTCTAGTTTCATTTTTTGAATGATCAACAGCTTCTATTAAAGAAATAATTTCAAACTTTTTTTGTTCATTATCTTCGTATTGAGAACGAACATCTTTAAAAAAATCATGTCGTTTATCGTGAATTTTTTTTGTTGCTTCACTAAATCTATTCCATAATTCCTCTCTATCACTTCTTTCAACAGGTCCAATATCTTCTTTCCACATTTTGTGAATTAATTGCAATTCTTTAAATGCTTCATTTACATCTTCCAATTCGCCTAATTCTTCTGCCTTAACAACTAATTTTAATTTTTCTTCTAAATTATGTTTAAAATCTAAATCGCGTAAATCATTATTTAAGTGAAGTAAATCATAAAATCGTTCTACATGGTGATGGTATGTTTTCCAAGCATCATTATATTTAGCTCTTGGAATAGGCCCTATCGTTTTCCATCTATCTTCAATATCTTTAAACACTTTGTACATTGTAGAACCATCCGCATTGTCAATTAAATGCTTTAACTCTTCAATTAACCCTAATTTTAATTCTAAATTATTTTTTAATGCATTTTCTTGCTTTGCATAAAACTCACTCCTTTTAACCTTATAATCATATAAAACGCTATTATATAACGTTTTTGTAGGACTGCTAAATTGAAACTCTAAAACATCGCCACCTGCTTCAATAAATGCTGTTTTTTCACTTTTAAGCAGTTCTCCAAATTTCATGTTGAACGCATTTTTAAGACTATTCACATTATTTTGAATTCCTTGAACTGGACTTTCTTTAACCAGAACTGTTAATTCTTCAACTAACTCCTCTAAAGATAAATTGGAATAATCTTTTTCTTCCACATTTTCATGTACTGTATCTTCGGACGATTCTGCGATATTATTGTCAATTTCGTCAATAGCACTATTAGAATCTGTAGTGGCAATTGGCGTTGAAATTTCTTCTGAAATTAGAGAATTAGAATTGTTATTCTCTTCTGGTGATGTAGCATTTGTGTCTAACATATAAAAATGTTTAAGGTTCAATATTTCTTTTTAATAACTTTTACATTATTGTCTCATTATTAGATGAGCTTTTAACTAAAAAGTTGCGTTGTTTTATGATTATTATTTTAGGAGTTCCAAATTTCCCATGATTTTTCTGCTTGTAACGCTAACATATCTATTCCACTTTTTGTAACTGCCCCATTTTCACGTCCTTGTCTTAAAAATTTTGTTTCGGCAGGGTTGTAAATTAAATCGTATAACAAATGTTGATTTGTTAAAAACTGATAGGGTATATTCGGACAGCCTTCTATGTTCGGATGTGTTCCTATTGGGGAACAATTTACAATTAAAGTGTATTCTTCCAAAATTTCTTTTGATAATAATGAATATAAAAATGCATCGTCTGCTACATTTCTTGAAACAAACTTATAACTGATGTTCATTTTATTTAAGGCATACGCAATAGCTTTTGAAGCTCCACCGGTTCCTAAAATCAATGCTTTTTTATGATGTTCTTTTAGTAATGGTTCTATCGATTTTGAAAAACCATAATAATCGGTATTATAACCCACCAACGTATTATCATCCATTATTTTAATGGTGTTTACTGCTCCAATTTCTTTGGCATCATCATTCAGCTCATCCATATACCTCATAACACTCTCTTTATATGGTATAGTAACGTTAATACCTCTAAATTCGTGTTCTCTATGATATAATAAAAATGGAAATTCCTCAATTTCAGGAATATCGAATGTAAAATATTTATGATTATGAAGTCCTAATTTCTCAAATTTCTCAGCAAAATATTTTGGAGAAAATGAATATGAAATATTTTTTCCTAAAATGCCAAATTTAACTCTTTCTTCCATTTGTATCTTTTTTTCGGTCTGAACCGTATTTATCTAATGTTAATATTATTCCAACGCCAATTATTACAAAAAGTATAGCTAACCACGTTTGGCTATTTGCAAAATCTGGAAAATAACGCTCAAAATTCTCTACCACTTTATCTCCACGAATATCGTATAATTCTTTTCCATTTACTATTTTAAAAGTCGCTCTTTTCCAAGGCCACACAATTCCTAAAGAGCCCGCAATAAAACCAATAATTACCGCCGTTACAATTTGATGCCATCGTTTTAAAACCCAACCTAAAATATGTGATGTTGTGACCAACCCAAAAGCAGAACCTAATGTGAAGATTGACACTATTTTTAGGTAATTCATGCGTTCTTCACTATACCAAAAGCTAAAATCGCCCCCTACTACTTCATAAATAGTTTTATAAAGCATTGCTACCGAATCTACCAATAACAGCACGTAATTCCCCATTAATATCAAAATAAAGGAGCCTGATAAACCAGGTAATGTCATTCCTGAAACACCTATAATTCCGCAGAAAAACACAAACCACAAATTGTCATTTTCCACAGCTGGACTCATAAAACTAATGGCAATTCCAACCACAACACCTGTTAACATTGCTGTTATATTTTTGGTGCTCCAATCGTTAAAATCTTTTGAAATATAATAAATAGAACCAATGATCATTCCAAAAAAAGTACTCCAAACATATAGTTCGTAAGTTGCTATTAAATAATCCAACACTAATGAAATACTAAAATAGCTAAACATACTACCACTAAAAATCAATAGTAAAAAAGGAGCGTTTACGTAGTAATAAAAGCTTTTAAAACGACCGTTTGATAAGAGTTTAAATGCTTTAAAATTAATTTTTCGAAAGGAATAAATCATTTCTTCATAAAACCCAAGAACAAAAGACACCATTCCGCCAGAAACTCCCGGAACTTTATTTGCAGCGCCCATAGATAATCCTTTTAAAAAAAGGAATAATTTATCTAATGCGTTGCGTTCCCGTGCCATATTTATTTTTTTGAAGAAAAGCTTGCCAGTTTTTCTAAAATCAAAATGACTGCGAAGCCAACAATTGCCAATGTAATAGCTGTTAACAATTGCGCTTCACCATTAAAATTGAATGGAGAAACACTTTCCTCGTTAAAAGGCACTTGAATACCATGTGAATTTGTACGCCAGGTAACAACCTCTTTCCAGGGCCATATTTTATTTAAAGAACCTAATATAAACCCTGTTAAACCAGCCAATGTCAAATTTTTATGATGCTTAAATAACCAATTTAAGACTTTTGAAAAAGATAATAAACCAACAATTGCACCTATTGCAAAGGTTATAATAATTTTAAAATCTTTATTATGAATAGCATCTAAAACAGGTTTATACGCTCCTAACAATACCAAAATAAAAGCTCCTGAAATTCCTGGTAAAATCATGGCACAAATTGCCAAAGACCCCGATAGAAAAATAAAAAACAAAGAGGAATTTTCAGTAACTAAAGGTTGCAATGTCGTTATATAATATGCTAAAACCGCTCCTAAAACCAACACAACAACTGTTAAAACATCCCATTTTGAAATTTGCTTTCCTACAAATAAAATACTGGCTAAAACCAACCCAAAAAAGAAAGACCACACCAAAATTTGTTCATGTTCTAATAAATAGGTAATTAATTTTGCAAGTGATAAAATACTGATAAATATCCCTGAGACTAACGCCAACAAAAAGTTTCCGTTTATTTTATTCCAAACAGCTTTTACTCCTTCCGTTTTTAATAATTTAACCGTATTTATATTTATAGAACTTATGGATTGAAGTAATTCTTCATATATCCCAGAAATAAAAGCGATTGTCCCTCCAGAAACACCTGGAACAACATCTGCAGCACCCATTGCCACCCCTTTTAAACTAATAATTAAGTATTGAAATAAATTTCTTTGCTGCATTTTATCTTTTTTGATTTACGACAAATGTAACATTTTTTAGGTAGTTTAATTAAAATTATCAATCACATCTTGTACAATTGTCATTTGATAAACTTCAGGGAAAATTTCTTTAATAATAGAATGATATTCGAAATCTATTTTTAACGCTTTTGTAAGATGAAGTGTTCCTTTTTTATAATTTTTAACCTTAAAATATAAACATGCCAATCGATAATCAATTTCAGCAAAATTTTTGAACAATGTTTTTGCTTTTAACAAATACTCTAACGCATCTTCATATTCCCCAATAAAACATAAAACATCACTTAGACCAATCCAAATAACCAATTCAAAATCTTGAAGAATAATGCAATTTTCAAATCCTTCAACAGCTTCTTCAAATTGATTTAATTTCAAATTAATTTCTGCAAACTTTCGCCAATAAATTGGGTTTTGATCGTCAATATCCAACGCTTTGTTTATATGATACAACGCTTTTCCGTAGTTTTTACGCTTACAATACAGTTCCGTAATTGCAATCCAACCTTTATCTAACAAAGGATCTTCGTGTACTGCTTTTTTATAAAATTGAATTGCCTGTGTAGATTTGTTTAATTTCTCGTAACATTCTCCAATTCTTACAAACGCAAATGACGTTGGATCATCCAATTCAACAGTTGTTTTGTAATTTTCTATGGCTAATTCAAACAACCCTAATTGCTCTAATGTTTTTGCTTTTTCTAAGTATGCACCAACAAACAAATCATCAATTAAAACGGCATAATCAAAAGCTCTTAAAGCCTCCTCAAATTGTTCTAATATAAAATGTTGCCTTCCTAATTGATGCCAAGCAACTTCACTATAAGGATCTACATCAATGTGTTTTATTAAAAATGCAATAGCCTCTTCATGCTTACTTTGCATATCGAAACAATAAATTACATTGTATAAAGAAGAATAATCTTCAACGTCTTCTTCCAAACACTTTGAAAAGCAACTTAAAGCTTCGTCAAAATTATCTAAATACATGTATTCCATTCCAATTATGGAGTACACATCTACCTCATCATCAGTAAAACTTAATGCAACTTTCAAGCAATCTATGGCGCCTAAATGATCATCTCGCTTAGATAAAATACTCGCTTGTTGCACATAAATTTCATCATTTGTAGGTTCAATAGCTTGTAATTCCTTTAATAATTTCGAAGCTTCCTCCAAATTATCATTAAAAATCAACAACTCTGCATTCAATAGTTTTAACATTATTGAATTAGGATGCTGCCGTAACCCTAAATTTATCGCTTTTTTTGCCAACGAATTTTTACCTGAATCTAAATAATGTTGAATAATTTCTTCAAACTCCATAGAGTCGAAAAAATAGACACTATTTGTCTTCAGCATTGATTCAAATTTCACGAGGGAAATATTATTTTCTTTTGGATTATAGGGCATTGAAAAACATGTTTTACTAGTTCAATAAAAATACAAGAAGATTTCAAACGATTAAAAATAACTTCTAAATCTTTTTAACAAATTAATTAACAAAATGGTTTATATTTGTATTCCAAACAAAGTTTGGTACAACAATGAGTAAAAAAATACTACTTAACTCTAAAGAAATAAACATCATTTTACATCGATTAGCTTGCCAGTTAATTGAAAATCATACTGATTTTAAAAATACGGTACTTATTGGTATTCAGCCAAGAGGAACGTATTTAGCTGAGCGATTAGTCGAAATCTTAAAGAAAGATTACAACATTCCTTCTATTGAATTTGGACTGTTGGACATTACTTTTTATAGAGATGATTTTAGACGACGCGGAACTCCTTTAGAAGCAAATTCTACCAGCTTAAACTTTATTATTGAAGATAAAAATGTAGTTTTTATTGATGATGTATTGTTTTCTGGCCGAAGTATTAGAGCTGCATTAACGGCAATTCAGTCGTTTGGACGACCTGCAAATGTTGAATTATTAGTTTTAATAGACAGAAGATTTAGCAGGCATTTACCGATTCAACCAGATTATAGAGGGCGACAAGTAGATGTTATCAATGAAGAAAAAGTAACTGTGCATTGGAAAGAAAACGATGGAAAAGATGCCGTATATATTATAAATAAATAAGTTCATGAATCAGTTAAGCGTACAACACCTTATTGGAATTAAGCATTTAAACAAGGCTGATATTGATTTAATTTTTAATACAGCTGATCATTTTAAAGAAGTAATTAACAGACCTATTAAAAAGGTACCTTCATTAAGAGATATTACTATTGCTAATATCTTTTTTGAAAACAGTACTCGTACAAAGCTATCTTTTGAATTGGCTGAAAAACGATTATCTGCAGATGTCATTAACTTTTCTGCAAGTCAGTCTTCTGTTAAAAAAGGAGAAACATTAATAGATACAGTCAACAATATTTTATCAATGAAAGTTGATTTAGTTGTGATGCGTCATTCGCATGTTGGGGCTTGTGATTTTTTAAGCAAACACGTAGACGCACGTATTGTAAATGCAGGTGATGGAACGCATGAGCACCCAACACAAGCACTGTTAGATTCGTATTCTATTCGTGAAAAACTAGGAACTGTAACAGGTAAAAAAGTAGTGATTGTGGGTGATATATTACATTCACGAGTGGCACTTTCCAATATTTACGCCCTAAAATTACAAGGAGCAGAAGTAAAAGTTTGTGGTCCAAAAACACTAATACCAAAATACATAGAAAGTTTAGGTGTTGGAGTTGAATATGATATTAAAAAAGCATTAGAATGGTGTGATGTAGCCAATGTATTACGTGTACAAAACGAGCGAATGGATATCAATTATTTTCCATCAACCAGAGAATACACACAGCTTTTTGGTATTACAAAACCGCTATTAGATTCATTAGATAAAAAAATAGTGATTATGCACCCAGGACCTATAAACCGTGGTGTTGAAATTACGAGCGATGTTGCAGATGCCGATCAATCTATCATTTTAAATCAAGTGGAAAATGGTGTTGCCGTTAGAATGGCGGTTATTTATCTATTGGCTGAACAAATTAAAAGAAACTAATATGAAAATTGTAACAAAATCAGAACATACAATTATTACAATCGGTAAAAATTCGATAGATGATTTCTTCACCAAATTCAGTGCTTCTTTTGTTGAATTTACCAACCAACATTTAATTATTGATATTTCTGAAAACATTAACACAAAAATTGAAGATTTATTGTTATTTTTGAAACTAAGTGCAAGCCATAAAGCAAATGGCACAAGTTTTGTTATTGTTTGTAAAGGAATTGATATAGATGATATTCCAGAGGAATTGAGTGTTGTACCAACATTTATTGAAGCATTGGACATGTTAGAAATGGATGCTATAGAACGAGATTTAGGATTTTAAAAATATATAGTGCTTATTGATGAAAAAATTACTTTTAATATTATTTTTAATGACGTTTACATTTAGTTTTGGACAACAAAACTTAAATGCAGATACTGCTACACCTAAAAATGAACCAATTGAATCTATCAGTTCACTTGGTGCGTATCCAAATCCATTAACTGTAAAGTCAAAAATAAACTTTACATCATCCACTTCTCAAAGCGTTGTATTTTCAGTAAAAAACATCTTGGGAAAAGTAGTGTATTCCGAAAAACTGGAAGCTAAAACAGGATTAAATTCCATATTATTTAATAGAAACAATTCACCACAAGGAATGTATATATATTCCATCCAAACAGACAATGAAATTGTTTCGAAACGTTTGATTATTAAATGAGTTTAAAACTCACCATTTTAGGTTGCCACTCAGCAACTCCAAGAGTAAACGCACATCCAACTGCCCAGTTTTTAGAAATAAAAAATCACCATTTTTTAATTGATTGCGGAGAGGGAACTCAGGTTCAACTTAGAAAATATGGAATGCGTTTTTCAAAAATAAAACACATTTTTATTTCCCATTTACACGGCGACCACTTTTTTGGATTGGTTGGTTTAATTTCAACTTTTAGACTCTTAAATAGAGAATCAGAATTACACGTGTATGGCCCCGTTGGTATTAAAGAAATTATTACACTCCAACTAAAACTATCTAATTCATGGACACATTACCCATTATTATTTCATGAACTTTCATCAAAAAACAGTGAACTTATTTTTGAAGATGATGCTGTGGAAGTGTATACCATTCCTTTAACACATAGAGTTTACACCAATGGTTTTTTATTCAAAGAAAAAATTGGCGAACGCAAATTGGATATGAACGCCATTTGGCAATATCCTGAAATTGAAATCTGCGATTATCAAAATTTAAAAAATGGGCGTGATTTTTTATTGAATGATGGAACTTTAGTAGAAAATGAAGAATTAACATTAAACCCACCCACTCCATTAAGTTACGCGTTTTGCAGTGATACTAGTTACGAGCCTTCTATAGTTCCAATTATTAAAAATGCCACGTGTTTATATCACGAAGCAACTTTTTTACATGACAAGGCCGATTTGGCTGAAACCACAAAGCATTCTACCGCGAAACAAGCGGCTGAAATAGCTAAAATGGCTGACGTAGGTCAATTAATAGTAGGGCATTATAGCGGAAGATACACCAATACAGATGATTTCAAAAAAGAAGCGCAACCAATTTTTGAAAACACGCACTTGGCTGATACTGGAAAAGTGTTTGAAATTAAGTAAAACTTCTCTTTTTTCTAATTTTATAATTTAAAAACCCACCCCGCTCCGCAAAGTCTCCCGACTTTGAGCAAATTTTAATTGCTATTTGAAATCTATATTTCTTATCATTTTATTGTTATTATTATCACCTAGCTCCGCAAAGTCTCCCGACTTTAAGTAAATTCTAATTGCTATTTGAAATCTATATTTCTTATCATTTTATTGTTATTATTATCACCTAGCTCCACAAAGTCTCCCGACTTTGAGCAAATTCTAATTACTACTTTAAACCTATATTTCTTATCATTTTACTGCTTTTATTATCATTCCTAGCTTCCCTTATATCAGCATGCCTCAAAGTCAGGAGACTTTGAGGAGCGAAGACTTTGATGAGCGAATTTTATAGTTTAAAAACACCGTAGAACTTCGTTGTAATTTCTATGGATAAAACATTATAAAAACTAAATAAAATCCGTAACTTTAATGATGTTTAGTAATAGAAAACTAGATTTTACTATTCTATTAAAATAACAATTTCGCCTTA
Source organism: Lutibacter sp. (assembly GCA_018054895.1). Lineage (GTDB taxonomy): Bacteria > Bacteroidota > Bacteroidia > Flavobacteriales > Flavobacteriaceae > Lutibacter. The sequence continues at coordinate 2,035 of JAGPIQ010000043.1, read as the reverse complement.
GGAAACGTTTAAAACTTATTGAATAACAAATTTTATATAATTAATGTATGGCATTTATAGATTATTATAAAATATTAGGCATTGAAAAAAGTGCAACGGAAAAAGATATCAAAAAAGCATATCGAAAATTAGCTCGAAAATACCATCCTGATTTAAACCCAAATAATAAAGACGCTGAAAAAAATTTCAAAGAAATTAATGAAGCGAATGAAGTTTTAAGTCATGTTGAAAATCGTAAAAAATACGATAAATACGGTAAAGACTGGGAACAAGCAGAACACTTTGAAAAGGCAGAACAACAACAGCAATATAGCCGTGGAAACCAACAAAGATCAACTGGTGGTTATTCTGAAAATGATTATTCAGATTTTTTTGAATCTATGTTTGGAGGTGCTAAAAGACCAAGCGGAGGAAAAGTTCAATACAAAGGTCAGGATTTTAGTGCCGAACTAAAGTTAAACTTAACAGATGTGTACACCACACATAAACAAACCTTAACCGTAAACGGAAAAAACATTCGATTAACCATTCCTGCAGGTGTAAAAAATGGTCAAATTATTAAAATTAAAGGCTATGGTAGCCCAGGAATAAACGGTGGACCATATGGAGATTTACACATTAAATTTTCAATTCATAACAACACTTCGTTTAAACTAGACCAAGATAATCTTTACAAAAATATTGATTTAGAGTTATATACCGCTATTTTAGGAGGAGATATTACGGTTGATACTTTTGATGGGAAAGTAAAGTTAACCGTAAAACCTGAAACTGAAAACAATACTAAAATAAAGCTAAAAGGTAAAGGTTTTCCTATTTATAAAAAAGATGGACAATTTGGGGATCTATACATTACCTATCAACTAAAAACACCCACAAATTTGAGTGAAAAAGAAATAGAATTATTTAATGAACTTGCTAAATTAAGAACATCATGAACTTAGATAATTTAATAACAATCAACAACTTATGTGAAAATTACAAAATTGAAATTTCATTTTTAAGCAATTTAAAAGATTTCGATTTAATTGAAATTGTAACGATAGAACAGGTGCAATATATCCATCAGGATAAAATAAATGATTTAGAGAAGATAATTAGAATACACAATGAGTTAGGAGTTAATATGGAGGGAATTGATGTTGTTTTTAATATGCTTTCTAAAATAAATGAGTTAGAAAACGAATTAAATTCAGTAAGAAACAGGTTGAGTTTGTACGAAAATTTACTTTAAAATCCATTTTATAAGCACCAATATAATATGGACACATTTACACAAAAAAGATTGTTCACCACAAAAAAGGTGACGTTCAACAAAGATGGAATTATTTATTTTTCTGGAGATATTTTAGAATCGCGTGAGGTATTTATTTCCTATGATGAAATTATGACCAACACCATAACTCGTGAATTCAACACCAATAAATTAACGCTTTGGATTACCGTAGGTTTTGCTATTATTTTTGGTTTTTTCCTATTAAATCCTTTTAAAATTAACGTAGAAACGAAGCTGTTTTTTTCGTATTTAAGTGGTGTTTCTTGCTTTATATTTTTTATAATTACGCTGTTAAGCAGAAAAAAAATGCTTTATATTGCAACCATAGGTGGCTTTCTAATTGATTTTTTCGATTTAAACCCTTCTAGAGAATTGATGGATACTTTTTTAGAAACACTTAAAAAACACTCATTTAAATACCTTAAAGACAAGTACACATTTATTGACCACGATGTTCCGTTTGAAAAACAACTGGATAACTTTATTTATTTAAAAGATAAAAATGTGATTACTCAAAAAGAATATGAGGTCTTAAAAAAGAAACTTAAAAACATGGAACTTGATGTAAAAGGTTTTCGCAATTAATATTGTTGAATACTTAACAAAACTAGCGTACACGCAAGCTCAAAGGCAATTCCGTTTTCAGTTAACAAATCCTCCAATTCATCATTATCAGTTCCAGGATTAAATAACACTCTTTTTGGTTTTAAGGAAAGGATATAATTATAATATTGAACCTGGTTTTCAGCACTCAAATAC
>JAGPIQ010000141.1 GCA_018054895.1 Lutibacter sp. | reverse complement strand
TATGGAAGTATTCAAATTGGAAAAATTTCAAATGGCGATTTAAAATCCATTCCTGCTTTTGAAATGGACAAACACTTGATTAGAACGTGTGAACAAGCAACCATAATTCCGAAGAAAGTAACGGCTTCACAATTGGATAAAAGTATGTTGGAAATGTTGGTAGAAATTGAAAACACCCAATTTAAAACCATCGATTTAACGGGATCTTATGCAAATGTAGACAACACACAAACGGTTGAACGGACGTTAGAAAATTTTGATGCCGACTGTAATTTACTTGCTAATATAATTATGAAAAATAGCGGTTATGCTTCTTTTAAAAACAAATTACTTCCAACAGGAAAAGGAAGCGTTATTGGAATTTTAAGCAATTATTACGATGAATTTCAATTGTATATTCGCGATGAAAATGATGTAAAATTTACAAATACTCGTTGCGATTACTCTAAAATATTTACCCCGACTTCAACTATAAATGACGTAAAAAACAGGTTTCAAGGCAGTTTAGTGGAATTTGGAGTTTCCTCAAACTTGGTTATTGAAGGTTATGTAATTTCAAGTGATGAACAAGGTAATTTTCAACAAAAAATAAGTATTCAGGACCAGCCGAACAACCCAACTGCTGGAATTCAATTATTAATAGATAGGGAATTTATTTTTGAAGATTACAATATAGGAGATAAAGTGGTGGTACACCTCAACAAATTATATATGAACAAAGTGGATGGCGTTTTAACCATTGGAATTCCAAAAGGTACAAAATTAGCCCCTATTATTTCCGAGGAAATTGCGAATCATATTTATAATACTGGTAAAACTTTTGAAATAGTTCCAACACCTATTTCAATTTCTGAAATTCAGCAAGAAAAACACCAAAATACATTGGTGAAAATTGATAATGTGCAGTTAGTATCAGCAAATTTAGGAAAAGCTTTCGCCTTTTATAGCGGTACAGATAATGGGACTTCCGTTTTAGAAATGTGTGGAGAAACCTCAAAATTGCAGGTTTTTACCAATGGAAAGTCATTATTTGCACACAACGAGTTTCCTAAAGGAAATGGTTCTATAATAGGTGTATTAACTTCTTCCTTAGAAATTAGAAAACTACAAGACGTTCAATTTAATAGCAGTTATAAAATATGTGAAGTGATCATTCCTAAAATTATGATTACTGAAGTTGCCGACCCAAAAAATAATGTATCTGCTCGATTTGTAGAATTGTTCAATGCAGGAACTTCAATAGTAAGTTTAAGCGGATGGAAATTAAATAAGTATATGAATGGTGAAACGGCTATTACAAGTTCTCCCATTGATTTAAGCAGCATTTCTATTGCTCCAGGTGCATTTGCCATTATTGCAAGCACCGATTTTAAGAATGCTTTTAGCATAGAACCTTCTATTGAATCGACTTATATTTCAGGAAATGGTGATGATGTTTATGAACTTGTAGACAATACAGGAAAAAGAATTGATGTATTTGGCACTGTCGGAGAAGACGGAAGCGGAACAAATTGGGAGTATTTAGATGGACGTGCGGTTAGAAATACAGCTATCGTAAAACCGAATGCTATATTTACAATTAACGAATGGATCATTTATTCTGATGTTCAAAATAATTTGATAAACTACCCAAATACGCCGAAAAATGCTCCAAATGACTTCAATCCAAATTTAAGATAATGTAATTTTTTACATCATTTTAAAGATATATCGTATTTTGATGTATTAATTTGCGTTATATTTTGCGAATTAATCAATACCGCTGAAAAAACATTCCAAAAGCAGTAAATCTTTTTGATCTTAAAAAACAACCCTTTTTCATTGTAACTTTGAAGTATAATAGTAATAAACCTTAATACCAAATATAATGAAAAAAGCAATATTAGTAATCGTAGTATTCGTAGTAAGTTCAATGAGTTTATATGCAAATGAAATTGAAGCTCCTATAGTTTCTAAAGATGAAATAAGAACTCAAATTGTTGATTTATTAAAAGATGTAAACACCAACCTTTCAACAGAAGCTGCTGTTGACGTTACTTTTACATTCAACACAGATGGAGAAATTGTAGTTTTAAGTGTTAATTCAACAAATAAAGAGGTTTTGAAATTTATCCGTCAAAACTTAAATGGAAAACAAATTGAAAAACCAGGTAGAGTAAAAAGAGAATATACCATGCCTATTAATGTTCGATTTGTATAATTTTTGAATTTTAAATAGTAGTTAACCAAACTTTGAATAAAAAGCCGTCTCAATATTATTTTGAGACGGCTTTTTATTATTTCTAATTTTGACGTTTTATTGTTTAATTTAGCGACTTAAATTTCACTATAATATGACATTACTAATTGTTTACGCTACGCTTGCGCTCCTTTTCTCCTTTTTATGCTCAGTTTTGGAAGCTGTTTTGTTAAGTATCACTCCAACATACATCAATATTAAAAAACAGGAAGGCAAAGCATTTGCTCTAGTGCTAGAAAATTTAAAAAAGGATGTTGATAAACCTTTGATAGCAATATTAACTATTAATACCATTGCACATACTGTAGGTGCCATATTGGTTGGTGTACAAGCAGAAAATTTAGACTTTACAATAAGTATTTTAGGTATTAATACTGTTGGCGTTATTTCAACAATAATGACCTTTTTAATTTTAGTGCTTTCTGAAATAATTCCTAAAACTATTGGCGCTAAATATTGGAAAGAATTAGCTGGTTTTACCGCTAATGCTTTAGTTCCATTAATATTTTTCTTAAAAATAACAGGAATTCTATGGTTGCTACAACTTACAACAAAATTAATTGGAGGTAACCAAAGTCATGGCTCTATTTTAAGTAGAGAAGATTTTCATGCCATGACGGATATTGCCCATGAAGAAGGTGTTTTTGAAAAAAATGAAAGTGCTATTATTAAAAACTTATTGACTTTTAAACAAGTTCTAGTAAAAGATGTAATGACTCCAAGAACTGTAATAATGACCGCTTCCGAAGATATTTCGGTTCAAACTTTTTTTGATGAGCACCCTAAATTACGATTTTCACGAATTCCTATCTATGAAAAAACTTCAGATAACATTACTGGTTTTATTTTAAAAGATGAAGTAATGGAGGAAATTATTAATGGAAATGGATCTAAAAAATTAGCGGATATAAAACGTGAATTGATAATTACAAATAGATCTATCCCAATTCCTACTCTATTCGAAAAGTTTATAGCAAATAAAGAGCACATTGCTTTGGTAGTAGATGAATACGGAACCACCAGCGGAATTGTAACCATGGAAGACGTTATTGAAACCTTACTTGGTTTAGAAATTATGGATGAAAGTGATAATGTAGAAGATTTACAATTACTTGCCAGAAAAAGCTGGGAAACAAGAGCTCGTAAATTTGGCTTAATTGATGAAAAAAGAAAAGAATAGTTATTAAATTAAAAGGGTCGCTAAATAAATTTAGCGACCCTTTTATATAAAGTAAATTCAAAAATATTACTTATTGAATTGTGTAATTCTCATTGTATTTGCCATACCTCTTTCTTTTACAGGCATTGAAGTAATGTTAATTGCAAAATCACCTTCGTTTAAATAACCACGCTCATTCGCTAATTTATTAATATCCTCAATAGTTTGGTCTGTACTCACAAATTGATCATAATATATTCCTTTAACACCCCAAAGTAAATTTAACATAGCTAATATTCTTCTATTTGAAGAAAATACTAAAATGTTCGATTTTGGTCTCCAAGATGAAATTTGGAATGCCGTATAGCCCGTTGCAGTTAGTGTTGTAATTACTTCAGCTTTTACTGAATTTGCAGTTAAAGCAGCTTGACGACAAATTGTTTTTGTAACATAACGTTTATCTAAAGGTTCTGTTGTAAATTCAGGAATTGTAATTAATGGCGAATTTTCAACACTTTCAATAATTCTACGCATTTGTTTAATTACATCTAAAGGATAAGCTCCAACAGAAGTTTCTCCAGATAACATAACCGCATCAGCACCATCCATAATTGAATTGGCAACATCATTTACCTCTGCTCTTGTTGGAACTTGATTTGTAATCATAGTTTCCATCATTTGTGTAGCAATAATAATTGGAATATGCGCTTGTTTCGCTTTTTGAACCAAATTCTTTTGAAGTAATGGCACTTGTTCCATTGGCATTTCTACACCAAGATCTCCACGAGCACACATTAAGGCATCACAATAAGGAATAATTGCATCAATATTTTCAATAGCCTCTGGCTTCTCAATTTTTGCAATTACAGGAATTGCATGAGTAGAGTTTTCTTTAATTAAATCTTTCAATTGAATTAAATCTTCTGGAGTTCTAACAAATGATAACGCTATCCAGTCTGCATCCATTTTAATAGCAAATAAAGCATCTTCTATATCCTTTTTTGTTAAGGCTGGAAGTGAAATTTTTGTATTAGGTAAGTTAACTCCTTTTTTAGAATTCAAAGGACCACCACGCATTACTTTAGTCGTTACATTCGAATCTCTATCCGTTGCAGTAACTTCAAATAATAACTTTCCATCATCCACTAAAATGTGCTCACCAACTTCAACATCTTTAGGGAATTTTTTATACGTCATAAACGCCTTTTCCTTTGTTCCTTCACACTTTTCAGTTGTAAATGTAAACGTATCTCCTTCATTTAAGAAAACACCTTCTTGCATTACACCAACACGTAATTTAGGCCCTTGTAAATCGGCTAATATTGCAACGTGAAAATTACGTCTTTTGTTTATTTCTCTAATTAATTTAATTTTCTCTGCAACTTCATCATAATCAGCGTGTGAAAAATTTACGCGGAATACATTCACTCCAGCTTCCATCATTTCTTCAAGTATACTTTCTGAACTGATTGCAGGTCCTAATGTAGCTACTATTTTTGTTCGTTTTCTGTTTTGTGCCATAATTAAAATATAAGGTAATCTTTTGTTTTTAAATTGTTAGGGTCTATTGAATAACACGTTATAATTTGGTTTATAGAATTTAACTGATCTACTTTACTTTGTATAAATTTAGTTGCGTTACAACCTTCAATTTTCAAAAAAAAATCTACTCTCTTTTTCTCCTGAATTAAGTAAGTTGCTGTGCTAAAATTTCCACCAAATAATCCCGTACTCTCATTATTTTCTACATTTTCAGTATATTTATTATTAATCAAATAATAATTAATAAAGTTTTTTTCATCAATAAATTCAAAAATAGGAAAAACAGCATTCGAGTTTTCAAAATCTAAATCTGTTTTAAATCTTTTAAATTTAGTTTTTAACTGTTGATTTAATAAATAAGCCAATCGGTAATCTTCTTCTGTTGAATGGATTCCAATAAGTGAATAATCTACCTCAAAATCTAATGTTAATAATTGCATATTTTCGATGAAATTAACAATTGTAAAAATACTATTGTTTAATTACAGTAACTAATTAATTTACGAAATCGTATTCGATTTTGAAAATTTATGGATTTGAGAGCTCTTTTTGGTAGGCGTAATAGGCTCTTTTAGAGGCAGTTTCCTCTGCCTTCTTTTTTGAAGTAGCCCTACCTTTAGCTATTAAATTACCATCTAAAAATAGTTTTACGCTAAAATGTTTGATAGAATCGTTCCCTGTATCGTCGTAAACTTCAAAATGAAATTCTTTTTTTTGTTTTTGACACCATTCAATAAACAAACTCTTATAACTTGAAATTTTACCTTCTAATTTTGAAACATCCACATACGGTTTTATAACTCTTTTATGGATAAAATTAGCGCAATACTTATAACCTCTATCTAAATAAATGGCACCTACTAAAGCTTCAAAAATATTACCATGAATATTTTCACCAAATTTAGACTGATGTATATTGCTTTTTACAAAACGAAGCAAATTTAAGTCGCGCCCCAATTCATTTAAATGCTCCCTACTAACAATTTTTGATCGCATTTGAGTTAAATAACCTTCATCGCCAGAGGGAACTTCTTTAAAAAGATATCCGGCAATTACAGCACTTAACATAGCATCACCTAAAAACTCTAGACGCTCATAGTTTGAAGGAAAACCTGAGTCTCCGTCAACTTCTTTAATTGATTTATGCGTAAAGGCTTTTTTGTAAATAGATATATCCTTTAGATTGAATCCAATTATTTTTTTAATTTCAGAAAATAAGACCTCTTCTTCTTTTGATAGAGGTTTAATTATTTTTCGAATGAAATTCATTCAGTCAAATTAATCAAGTTTTTTGAATAAAACACAAGCGTTATGTCCACCAAAACCAAAAGTATTACTCATTGCAACTTTTATATCGCGTTTTTGAGCTTTATTTAAGGTGAAGTTTAACTTATCATCAATTTGATCATCTTGGGT
>JAGPIQ010000042.1 GCA_018054895.1 Lutibacter sp. | reverse complement strand
TCTGGGACAGAAGAATCATACCAAGCTGTAATTAAACAAATGTATACAATGTTTAAACAACAATATACAGGTGTTGAAGTAGATCTTTGGAATGAACTTGAAAAAGAATTTTCACAAACCTCAATGAATGATTTAACTGAGATGTTGGCTCCTGTTTATTCAAAATATATGACAAAAGAGGATTTAGAAGAGTTCATAAAATTCTACCAGACTCCAGTAGGAAAGAAATTCGCTAAAAATACGCCATTTATAATGCAAGAATCGATGCAGATTGGTCAACAATGGGGAATGAAAATTGGAGAGAATTTCAAGAATAAAATGAAAGAAAAAGGGTATTAAAAACGTGCCTTAACCTCAACTTCCCAAATGCTATACTCACAAACACAAAGAGCAGCACAAAACCAAACAGAAACGGCACAAGCAAGATGCTTGTGCTCAATGTCATTAAGTTAAGGTAAAAATGTCTCGATTTTGTCATTCCGACAAAGGAGGAATCTCATTAGTTGCTTACTGTAGTTGCTCTCGTTATGTGATTTGCTTCGCCTGTTCACAAATGCTCGGGTCTCCTTCGTCGAAATGACAAACAAATCCTTAACTTAATGACATTGTGCTTGTGCTAGCAGGAGAATCTTTCACTTCAAACTAATTACAACACCCATAAATTGAAATGTAAAAAAGTATATTTGCACAAAATTTAATTCAAACGGCTGTGCAAACACATTTTCAATACTTTACTACTTCAATAGATAGCATTAAACTGCCTACTAAGTTTACGTTTCCGTTTTATTATGAACCACATCCTTTGTGTGAAATAGCAGCAAACGAAGTACAACAATATTTACAATCACAAACCGATTTTGAGCATAATTTCGGCATAGATACTTCAAAAAAAGGATTGGTACTTGGGAAAATGTTTGGTGTATTAATTGTTGAAAATCTGCAAAAAGAAATTGGTTATATAACTGCCGTTTCTGGGAAGTTAGCCGAAACAAATACGCATAAAAAGTTTGTGCCACCTGTGTATGACATGCTCACAAAAGATTCGTATTTCTTACAAGAAGAACAAGTACTAAACGGAATAAATCAACAGTTAGAACACTTAGAAACCAATGAAGAATATTTAAGTTTATTGGTGCAAGACAGTGAAGTTCAAAAAAAAGCAAATAGTGATATTCTTCAAAAAAAAGCTGAACTAAAAACAGCTAAAAAAGAACGCACTATTCGACGAGAAAAAGCTCAAGCCGAATTATCATTAGAAGCCTACGCTGAATTTGAAAAAACACTAAGTACGGAAAGTTTAGATGCTAAATATTTTTTTAATAATGTAAACAGGTATTGGGGACATATTTTAAAAGCACAAAAAGAAAAATCGGATGTTTTTACCAACCAAATAACGCAATTAAAGGAAGAACGCAAGCAAAAATCCGCCGCTTTACAACAGTATTTATTTAAACAATACCAGTTTTTAAATTCAAAAAAAGAAGTAAAAAATTTAATTGAATTATTTGCTGAAACTACCGAGCACCAAATTCCTGCTGGTTCAGGTGAATGTGCCGCACCAAAATTATTGCAATATGCTTTTTTAAACGACTTAAAACCTATTGCAATGGCGGAATTTTTTTGGGGACAATCACCCAATAAAGAAATTCGGAAACATCAACACTTTTACCCAGCATGTCAAGGAAAATGCAAACCTATTTTAACACACATGTTGGAAGGAATGGACTTAGATACAGATCCATTATTACAAAACCCAGCAGTTGGGAAAGAACTAGAAACTATTTTTGAAGATGAACAATTAATTGTTGTGTACAAGCCAGAAGAATTTTTATCGGTTCCTGGAATTCACATTCACGACTCGGTGTATACCCGAATTAAACAACAAATAAAAAATATTTCAGGCCCTATTATTGTGCATCGGTTGGATATGTCAACTTCCGGATTATTGGTGTTGGCAAAAAACAAAAAAGCGCATAAAGATTTACAAAGTCAGTTTATAAAAAAAACAGTCAACAAAAGATATACCGCTTTGTTAGATGGTATTTTAAATGAAGAAAAAGGAACTATAAACTTACCTCTTCGAGTTGATTTAGACGATAGACCGCGGCAATTAGTCTGTTTTGAACACGGAAAACCTGCGGAAACAAATTGGAACGTTATTGAACGTATAGACGGAAAAACGAAAGTTTATTTCTATCCAATTTCAGGAAGAACGCATCAATTACGTGTACATGCATCGCATACTTTAGGATTAAATACGCCAATTATTGGGGATGATTTATACGGTAAAAAAGCAGATCGTTTGTATTTACATGCAGACACCTTAGAATTTACGCATCCAACTACAAAAGAACGAATGACGTTTCACAAAAAAGCCGATTTTTAATACCCTCAATTTTTATAAAATGCCATTCATTAAGAAACAAAATACTTTAACTAATAATAGTAACCCGCTAGTTGTAATTGTTTAAACCTCATCCTCTACTATTTATTTACGGAGTAAAACGGAATAAATGAAACGATTATCAGCAGTAAAGACTCACAATAAACCAGAAAATAATCTCCATTATTTTTATTTACTCACTCTTATAATATTAAATAAGAAGATGAAACATTTGAGTATATTTGCAGTTAATTATAAAAATATAACCATGAAAAATATAATTGTAAATCGACTTGATTATGCACGGATTAAAAAGTGCATCAGTGATGCTAAACAATTAAAATCTATAAGTGCTGTTGAAGCTGAAAAATTGCTTACGGAATTAAATTCTGCTGAAATATTAGAACCTCAAGCAATTCCTGCTAATGTGGTTACTATGAATTCGATTGTAAAATTGAGCTTTTTAAATAATAATAAACAAGTGCAATTTCAAATTGTTTATCCTGAACAATCAGATTTTAAAGAAAACAAAATATCAATATTTTCTCCAATAGCTACAGCCTTAATTGGCTATCAAGTTGGAGATGAAATAGAATGGATAGTTCCAGCTGGATTAACACAAATAAAAATTGACGAAATTGTCTATCAGCCAGAAGCTTCTGGTCATTATGACTCATAAGACACTCCATTTTGTAAAGTGCACAACCTTTATATTAGGGTTCAATTTTATAAAATTGAACCCTAATTTTAATTATAGTCCTAAATTTTCATAAAAATTTACAATAAGTACTCGCTTAGTTTATCAAAAGATTCAATGGCATCTTTATTCAATTGGTACTGAAACAATCCATTTTCTGAAATAATAAACAAATGGTTTTCACGAATAATAACATCAATACCCAATGCAACAGGAATTGACTTTATAAAAATAGAATTTATAGGATTGGTAACATCAAATATTTTTACATCAGAAGCATCGCAAACTATTAAATAATTATAGTATAAACTCAATCCTTTTGGGCGATCTAAACCACGCGTATTTAATAAAATTGGTGCTTCAATATTTTTAATATCATAGGTTTGTAGCTCATTTATACTTCCACCACAAACCGCCGTACTATGCAATGTTACATATGCATAGTCATTATTTGCAACTACAGGATCACAGGATCTAAAATGTTCTGAAGCGGACATTCTTTTTGGCAGCTCAGGATTTTTAACATCATAAATAAACATTCCATTTCTAGAACCTATAAATAAATAATCATCAAACCCAAATAAAGTTTCAATATTAAAACCAATAGAAATAGTATTTACTTTTATAGGATTTGTTTCTTCCTGAATATTAAAAACATTCAAATTATAATTATCTACCGTGTATAAATAATTCCCTTTTAGTAAAAAGGTAGCTAATGAACCTCCTTGTCCATCGGTATTGGAACTAGCGTCACTGCTATCTTGACTACAACTAAAAAACGCAAGCAATAAAACAACGTATATATATTTTTTCATAGCAATTACTTTAATTTCCATTTAACAATAACCTCATCCTCCTTTATACTTTTGTAATCGTTATTTGGTGATAACAACTGCGGAAATACATTTTTAACCCGTTTTTTTATAGCGATTTGTTTCAGTGAAGCATCATACGCCAGCACCACCAAATCCGTTGCTTGGTTTATATATAACGTATTATTTCGAATAGCAATGTCGGTAGCTCCAGGAATGTTCAAGTATTTTTCCTTCACCGGATTTTTGGGGTTTGTATTGTTTACAATTTCAAAACCTGCATATTCGTCATTTATAAACAAGCGATCACCAATTACATAAATTTTACCTGCATTGGTAACCGTTTTTACATCGGTAATTTTAATAGCCGCTTCAAAATCAGTACGCTTCATAACAACAGGTTCATAAAGTGCAGGAGGTATTGAGTCTCCTCCATCCCACGGGGAATAAATACAGCTATGAAATAGCATCAATAGACAAATAACAGCAACTATATTTTTCATACTTTAAATTTTTATCTAATTTAGGAAAAATAGTACTTTTAAAAAATATTAAAAAAAGTTATTTAGTTGTGGATAAAACAAAGTCATACACTGTTGATCAAGCTACCCGATTAATGGAAAATTATTGCGTATATCAAGACCGTTGTCATAAAGAAGTGGAACAAAAACTGTATGATTTAAAAATGATTCCTGAAGCCAAAGAAAAAATTATTCTGCACTTAATGCAACACAACTTTTTAAATGAGGAACGCTTTGCAAAAGCATTTGTTAGAGGTAAATTTTCTATAAAAAAATGGGGAAAAATACGGATTGTAAATGAGTTGAAATTCAAAAACATATCCGCCTACAATATAAAAACTGGTTTAAAAGAAATTGATGAATTAGACTATAAAAAAACGCTGTATGCCTTGGCTGAAAAAAAACAAGCTACCATCAAAGAAAGTAATCCTTACAAAAAGACAGCAAAATTAAGTACCTACCTAATTTCCAGAGGTTTTGAATCTAATTTAGTTTATGAAATTGCTAAAGAGTTGAGCTAATATAAAATTAGTCGATATATTTCTTTCTGTAATTCCCCCTATAATCCTCAATCATATCATTTTGCTGCTCTAAAAGCTCCACAGGAACTTCTGTGTCTATTTCCAACGCATTTTGAACTTCCTCAGCCTTATAAATAGTATTTATTTTTACATTAAAGGCCGTAAACAACTCCAATATTTTTTTTACTTCTACTTTTACTTCCTCTTTTTTTATAGAAGGTATGTTTGCCATATCCGCCAACCTTAACGTTTCATTATACAGCACATTAATTCTTGAAATTGTGCTCGGTTCATCTAACTTACGAACACGAATAGAATCCTTCATTAATTTTACTAAATCTGCCAACTCTTGCGCGTTGGACAATGCTTCTAGTTTACTAACACTGTAAAACTTCAGCATAAATTTATCAACCTCTTCATATTCCTTCCATTTATCAATATCTAGTTTTGCACTAGGAATTAAAGTTTCACCAATTGAATTTGAAATTTTACTTTCCTTAACAACTACTGAGTCCTTCGTTTGGGCAACTTCTTCGGTTTTATCGGTCTTTCCACAAGAAACCACCAACAATAAAAAAAACACTAAAAAACAATTTAAATACTTCATTATAAAACTAATTGGCTCCAAAAGTACTAATAATAAAAATCTTTTATAAAAAAACATGTGATTTTCATAAAAAAGAATAGCGCCAATTTCAAATCGTATATTTCAGTAACTTTGATAGCATAATAGGATATTTAAAATAATGAATAAAAGCATATTGATAATTGGCGCTTGTGGACAAATTGGAACTGAATTAACCTTAAAATTACGCGAATTACACCCAAATGAGTGCATTATTGCTTCGGACATCAGGCAAGGATCAAAAGAATTAATGAAATCGGGTCCTTTTGAAGTCATTAATGCCTTGGAATATGAATCTATTTTAGCCGTAATCAACAAACATAAAATTACAGATGTCTATTTAATGGCAGCTATGCTTTCTGCAACTGCTGAAAAATTTCCAGAAAAAGCATGGGAATTGAATATGAATTCCCTTTTTAATGTATTAAATATTGCGAAGGAAGGCATTGTTAAAAAAGTATTTTGGCCAAGCTCTATGGCTGTTTTTGGACCTTCAACACCCAAAGAAAACACGCCTCAATTTACCATTATGGAACCTACTACAGTGTACGGAATTAGCAAGCAAACTGGCGAGCGTTGGTGTGAATATTACCATAAAAAATATGGAGTTGATGTACGAAGTATTCGCTACCCAGGTGTTATTAGCTGGAAAACAAAACCAGGTGGTGGAACCACTGATTATGCTATCGACATCTATCATCAAGCAATTTTAGAAGAAAATTACACCTCATATTTAAGCAGTGAAACTAAATTACCTATGATGTATATGGATGATGCCATAAAAGCGACTATCCAAATTATGGATGCTAATGAAAATTCTATAAAAATACGATCATCTTATAATTTAGCAGCCGTAAGTTTTACACCTGAAGATGTTGCATCTGCAATTAAAAAGGTAATTCCTAACTTCAAATTAAACTACGCAATTGACTTTCGACAGGACATAGCAGATAGTTGGCCAGATAGTATTGACGATTCTGAAGCACAAAAAGATTGGGGATGGAAACCTTCTTTTAATTTGAAAGAAATTACCCTAAATATGATTCAAAATTTAACTGAAACATATAAAAATAGTAACGTATAATTTAAATTGTTAACTTTTATAAGTTTTAATAAACTTACTTTATTGTTTACTAACTATTTACTACTTTAGTTCCTTATTAAAAAACGAAGAGCAAACACCCTTTTGATGTTAGGTTATTTTATTGATTTACAACACATTAAACCACTAAAACGTTTTAGTAATTTAATACCTTGTATGACATCCATCATATTTTTAACCTACCGAATCAGTTAATTTTGTTACATAATTTAAGAATTAAATATAATATCAATTTCTTTTTTAAAAAATTATTAAAATAAACTATAAAAATTATGAATATTTCACACATTGAACACATTGGAATTGCTGTTAACAGTTTAGAAGAATCTATTAAATATTATGAAGAAGTTTTAGGTATGAAATGCTATTCTATTGAAGAAGTAGCAGATCAAAAAGTAAAAACTGCATTCTTTATGGTAGGTCAAACCAAAATTGAATTATTAGAAAGCACTTCTCCTGATGGTCCTATCGGAAAATTTATTGAGAAAAAAGGTCAAGGTATTCACCATTTAGCTTTTGCCGTTGAAAACTCTACCGAAGCTTTAAAATTAGCTGAAGAAAGAGGTGTTACAGCAATTGATAAAGTTTCTCGTAAAGGAGCTGAAGGTTTAAATATTGGTTTCTTACATCCAAAATCTACTTTAGGTGTTCTAACTGAGCTTTGTTCAAAAAACTAAGAAGGTTTTTATAACATAAATTATATCAAAATTATTTTTAATGAGCTAACAACACTAGAAAACCAATCGCATAAAGACCAAACATCATGGCTAATCAAGAAAAAATTAACGAATTAATTGAAAAACGAGCCAAAGCTAAATTAGGAGGTGGAGAAAAACGTATAGCTTCGCAACATGCCAAAGGGAAATTAACAGCCCGTGAACGCATCGATATCCTATTAGACGACAATAGCTTTGAAGAGTTTGATATGTTTGTTACCCATAGAACGAAAGCGTTCGGTCTTGATAAGGAAATATATCTTTCCGATGGTGTGGTAACTGGTCACGGTACAATTGATGGTAGAATAGTGTATGTTTTTTCTCAAGATTTTACAGTTTTTGGAGGTTCGTTGTCAGAAACGTTTGCCCTTAAAATTTGTAAAGTTATGGATATGGCAATGAAAATTGGAGTTCCAGTAATTGGACTGAATGACAGTGGTGGTGCCAGAATTCAAGAAGGTGTTAGGTCATTAGCTGGATATGCGGAGATTTTTCAACGCAATATCATGGCATCTGGGGTAATTCCTCAGATATCTTCCATATTAGGTCCGTGCGCAGGTGGAGCGGTTTACTCCCCTGCCTTAACGGATTTTACAATTATGACCGATCAAACAAGTTATATGTTTGTTACAGGTCCAAAAGTAGTACAAGCAGTTACCGGAGAAATAGTTACTGCGGAACAATTAGGTGGTGCAGATATCCATTCTACAAAATCAGGAGTTTCACATTTCTTGGCGGATAACGATGAACAAAACCTATTGTTAATCAGAAAATTATTAAGCTATTTACCTTCCAACAATTTAGAAGATCCACCATCCATAGTTTGTGATGACCCAATTGATCGATTAGATAACATATTAAATACTATTATTCCTGAAAATCCAAATCAACCGTATGATATTGTTGATGTGATTTCTATAATTGTTGATAATGAAGAATTTACTGAAGTACATAAAAATTACGCTAGAAATATTGTTGTAGGATTTGCTCGTTTTAATGGTCACGCTGTTGGAATTGTTGCTAATCAACCTAAATATTTTGCTGGAGTTTTAGACACTGAAGCCTCCAGAAAAGCAGCGCGTTTTGTTCGCTTTTGTGATGCTTTTAATATTCCTATTGTAACACTTGTTGATGTTCCAGGATTTTTACCTGGCACAGGACAAGAATACGGTGGAATTATTTTACACGGAGCTAAATTACTATTTGCGTATGGTGAAGCAACAGTTCCGAAAATAACAATTACCCTTCGTAAATCTTATGGTGGAGCACATGATGTAATGAGTTGTAAACAATTACGTGGAGATTTAAATTATGCATGGCCAACTGCTGAAATTGCCGTAATGGGTGCTAAAGGCGCCATTGAAGTGCTAGAAGGAAGAAATATTAGCCAAATTGAAGACCAAAAAGAAAAACAACAATACATAGAGCAAAAAGAAGACGAGTATAATAAACAATTTGCAAACCCTTATGAAGCTGCAAAATATGGGTTTATTGATGATGTTATTGAACCAAGAAATACCCGTTTTAGAATTGTAAGAGGATTGGAATTATTAGTAAACAAAAAATTAGTAAATCCTCCTAAAAAACATTCAAATATCCCTCTATAATGATGAGCTTAACATTTTTACTAAATATTGACCCTATTACCGAAGGATACATTATCCTACTAACAGGATTGTTAATAGTTTTTAGTGCATTAATAGTACTCTCCTTATTTTTTGAATTTGGAATGCCTGCTATGTTATACCTCTATAAAATTATTTCTAAAGGGAAAGACAAAAAAATAACTGATCTACCTCCAATAGTAGACGAGGAATTCACCGGTGAAATTGCAGCAGCTATTTCAACAGCTATTCATTTATACTTAGGAGAAAAACATGATGATGAAAATGCCGTATTAACCATAAAACAAGCACGTAAATTATATTCACCTTGGAGTTCCAAAATTTATGGAACCCAAAATAGATTATAAGTTATAAAACTAATAGTTATTATTAAATAACAGAAAAATGAAAAATTTCAAATTCAAAATTTACGACAATAATTACAACGTCCGAATTGTATCACACGAGGATAATATTATTAAATTAGAAGTAAATGGTACTTCGTACTCCGTAAAATTAGATGAAGAAATTAAACAAACAAAAACTCCTATATTAGTCCGTTCGGCTTCAAAAAGCCCTGCTGTTCCTTTAAATATGAGTTCAAATGCAAGAAACACAAAAATTGTAGCGCCAATTCCTGGCGTTATAATTTCAATAGATATTAAAGTAGGTGATGTTGTAAAAGTAGGTGATAGAATACTAGTTCTTGAAGCTATGAAAATGGAAAACAATATTACTTCTGAAAAAACAGGAACTGTTAGTGCTATTCATGTTAAAACAGGTCAACAAGTGTTGCAAAATGAATTAATGATAGAACTAACTTAAAGTGTAAGGTTTTTACAATTTATAATTAAAACCCTTAACAAAGATACCATGAAAAAATTATTTGTATTACTTTCAATAGTTGCTTTTATAGGTTTAGCAAAACCTTTAATTAGTTGGGCTTCCAATGGCTCTAGCACTCT
Source organism: Lutibacter sp. (assembly GCA_018054895.1). Classification (GTDB taxonomy): domain Bacteria; phylum Bacteroidota; class Bacteroidia; order Flavobacteriales; family Flavobacteriaceae; genus Lutibacter. The sequence continues at coordinate 11,862 of JAGPIQ010000042.1, read as the reverse complement.
TCCTTTAGTTAAAATAGAGCAAGTTGAAGTATCTCCAAATGATTCATTTATAAACCAAGCTTTAGACGGTATTCAACAGTTTTATCAATATACTGGATTTGCAAATGCAACTGCTGGCCACTTAATTATGATTTTTATTGGAATCATTTTTATTTACTTAGGAATTAAGTATGATTATGAACCGTTATTATTAATACCAATTGGTACAGGTATTATGCTAGGAAATATACCGTTTGTACCAGGAAATCAAACAGGTATTTATGAAACTGGCTCTGTATTAAATTACCTATATTTTGGAGTTATAAAAGGGATTTATCCGCCTTTAATTTTCTTAGGAATTGGAGCAATGACAGACTTTTCATCTTTAATTGCGAACCCTAAATTAATGCTATTAGGAGCCGCCGCTCAAATTGGTGTATTTGCCACCTTTTTAGGAGCTTTGTATTTAGGCTTTAACTTGCCAGAAGCAGGTGCTATTGGAATTATTGGTGGAGCGGATGGACCAACAGCCATTTTCTTATCCTCAAAATTAGCCAATGGTATTAACATTTTAGCGGATGGAACCACCGTTAAAAATCTAATCGGACCTATTGCAATTGCTGCATATTCCTATATGGCATTAGTACCCGTTATTCAACCGCCAATTATGCGTTTGTTAACTTCAAAAAAAGAACGATTAATACGCATGAAACCACCAAGAGCGGTTTCACAAAAAGAAAAAATGATTTTCCCAATAGTAGCTTTGCTACTAACAACATTTATATCACCTAGTTCGTTACCATTATTAGGAATGTTATTTTTTGGAAACTTATTAAAAGAATCTGGTAGAACCGAACGTTTAGCAGATACTGCCAGAACAAAATTAATTGATATTGTCACCATTTTATTAGGTGTTACAGTAGGTGCATCTACACAAGCAGATGTTTTTATAACTAAAGATTCTATGTTAATTTTTGGTTTAGGAGCTATCTCTTTCGTAATAGCCACCACGGGTGGGTTATTATTTGCGAAACTTATGAACCTATTTTTAAAAGGTGACAATAAAATAAACCCATTAATTGGTGCAGCTGGAGTTTCAGCGGTGCCTGATAGTGCCAGAGTTGTGCATTTAGAAGCATTAAAATATGATAAAAATAATTATCTATTAATGCATGCAATGGCTCCAAATGTAGCTGGAGTAATTGGTTCTGCAATTGCTGCTGGTATCATTTTAAGTTTTTTAGGATAAGATAATTAATAAAATAGATAGATAAACAATAATATAATTAAATACCAAAAATGGAAATACCAAATTTAATGTCAGCTGAACAAGCTGTAAAACTAATCAAATCGGGAGATAGAGTTTTAATTCAAGGAGGGTCGGCAACACCTCAAGCTTTAATTCATGCAATGGTTGCAAGAGCTCCAGAATTAAGAGGCGTGGAAATATGTCACTTACATACTGAAGGAGCATGTGGCTATACAGCTCCAGAATTAAGAGAAAGTTTCCACACAAGCGCATTCTTTATTGGTGGAAATGTAAGAAAAATGGTAGGTGATACTGTTGATTATATTCCAATTTTTTTAAGTGATATTCCAAGTTTATTCCGTCAGGGATATATGGATTTAGACGTAGTTTTAGTAAACGTTTCACCACCTGACAACCACGGATTCTGCTCATTAGGAGTTTCTGTAGATGTTGTTTTAGCAGGAATTGAACATGGTAAAACAATTATTGCTCAAATTAACCCACGTATGCCAAGAACTTTTGGTGATGCGCAAGTTCACTTAAGAAACTTTACTGCTTGTGTTGAAGTTGTTGAAGAAATTTACGAAATGAAATTTGTAAATCCAAGTGAACAAGAACAAGCAATTGGAAGAAACATTGCCGGAATTATTGAAGACGGTGCAACCTTACAAATGGGAATTGGAGGTATTCCAAATGCAGTACTTACATTCCTACACAATCATAAAAATTTAGGTATACATACTGAAATGTTTTCTGAAGGTTTAGTTGATTTAGTTGAAAAAGGAATTGTAAACGGTTCTCAAAAGAAAACAAATCCATACAAAATTGTATCAGGATTTGCTATGGGAACAAGAAGACTATACGATTTTATGGACAACAATCCAGAAATTGAAATGAGAGACATTGCGTATGTAAATGATACTGCAATTATCCGTCAAAACCCGAAAGCAACTGCAATTAACTCTGCTATTGAAATTGACTTAACAGGTCAAGTTTGTGCGGATTCAATTGGACCAAAAATGTTTTCTGGAGTTGGAGGGCAAATGGACTTTATGCGTGGAGCTGCTTTGTCTCCAGGTGGTAAACCAATTATTGCAATTACGTCAATTACGCAAAAAGGAGTTTCAAAAATTGTTCCTATGTTAAAACAAGGAGCTGGTGTAGTAACAACTCGTGCACATGCAAGATATGTTGCCACTGAATTTGGAATTGCGGAATTATTCGGAAGAAATTTAAAACAACGTGCGCAAGCTTTAAGAGATATTGCTCACCCAGATCATCAAGCTACATTAGATGAAGCTATTTTTGAAAGATTTGGTAGTAGTTTAATGATAAAATAAATAAAAAATTGCTGGTAAAGTGTAACTTTACCAGCAAATTACAGCTTAATATACATATTATGAACACTAAAAACAAACCACTTTTTGAAGAATTCAGTCCTATTTCAAGACAGGAATGGATCGATAAAGTGAACATTGATTTAAAAGGAGCAGATTTCAACCGTACGTTGGTTTGGAAAAACTTGAGTAAAATTGATATTCAACCTTTTTACATGGCAGCCGACAATCAAGTATTTTTGAAAAATACTGGTGAAAATGCAGCTGCTTTAATCAATTATAGAAACATTGAAGTTACAACTGTTGAAAGCGCCAATGCATTGGCTTTAAAAGCAGTTGAAGAAGGAATGACAGGTTTATTATTTAAAATAAATTCACCTGTTTCAGTTGCTCAATTATTAAATGGAATTAATTTAAACGAACTAACTGTTTCTTTTAACATAAACAGCCATACAGTAGCATTTGTAAAAGATTTAGTTGCTTTTGCGAAGGCTTCAAACGTTGCAAACTTAAAAGGTTATATCAACTCTAACTTCATTACAAATTACGTAACTACAGGTCAGTTAGATGAAAATCATTTTAACATTATAGCAGATTTAATTACTGAAACTGCTGCATATCCTAATTTAAAAGCGTTAACTATTTCAGGAAGCGAATATTTAGATTCAGGAGCTAATCAGGTACAAGAAATCGCATATACTTTAAATTCTTTAGTTGGTATTATTGACAGATTAGTTGAAAAAGGAATTGAAGTTCAAACCATATTCAACAACTTAAACATTTTATTTGCTATTGGATCGGAATATTTTATTGAAATAGGTAAATTCAGAGCTTTCAATAATTTATTAAGTGAAGTTGCTGCAAAATACGGAGTTACTGAATTTTCAAAAACCATTACTGGAAAAACTTCTATTTGGAGTAAATCAGTAACGGATGCTCATACCAATTTATTACGTGCTACTACGGAAGCTATGTCTGCTATTTTAGGAAATGTTGATGGCGTTGTAATTGATGCTTACGATAAAGAATTTAAAAATCCTTCTGATTTTTCAAGCAGAATTGCTGGAAACATCACAACTATTTTAAAAGAAGAATCGTACTTTGGAAAAGTTTCAAACCCAGTTGATGGATCTTACTATATTGAAGAGGTAACATCAAAAATTGCAGAAAAAGCATTAGAATTATTTAAAGCTATTGAAACAAACGGTGGATACTTCCAATCATTTGAAGGTGAATTAATTCAACAACATATTGCTGAAATCCGTCAAGAAAAAATAAAATTAATCAGTCAACGCAGGTTGGTATATGTTGGAGTAAATAAGTATCCAAATTTAATGGAAACTTTAGATTCAACAGTACTTTCTTCAGGTGAAGAGAGTTCTTTTAAAGTATTAAAACCACGTAGAGCTGCATTAGAAATAGAGGCTGTTAGAAAAGTAACAGAAGAAATTGTTGCTGCATCAGGCGTTCGTCCAATTGTAGAATTAGCAAGTTTTGGAAACTTAACAATGCGTAAAGCAAGAGCTGCTTTCTCTTACGATTTTATTGGTGTTAGCGGCTTTAACGTTCAACAAGAAAAAAGTTATGAAAGTGCACAAATAGCTGCAGAAGAAAGTGCAAAATCAAATTCAAATGTTGTTGTAATTTGTAGTTCAGACCCAGATTATGATGAAAGCGCTTTAAGTTTTATTCAAACTTTTAGAGCAATTAACAAAACCAAAGTATTATTATTAGCGGGTGCTCCTGCTAATATTGAAGAATTAACTGAAGCTGGATTAGACGGTTGTGTGAATATGAAAACGGATGTAATTAAGTCTATTTCTGCCATTCAAGCTAAAATTCAAAAAACTTTAAAAACTAATAACGCATGAGACCAGATTTTTCAGATTTAACATTAAACAAAGCAGCTAATCAAGCTGTTGCTTCGGAGAATCAAGAAGTTTGGAACACTCCAGAAGGAATACCAGTAAAAAATAAATTTACAAAAGAAGACATTTCAGAAGCTGAACATTTAGGTTTTGCTGCTGGGGTTGCACCGTTTTTAAGAGGTCCTTATAGCACAATGTACGTTACTCGTCCTTGGACAGTTCGTCAATATGCTGGTTTCTCTACGGCGGAAGAATCTAATGCTTTCTACAGAAGAAATTTAGCTGCTGGACAAAAAGGGTTGTCAGTTGCTTTCGATTTAGCTACACACCGTGGATACGATTCAGATCACCCACGTGTAACTGGTGACGTTGGAAAAGCTGGGGTTGCCATCGATTCTATTTTAGATATGGAAATTTTGTTCGATCAAATTCCATTAGATAAAATGTCGGTTTCAATGACAATGAATGGTGCCGTTTTACCAATTATGGCATTTTACATTGCAGCTGCAAAAAAACAAGGAGTTCCTTTAAATGAATTAAGTGGAACAATTCAAAATGATATTTTGAAAGAATTTATGGTGCGTAACACTTACATTTATCCACCATTACCTTCCATGAAAATTATTGGTGATATTTTTGAATACACCACTAATAACATGCCAAAATTCAACTCTATTTCTATTAGTGGTTACCACATGCAAGAAGCGGGTGCAACTGCAGATATTGAGTTAGCGTACACCTTAGCTGATGGTATGGAGTACATTAGAACTGGATTGGCTTCTGGTTTAAAAATTGATGAATTTGCACCACGTTTATCGTTCTTTTGGGCGGTAGGAATGAATCATTTTATGGAAATTGCAAAAATGCGTGCTGCACGTATGCTTTGGGCAAAAATCATTAAATCATTCAACCCACAAAATCCAAAATCTATGGCTTTGCGTACGCACAGTCAAACTTCTGGATGGAGTTTAAGTGAACAAGATCCATTTAACAACGTTGCACGTACCTGTGTGGAAGCAATGGCTGCTGCATTAGGTGGAACACAAAGTTTACATACAAACGCATTGGATGAGGCGATTGCTTTACCAACAGATTTCTCTGCTCGTATTGCTCGTAACACACAAATTTTCATTCAAGATGAAACGCAAATTACAAAAGCTGCTGACCCTTGGGCTGGTTCTTACTATGTAGAATTTTTAACGCAAGAAATTGCTAAAAAAGCGTGGAAATTAATTGAAGAAGTGGAAGAATTAGGTGGAATGGCAAAAGCTATTGAAACTGGAGTTCCTAAATTGCGTATTGAAGAAGCTTCTGCACGTAAACAAGCACGCTTAGATTCTTGTCAAGATATTTTAGTTGGGGTAAATAAATTCCAAACTACAGAAAAAACGAATATTGAAATCTTAGATGTTGATAATACTGCTGTAAGAGATTCTCAAATTGCCCGTTTAAATAAAATGAAAGCAGAACGTAACTCAGAAGTTGTAACTGCTAATTTAAAAGCATTAGAAGATTGTGCTGGAAGCGGAAAAGGTAATTTATTAGCTTTAGCTGTTGAAGCTGCAGAAAATTTTGCTACCTTAGGTGAAATATCAGATGCTTTAGAAGTTCATTTTGGAAGACATAAAGCGGATACTAAATTAATAAGTGGTGTGTACGGAAAAGAAGTAAAAGATGATAGTACGTTTGCAAAAGCGCAACGATTAGCTGATAAATTTGCAGAAATTGAAGGACGTCGTCCAAGAGTTATGATTGCAAAAATGGGTCAAGATGGTCACGATAGAGGTGCGAAAGTAGTAGCATCAAGTTTCGCTGATTTAGGTTTTGACGTAGATATGGGATCATTATTCCAAACTCCAGAAGAAGTTGCAAAACAAGCTATTGAAAATGACGTACACTTTGTTGGAGCATCTAGTTTAGCTGCTGGACATAAAACGCTAGTTCCTCAATTAATTGAAGAATTAGAAAAATTAGGAAGACCTGATATTATGGTTTTTGCAGGTGGAGTTATTCCAGCGCAGGATTACGATTATTTATTAGAAAGAAAAGTAGCTGCCATTTTTGGTCCTGGTACTGTTATTTCTGAATCGGCTATAAAAATTATGGAACTATATTTAGAGCAAGAGTAAGCTTTTAAATTATTGAATATGAAAGCCCAACATTTTTAAAAATGTTGGGCTTTTTTTATGCTATATTGATGTTGTATTTAATAAAAAAATACATTTTTCATTATAAATTTAGATCTTTAAATCCGCTTACTTCTGTAGAAACTTCACCTAACCATCCGCCTTCTGCACGGTTTGCACTATATACTCTTACAAAATCAATTCCTTTAAGATTTACTGCTGAGCCATTTTTATCTACAGCCCAACTAATATCTATCTGACCTTTCACGTCAGTGTTACCCCAATTATCTGCATATCCCCATTCATAAGCTGGGTTTACCCAATTGCTACCTTTTCCAGATTGATCATAAATATTTGATTTTAGGAACGTTCCTTTTAATGTAATACTATCACCTTTCCATATTGGGAAATAAGTTTGTTTGTGAAAACTATTTTTAGAAACATAACCTGTCGCTCCTTGATTATCCGTCCAACGAATATAGTTAGGTTCATTAGCAGCCGCTGGTTCTTCAATAGGTTTATAATAGGTAATCTCATAATTTTTAATAGTCGTTGATTTATCATGTTCCGACCCTGCAATTTCAAACCATTCATCATCTGATAACCCGTTACCGTTTGCATCGTATGAAACCATTATTATTCCAGGTTCAGACCAATTAGCATATGCATTTCCTAATACCACAAAATCATTTCCTTCTTTATTCACAATTGTATGGTCAAATCCCATTTCAACATAACCTCCAAATCCACCAAGACTAATCATACTTCCAGAAGTCAAAGCGTTTTCTGCCTTTAATCTCATGGTTTCATTGGTATCTTCTAGTGTTGCTACAGGCATTTTATTTGTAAATTGACCTGGCGCTGGCAAGAAATCAAAAACACGCGTTATTTTATTTAAATATGTTTGTTCTGCAACAATAACTGAAATTGTTTTAGAACTTTCGCCTATTCCATTTTTTGCAATGAATTGAACGTTGTACGTACCTTCTTCAGAAAACACATAAAGTAAATCGATAGTTGTTCCAACCTCTTTTCCATCTAATAACCAAGAATAAGTGGCTACATCTGTATTAATTACTTCTGGAGAAACACGAAACCATTGCAGTTTGTCTATTGTAAATCCTCCTACTGGATCGGTTAATTTTATTTCTGGAACACTTGCTTGCATACTAATGGAACGACCATCTGCAAAAGTGAAAGTCATAGTCCCGTTTACTAAAGAAATGGCTATAATTTCAGAAGCGTCCTTTCCTTTTTGTCCAGTTGCTGAAACTCCAGTATCTATACTGTCAATTTTCCAATTTCCGTTTTCACCAACAGCAATATCTGGAGCAACTCCTTTGTCTCCTTTTGCTGATTTTCCAGTATCTAAACCATCAATCCACCAGTTACCATTTTCTCCAATTTCTATGAAAGATGATGTATTACGAACCGAAAGTTCTGAGCCATCACTCATTTTAATTATATAGCTACCGTCTTTTGTTTCATAACTTATTACATGTAATCTTTTATTTAAGGCGTCAAGTAAATTTTCATATTGCGCCATACGTTCTTTTAAAGTATTAACATCATCTTTCAAATCGTTAATATCATCCTTGTAACAACCTGATAACAGGATGCTTATACTTAATAAAAATAGTATTTTTTTCATGATTGTTGTTTAATTATTGTTATGGTTTTATTATTGTAGTTGTTTTAAATTCAAAAGCAAAATGAGCTGGGATATCTCCAGTGGTTACAGTAAATTTTGTAACGCCATCTTTATCTATGCAATACAGTTTTCCTGGAGATACATAATCACCAGCATCTGTAATATAAATATTTAAAGAAATGGGATCTACAGCAATACCATAAGGCGTTTTTATAGCACTACTAACCGCTTCTGGAAGAAAGCTATTTTCTAACAAAATTTCATTTTTGACATCGATCATGGAATAGTTAATTTCCCAATCAAAGGTAGCATAGCTAAATTCTGACCCTATAACATAAGCTGTATTTCCAACAATCGTTAGATTACTACAAGCAATATCAAAGGTTTTTTTAACTGTATCCGTTTTAGTATCGATTACAAATAATTTTGAAGGATTTTCATAATAATCTCCACGTGAGCTTACGTATAAATCCCCATCTTCATCTGATCTTAAACGATGAAGGTTTACAGCAACATCGATATCTTTTATTTTTGTAAATGTATTTAAGTCTATTACTGAAACCGTCCGTTCGTAATTCGGTGGACTATAACCCCCAGAATTAGCGACGTATAGTTTATCTCCAACTACCGTCATTTCCTCAGGTTGACGACCAACAGATACAGTTCGTGTAATAGCAAGTGTAAGCGTGTCAATTTCTGCAATAAATCCATTTGGAGAACTATTACCTAGCGCCACCTCTCCATCATAAGCACTTACATATGCTTTACCATTAGAAAACGTAACATATCTTGAATTTTTAACATCTATTACTTTTACGCGTTTGGATGTTTTAACATCCATAACTTCCAACTTATTAGAATTGTTAATAACAGCGTATAGTTTTGATCCATAAATGCCTATATCATTTCCAACATCGCCCAAACCTAACGTAGCGTCTGGATTTGCTTCCCCATACACATTACGTCTGTACATTCCAGTTTCGTAATCAAAATAGTCTAGCGAAGCTTTGTTCATATTCATATTCCCTTCATTCAGCAAATAGAATCCCGCTACAGATGTCACTGTTTCAGGAGGTAAATTTTCTACCTCTTCAGAAATAATAGTATCATCTTCTCGACAGCCACCTAGCGTGAGAATGGACAAAGACAATACCAACCATAAATTATAGTTTTTTTTCATTGTAAAATATTTATTAAAAATTATTGATTAAAAATTCAAGGATATATTAAAACGGTAATTCCGCCCTGGCATTGGAAAATTCAGCACAACATCATAATATTGGTTGAATAGATTATTTACTTCCATGCCTATTTTTATAGGTGTTTTTTTGAATTTACCATCCCAAGTAAGTGCTAAATCACTTGTATACCATGGCTGAACGAAGTTTACTGGAATATTAGCTTTTTGACTGTACCTTTCACCAGTGTACATAAAACTGTAATTCATTTGCCAATCTTCCCAGCTGATGGATGAAGTTAAAGTTCCACTATGCCTAGGTGTATAAGGTATTTGGTTTCCATATGTTGTGCCGTTTGGAGTAATATCAATGGCTTCTTGAAACGTATAATTGATCCCTAAATCTAAGAAGATTTTTGCGGGAAATTGAAGTCCGAAATTTGCACTTGCCTCTACTCCTCTTATATCAACTTCTCCAAGGTTCATCATTGTCCAACGAAACAAATTAGACGAAGGCATTGCTACAATTTTATCTTTCACTCGGTTATAATAGGCATCGACCTGCAAGGATACCGATTGAACAAATGTATTAGATTCAAAAATATATGTAGTTCCAATATTATACTGGGTTGTAAACTCCGGGCGTAAAGAACTATTACCTATAAAAGTGTAGTATAAATCGTTAAAAGTAGGCATTCGGAAAGATTCTTTATAAAAAGCTCTTACACGGAATTTTTTTGTGTCAAATGGTTGAAAAGATGCAGATACTACAGGGCAAAAAACTTGCTGACTATCACCTTGCTGGTAATACTTCACCTGTTCGTCCACATACCCTCCAAGCAAATTAGCTTGAATATCAATGCGTTCTAAGTGAATATGACTAGATAACGCCGCTAAATATGAATACCTAGTAGGATATGGAAAACGGTATAGATTGGCATCAAGAGTATTCACGGAAAAATCTGTTGCTAAAGAAATGTCTATTGCTTTGCTAACTTCATATTGATTCACTACCGAAGCATAAAATTCATTTTGGTAATACTTATTATCCAACGCTCCCTGTAGTGTTTTATAATCTGGATCTATATATCTACTGAAATCCTTACTGAATTTTACATTTGCAAGAAGTTTATGTTTGTTGAAGTAAGAATCTTCTAACGAACCATGAATAAAAAAATTCTTATCCCATTGACGCTGAACATGTTCGTACCTATTCGCTACAATAGCTCCTGGTAAACCTCGTTCAGAATCATAAAAATAAGCCTTCAGCGTTGCCTTTCCACCCTCGTTTAATTTTGCGTGCAGCGCTACTTCGCCTCTTAGTGCGGTAATATCTCCGTTTTGACGCACTGCTGTAGTATCATACGCATTGTCTTTTTTATACCTATACTTATAGCGCCCATGTGCTTGAACCCACTCTGCACTTGCTGATATTGACATTTTATCAGATAGTTTCTGTTGGTATTGCACTGCAGGATTCAGCAATCCAAAGGATCCTGATTTAAGCGTTGTTTTTACAAGCGTTGTATTTGTTTTAGAAAAAGTAGGCACTTTGGTTTTCAGAAACAATGTATTGGAAGAGAAAAACCCTCTAGCAGGTTGAAAAATAGATGATTTTTGTCCATTATAAAGTTCTATAGACTCTATATTATCAAGCGAATATTTCCCTAAGTCTACTTGCCCATTCTGAGCATTACCAACAGTCATACCGTCATAAAAAACTGCTGTATGAGCGCTTCCAAGACTTCTAACATTAATTGTTTTTAAACCACCAACGCCGCCATAATCTTTCAATTGAACCCCCGAAAAATAACGGATAGCATCGGCCACCGATAAACTATTCATTTTTATTAATTGTTGCCCAGATAAAATTTGGACAGGCATAGGAGAGGCGACTTTAAACTTACGTTTAGAAGCTATTAAAACAACCTCTTGTAACTCAATTCGGTCAATAGTATCAGACTTCTTACCTGTCTTAACTCTCCATAATTTATCTTGTGCACTCATTGGATTCCATAACAAAATCCATATTAGCAAGACACTAACATTTCTAAGGCCTAAAAGCCCTTGTTTACATATATACATAAAAACTATTTGACAGTTATCAAATAACCTTAATGGAAAAAATGAAATCAAACGGAAATTCTATTATTTGCATTTGGTCTCAAAGCTTCATTCCACGAAAGCTTTAAAATTATACACAAAGGCAGGTATCCTGACTTATTCCCATTTTGAACAGCCTTCCCATCTCGAAATTTCGAAACAGTGGCAAAAGTGCGGTCTTAAAACTTAAATGTATAGACCTGTCAAAATGTTGCATGGAACTTACAGTAACGGGTTTGCTCAGGATTTGCACCTGATTCCCTCTTAATTAACTATACCGAAAAGCATAGTTAAACCATTGCGCGGCAAAGGTAACCAAACTATTTTCAATAAGTATCTTTATTCTACAAAAAAACAACCTCTACCTTTACC
>JAGPIQ010000140.1 GCA_018054895.1 Lutibacter sp. | reverse complement strand
AATGGAATTAATGCTCCGTTAATCCAAGTTACAAACCCGAATATAAAAAATAGACCTGCAATGATTGCAATGGGTACAAAATTGTTTTTAGTTGTTGTTTGTGACATACTAGGTTATTTTAATAGTTATCTAAATTTTATTTATTAATTCTTGATGATAAAATTCAATGGTTTCTTCTAATGCTTTATCAATGGTATAATCAGGTTTAAAACCAAGTTTATTAAATTTTGATGGGTCTGCTTTTGAATGTTTTATATCTCCAGGACGCTCATCTAAAAATTGTATTTGTGATTTAGAGTTTGTGATTCCAATAATTTTTCCTGCTAATTCTAAAACAGAAGTACTGTGTCCCAATGCTACATTATAAGTTTCATTACCAACTTTTGAGGCAAGTAAATTTGCTTTCACCACATCTTTTACATAAATAAAATCACGGGTTTGCAATCCATCTCCATAAATAGTTATTGGCTTATTTTGTAATGCCATATTTATAAAAATTGGCACTGCAGCTGCATAGGCCGATTTAGGATTTTGCCTTGGCCCAAAAACATTAAAATATCTTAATGATGCTGTTGGTACCTTATATTGATCCAAGTACATTTTTAAATAATATTCGCCATCTAGCTTTGTAATTGCATAAGGCGTCATTGGTTCCGGAGCCATTGTTTCTACTTTTGGCAAAATGGGGTTGTCTCCATAATTTGCTGCTGAAGTTGAAAGCACAACTTTACAACCCAAATTGTTTTTTGCCGCTTCTAAAATGTTTATCGTTCCAATGCTATTAATATCAATACATTCTCTAATTTTTAATAAAGATTCTGGAACACTAACCAAAGCCGCTAAATGAAATACAGCAGTAGCATTTTCAACTACATTTTGAACTACTTTTTCATCACGAATGTCTCCTTCTACAAATTCAACATTCAACCCTTTTAAATTTTTTTCAAAACCTGTTCTTAAACTGTCCAAAATGGTCACTTGATGTCCTTCTTTTGACAAATGTTCTGCAATATGGCTTCCAATAAAACCCGCTCCTCCAGTAATTACGTATTTACTCATATTTATGTTGTTTGCATTTCTCCAAATTGCTCTGTAAAACTTGCTATTAATTTTAATTGATTTTTGGCTCTATCTAAATTATGCTCTGGATATTTAGTTTTATAATATGTATCTCCATTTAAAAAATCAGTTAAAAAACGAATTGCCATAATAAAAATCATTGTTTTAGCTGCTAAAGGCAAATATTTCAATTCTATTGGTGAAATAGATGAACTCATTTCTTGTAAAAAACCTTTAGTGTACGCTTTATAATAATCAATATTAAAGTTTACTTTATCTAAATCTTTTTCATCTTCAGCAGCTGTATTGCAAATAGTTCTAATTGCATCACCAAAATCGTAGTGTATAATTCCTGGCATTACAGTATCGGTATCTATTACACAAAGTCCTTTATTGTTGGTGTCAAAAAGCACATTTGATATTTTGGTATCATTATGTGTGACTCTTGTTTTTATAGCTCCTGATTCTTTTAAATTTTGAATAATATGCATTTCATCTTTCAAACTCCACACTACATCAATATAAGATTTTGCCTGTTCTAATCTTTCTTTTGAAGCTACTTTTAATGAATCTTCAAATTGAGAAAAACGAAAAGACATATCATGAAATTTTGGGATAACATCAATTAGTAGATTTGCGTCAAAATCACTTGTTAGATTTAAAAAATCTCCAATTAATTTTCCGCCTTCATAAGCTACTTCCTCATTTGTAACTCTTTCAAAAGTGAGGCTATTATCAATATAAACCATCATATTCCAATATCCACCACTTTTTCCGTAATAAAAAGGAGCGCCTTCTTTTGTTGAAAGGAATGTTAAAACTTTACGATCTCTTTCATTTTTAGGTAAATAAGAAAGCTTATTTTGTATGTGCTTACTAATACTTACTTTGTTATTTATCAATCCTGGAACATCTTTAAAAACACCGTGATTTATGCGTTGTAATACAAATTTCTCTTTATTGGTGGTTTCTACTAAATAAGTATCATTAATATGACCTGAAGCCAATTCTTTATAAGATACCAACTCGGTTGAATCATCAAAATGACTGAATACAATTTTTAACTGATCTATTACCATATTACCAAAGTTTTGAAGGATATATTTGTTGCTTTATTAACATTGCAATTTCATTTTGAACAATTTCTTTATCTTCTTTATAAGTAACCCCAAACCATTTTGCATTTGATTTTAATACTTTTACAGAAGCTACTCCTGAATTTATCATCTCGCTTACTAATAATGGAATAAAAAATTCAGCCTTTAAATTTTCTTTATTTTCTTCAAGAAACTCTAAAAAAAGATTATCTACAAATTCGAAACATTTAGGTGTAAAACCCCAAAAATTCATGGATACTATTGTATCACCGCTAATTGGAACAAATACACCATCTTCATCTTTTCTAATTAAACTTCCATTTACTTTTTCTATATGGGTACGTTCAGTTACATCCGTTAAATAGTCATTTTTATTAACTTCACATTCTCCTCTTGAAACAAAACCGTGATCTGAAACAGTGTTTTTTAACAAATAAGCCATGGTACTAAAATCATAGGAATCTTTGTTTGTTTCTCTTAATTTTTTAGCCATTATTTCAAAAGCCTCTTTGCCATAAAAATCATCGGCATTTATAATGGCGAAATTCTCATTCACAACATCTCTTGCCATCATCATTGCATGACCAGTCCCCCAAGGTTTTGTTCTTTCCGTGTTTTGATATTTCTTAGGTACATTTTCTAGTTCTTGAAACACATACTGAACCTCCGCTTTACCTTCTAATTTTTTATCGAAAATAGCTTTAAACTCTTTTTCGAAACTTTTTCTAATGATGAATACAAATTTTCCAAATCCGGCCTGTAACGCATCATAAATGGAAAAGTCCATAATGGTTACACCTTCTTCTGTAAATGTATCTAATTGTTTTAATCCTCCGTATCGGCTTCCCATTCCTGCGGCTAAAAGTACAAGCGTTGGTTTATTATTATTCATTTTTTTATTGTTTTATAGTTTTCATTATTTTTAAAAATCACTTCATAGTTTGTCTATGTCAAATTTTTAAAACTATTCTTAAAAGTATATTCCTATTACCTAACAAAGCTATTAAAGTACCTCATAATAAAGAGGAATTTATTGTTCAATTAGAGGGGGTAAAATGTAAAAATGATGGAATTTATTGAAGAAATATATTATATAATTTTCAACTACTTAAAATGAAAAATTTTTGTTATGTTGAATATCTGTCAATTACTTACGAAAATCTGTTTTAGCCTATTAAGTACCTTAAAAAAAGACACTTCAATAGAATAATGATTCTGCTTAAAAAAAACAACCAAAAGGCTTATTTCAATAAATTTAAGAACCCAAAGGAAGAAGAAATATGAAAATTTGGTGTCTCGGTTTGTGGATTTACCCATGAAATCCAAGTTGGTTCAAAAGTAGAATTTTCTTGTTTATTGTATTTTGCTCTAAAAATACCCGTTTCTATTTTACTATCTTTCAATAGATTTAATTTTTTTAAAGAAGTTAATGTTATTGCTCCTTCAACAACAAAATAATCTTTTGCAATATGCGATTTTACTACAATATCATTTTTAGGCCAGTTCCAGTTAAAATCAAAATTTTTATTTGGATAAGCTTTAAAATCCATAATTCTTGAAGTAGGATCAATTTCTAGGCAATAATAAGGATTTAAATTAGCATCTGCTCTAAAAAAAAGCTCAACTCTATCCGAATTCCCAATGCTATCTACCGAGTCATCTTTTTTCGCAATATGAACTTCATTATCATAAACTTTAAAACAAAAAAATAAATATTCTGAATCATAAAGTGTTTTAAATTCAATTTTTTTAACAGGTGCTATATCCCAAGCTGAAACAAAATCAGTTAAAATAGTTGCATTTTCCCAAACAGGACAATCTCCTTTTCCTGAAATTGTTAATGCGTTTTTTTTTATACAATTAACGTTAAAGCTTTTCATTTTAATTCTCTATTTTAAAATTTATTTAACCAAATTTCAGCTAATTTAGGCCAAGTTTCTGCTGCAATATTCCCTTTACGTAATCCATAACCGTGACCTCCTTTAGGTGAAAAATGAAATTCAAACGAAACATTCTTCTCTTTTAGAGAATTTGCCATTACCAAAGCACTGTTAGCATAGGAATCATCTTCAGTTCCAAAGATAAACATTGGAGGTGTATTATTACTTATTTTAAGTTCAGGGCTTAATGTTCCATTAGTTCCAGTATCCAAATACGCTGGATAAATCAGTATGGTAAAATCTGGACGACATGAAATAGTATCCATCTCATCAATTTCAGTATAGGTTTCTTTATTTAATACAGCACTCACTTTTGCGCATAAGTTTGCACCAGCTGAAAAACCTAAAACACCAATTTTTTGCAGATTTATTTGGTATTTATTAGCATTCCCTCTTACAATTTTAATAGCTCTTTTTAAATCGTTCAAAGCTTCCATTTTCATATCTGGAATACTATATTTTAACACAAAAACCGTGTAACCCAAATTTGTTAACCATTCCGCAATTTCAAAACCTTCTAAATCAATGGCCAAAATAGTATAACCTCCACCAGGACAAACAATTATTGCTTTGCCATTTGAGTTTTCCTTTGGTTTAAAAACAGTTAAAGAAGGAAATTTAACTTCAATTATTTTTGTAGTTACTCCTGTATTTTCTATACTTTGCACTTTTTTTTCTGAAGTTGCACTCGTATTTGGAACTCTTTCAGGCCATAAAAAAATAGTTTCACTATGTTGTAAAAACATAATGAAACTATTACAATATTTTAAATGATTAATTTTCAATTACATTTAAATTTTCATCTAAAGGAGTCATTTTTGGCATTAATAAATGAACCAATCCAAGAATAATTAAATAAGATGAACCTGCTAATAAAAACGCCCAAAAGTAACCACTATTACCTGCCTTATCTAATACGGAACCTAATGCCATATCGGCTAAAATACCTGCTACTGCTCCAACCATTCCTCCTATTCCAACTACTGAAGCTGTCGCTTTCTTTGGAAACACATCAGATACTAAGGTAAATATATTCGCAGACCAAGCTTGGTGACCTGCTGCTGCTAAACCTATAAGAAAAATAGCTATCCATTTGCTTTCTGTTACTGCAACAAAACTTACTGGTAGTATAATTATAGCACAAATTAACAAGGTAATTTTTCTAGCTTTATTAATTGTCCAACCTTTTCTCATTAATGCCCCCGAAAGGTATCCTCCAAAAATACTTCCTGCATCGGCTAAAATATAGATTACAAAAAATGGTAAAGCTATGTTTTTGATATTGACATCAAAGGCTTCTGCTAAAAATTTCGCACCCCAGAAAAGATAAAACCACCATACAGCATCGGTTACTTTTGCTAATGAAAAAGCCCAAGTTTGACGTTTATTCAATACACTTTTCCAAGGTAATCTCTCTTCATTTTCAATAGTAGAATCACTTTGAATATAGGCTAATTCTTCTTCTGTTACTTTTGGATGTACTTCTGGTTTTTTATACATTTTAAACCATAAAAACACCCAAATAGCACTTAATACCCCTGTAATTAAAAATGGTATTTGCCAGTTTTTCCCATCTTCGTGAACTATCCACCCTACAACAAATGGTGCTGCAATTGCCCCAATACTTGTTGCTGCATTAAAAAGTCCGGTTGCAAAAGCTCTATCTTTTTTAGGAAACCATTCTGCAGTAGTTTTTATAGCTGCCGGGAAGTTACCAGCTTCACCAAATCCTAAACCAAAACGTGCTGCTGCAAAACCAATAACACTAAATCCTGGGCGAACTGCTGCGTGCAACATTCCAAAAATACTCCATATTGCAATGGATAAGGTATATCCTTTTTTTGTTCCAATACGATCTATTAAACCACCCATGGTAAGCAATCCTAAAGCGTAAGCTACTTTAAAAGAAATCATAATGTTAGCATAATCGCTATTAGTCCAGCCAAACATTTTTTCTAAAGTTGGTGCCATTACCCCTATAATACTTCTATCAAAATAGTTAATGGTAGTTGCGAACATTAATAACCCTAAAATTCGATAGCGATAGTTACCTATTTTCTGATCCGTTTTAATCATTTTTAATTTATTTATTTGTTTATAATTTTACTTTTTAAGTAACTAGTAAATATAAAATATTTTTACACCTTGAGCTTCAATAATGAAAGATTCCATTATATTATACCAAGTAATTAGTAATGCTTTTTTCAGTTTTTTAAAAGAAAAGTTGAATACTTAAAGCATTCAACTTTCTTATTCCCAAAAAAAATCAATCTTAATTCTTAAAATTTTTAAACTACTAAAAATTTACAAGTACTTAACAACTCAAAAATATACAAACCGTTTATAAAGCATAGGGTACATAT
>JAGPIQ010000041.1 GCA_018054895.1 Lutibacter sp. | reverse complement strand
TTGGTCATTGATTTAAGAAATAACGGTGGTGGATCACTTCAAACAGCTATTGAAATTTCAGGATTATTTATTGAAAAAGGACCTGTAGTTCAAGTGAAATATCGAGGAAGAGAAGCTGATGTAAAAAAAGACAACGACCCAAAAATTCAATGGAACGGACCTTTAGTTATTTTAGTGAATGAATTATCCGCTTCAGCTTCAGAAATTTTTGCAGCTGCTATGCAAGATTATAAACGTGGTATTGTAATTGGCGGAAAACAAACCTTTGGTAAAGGAACGGTTCAAAGCGTATTAGACATTAATCAATATCATAATTTAAAGGAAGATATTGGTGCATTAAAAATGACCATTCAAAAATTTTACAGAATAAATGGCGGATCTACACAATTAGAAGGAGTTCATTCGGATATTAATTTACCAAGCAGATATAGTTATATGGATATTGGTGAGCGCGATATGCCAAATTCATTAAAATTTGACAAAGTTGAACCTGCGGTTTATACTATTTGGGATAATTATCAAAATTATAATACAGTTATCAATAACAGTAAAAAACGTGTGAGTGCGAACACCTATTTTAAATTAATTGATAGCAATGCACAATGGTTAAAAAGCACACAAGATGACACGACCGTATTTTTAAATTATGATGCTTACACCGCTGATTTAGAAAAAAACAAAAACGAAGCTTCAAAGTACAATGAGTTGAAAGATTTCACTACAAATTTAACTTTTGAATCTCCTTTATATGAGCAACCTTTAATTAAAGCAGACCAAGATTTGGCTGATAAAAGAGAGGCTTGGCATAAAAATTTAAAAAAGGATATGTATATTGAAGAGGCTTTGAACGTATTGAGTGAATTAAAATTAAAATCAAACTACCATTTGGTTAAAAATTAATCATAGTTTTACAGCTTGAAAAATATACCAAATTCACTTACACAAATAGCACTCCAGAAGTTTAAAAAAAACAAGACTGGAGTGTTTAGTTTTTGGTTTATTGTCATCTGCGGGTTGGTGGCTATATTTGCGTATAGTTTGGCTCCAGATAATAGTAGCAATGCCAATCAAATGCATTTGGAAATCCATTCTAAAAAGCCAGGCTTTAAAGTTTTAATGCTTACAATTCCTTCAACAACTAATTTTAACCAATCTTTTATCGACAAATTAGTATATGGCGATAAAAATCAAGTTACTGAAATTCCAATTTCAGCCTATAAACTTACCAAAACTGAACTTATTGTAAATAGTTATGCGGAACAAAACACCGAAAGTCTATCAAAACATTTCCCTTTAACACAATTTAAAAACCAACCAATAACAGCATTTGTACAAACTAAAAAATTCTATTTAGGAACTGATAAATATGGGCGAGATATGCTTAGTAGAATGTTAGTTGGCACACGTATTTCCTTTTTTATTGGCTTTATTGCGGTATTTATTTCTTTACTTATAGGTATTTCCGTGGGGGCTATTGCCGGTTATTTTGGCGGAAAAGTAGACAACCTTATTATGTGGTTTATTAATATTACGTGGTCTATTCCTACGTTATTATTAGTTATTGCAATTACACTGGCTTTAGGAAAAGGTTATTGGCAAGTGTTTATAGCCGTGGGTTTAACCATGTGGGTAGAAGTTGCCAGAGTTGTTCGTGGGCAAATTATGAGTACGAAAGAATTACAATATGTAGAAGCCGCCAAAGCGCTGGGTTTTTCTAATTTCAGAATTATTTTCAATCATATTTTACCCAATATTATGGCGCCTGTAATTGTAATTTCAGCAGCCAATTTTGCTGGAGCTATTTTAATTGAAAGCGGCCTAAGCTTTTTAGGAATTGGCGCGCAACCTCCCACTCCGTCTTGGGGTGCCATGATTAAAGACCACTATAGTTATATTATTTTAGGAAAAGCATACTTAGCCATTATTCCAGGGTTGGCTATTATGAGTTTGGTAATGGCTTTTATGCTAATTGGTAATGCATTGCGAGATGCGTTGGATGTGAAAAATTAACACATCAAAAACTACAACCTCAAAATCTACATACTTTTATAATTCTTTTTTTATTAAGTACATTTGCAACTTTAAAACATTTTATATGAATTTCGAAATAAATTTTAAAACAAAATGGTCGGACTTTGACCCAAACAGACATATGCGCCACACAGCTTATAACGATTATGCCTCGGAAGTAAGAGTACGTTTTTTTCAAGAACACGGATTATCTATTAATGAATTTGCCAAATTAAACATTGGTCCTATTTTGTTTAAAGAAGAAACTTCGTTTTTTAAAGAAATTCATATTGGTGAAAATATTAATGTAAAAATGGAGCTAGAAGGTGTTTCAAAAGGCATTGAGCGTTGGCGTTTTAACCATCAAATTTTTAATGAAAACGGAATTCTTTCAGCAGAAATAAAAGTATATGGCGCTTGGATTGATTTAATAAAAAGAAAATTAACTTCACCACCTGCGGAATTTATAACCATTTTTGAAGATTTACCAAAATCTGTAAATTATACTGAAATACCTTTAAAAAGTGAAAAGTAGAAAAGTAATTTACACCATTATTTCATTAATTTTTGCGGTTGGGTTTTATTTTTATGATACAAATTCATTAAAATTTGAATCAAATGAATCTGTTAAAAATTCAAATTCTAATACAACAAGTACTGAATTTAATTTTTTACCAACCTCAACCACTGATCAAATTGTGCATCATAAATTTTATTCATTATCCTACAATGAAAAATTTGAGCAAGCAGAATGGGTGGCGTATGAATTAAATGGAAATCAACTTTCATCAAATAATTATAAACGTCCTTATTTTCAATTAGACCCGAAAGTAACTACCAAAAGTGCCCATTATCGAAATTTTAAAAATTCTGGTTATAACAAAGGTCATTTATGTCCTGCTGGCGATCGGACTTTTTCAAAAGAAGCCTATGATGAAACTTTTTTAACTTCCAACGTTTCACCACAATTATACGATTTTAATGGTGGTGTTTGGAACAGATTGGAGCAAAAAACACGCTATTGGGCTCAAAAATATGAAAAACTATATGTTATTACTGGTGGAATTTTAGAACCAAATTTAAAAACGATAGGAACTGAAAATGTAGCTGTTCCAAATCAGTTTTATAAAATAATTTTGGACTATCATCAACCAGAAATTAAAGCCATTGCTTTTTTAGTTCCGCATGCAGAATCCGATAAAGGTTTGTACCAATTTGTAACGAGTATTGATGAAATAGAACGTTTAACGGGTATTGATTTTTTTCCTGAATTACCGAATGACTTAGAAAACGAGTTGGAAAAATCAACGAGTTACACCAAATGGAGTTTTCGATAATTTCAAAAACAATTACGAAATGTAATATTTACTGACTTTACTATTTCAAACAATTACTTACAGTACTAAAAACATGATGAATTCTTTCAAATTCATCATGTTTTTATGTTTTTAACTAAATACCATTCTAGCATTTAGTTATAAAAAAATATTCAAAAGTCGAAAACATATAAAATCATCTAATCATTCGACAAAAAAGTATCAATTAAAACTTATTAAGATACCTAATTTTGAAAAATCATTCTGATAGACTTCAAAATGATATTGAAAATTACTAATAGTTTATTTTAAACAGTTTGAAAGATGAAATACGGTCATTTTGACGATACAAACAGAGAGTATGTAATTACCAACCCCAAAACTCCATACCCTTGGATAAACTATCTTGGTAACGAAGATTTTTTCTCACTAACCTCAAACACTGGTGGAGGCTACACTTTTTATAAAGATGCAAAATTCAGACGTTTAACACGCTACAGATATAACAATGTTCCTATTGATGATGGTGGAAAATATTTTTACATTAAAGATGGTAATACCACATGGTCGCCAGGCTGGAAACCTGTAAAAACGACTTTAGACAGTTATGAATGTAGACATGGTATGAGTTATACCAAATTCAACAGTTCAAAAAATGGAATTAGCGCAGCAATTTTACAATTTATTCCTTTAGGTTTTTGGGGTGAAATTCAAAAAGTTTCCTTAAAAAACAACACTTCTGAAGTAAAAAAAATACAATTATTTTCATTTATTGAATGGGCACTTTGGAATGCTGAGGATGATATGACCAACTTTCAACGAAACTTTAGTACTGGTGAAGTGGAAGTCGAAGGTTCTGTAATTTATCACAAAACAGAGTTTAAGGAACGTAGAAATCATTATGCTTTTTACTCGGTAAATGAGGCGATTAACGGTTTTGATACGGATAGAGAATCTTTTATTGGATTGTATGATGGATTCGACACTCCTGAAGTTGTTGCTAACGGAAAATCTAAAAATACCATTGCACACGGATGGTCTCCAATGGCTTCGCATTATATAGAAGTGGAATTGCAGCCTGGCGAGGAAAAAGATTTTATTTTTATGTTGGGCTATGTTGAAGTTGATGAAAATAATAAATGGGAAAGCAAATCGGTAATCAATAAAAAACCTGCAAAGGAAATGATTGCCAAATTTGATACCGTTGAAAAAGTTCAAGAAGCGTATGATGAATTAAAAGCATATTGGGACAATTTATTAGGTAAAATTTCCATAAAATCTGAAGATGATCGGTTAGACCGAATGGTGAATATTTGGAACCAATACCAATGTATGGTAACCTTTAATATGTCGCGTTCTGCATCATTTTTTGAATCAGGAATTGGACGTGGAATGGGCTTTCGGGATTCTAACCAAGATTTAATTGGTTTTGTACATCAAATTCCAGAAAGAGCACGTGAAAGAATTATAGACATTGCTTCCACACAATTTGAAGACGGCTCTTGCTATCATCAATACCAACCTTTAACAAAAAAAGGAAATGCTACTGTAGGTGGTAATTTTAATGATGATCCGCTTTGGTTGATTCTTTCAACTACTGAATATATTAAGGAAACTGGCGATTTTACAATACTAGATGAAATGGTGCCTTTTGACAATGATGTTTCAAGAGCAAAACCCCATTTTGACCATCTAAAGGCATCTTTTCATCACGTTGTAAACAACTTAGGCCCGCATCAATTACCGTTAATTGGACGAGCAGATTGGAATGACTGTTTGAATTTGAATTGTTTTTCAAATGATCCAAATGAATCGTTTCAAACGACTGGTAACAAAAAAGATGGACAAGCAGAATCGTTAATGATTGCTGGACTTTTTGTAGTTTACGGAAAAGAATACATCGATTTATGTACTCAAATTGGAAAAAATGATGAAGCTGCTGCAGCTCAAATTCATGTAAATAATATGATTGAAGCCGTAAAAAAACACGGTTGGGATGGTAATTGGTATTTGCGTGCTTATGATTATTTCGGTAAAAAAGTAGGCTCTAATGAAAATGAAGAAGGAAAGATTTTTATTGAATCGCAAGGTTGGTGTAGCATGGCCGAAATTGGTATTGAAGATGGTTTGGTTGAAAAATCCTTAAATGCAGTTGATGAACATTTAAATTGCGACTATGGAATTGTGTTAAACAGTCCAGCTTTTTCTAAATATTATATTGAATATGGTGAAATTTCAACATACCCAGCTGGATATAAAGAAAACGGCGGAATATTTTGTCATAATAACCCTTGGATTATGATTGCCGAAACTAAAATTGGAAGAGGTGATAAAGCATTTGAATATTATTCTAAAATTGCACCAAGTTATTTGGAAGAAATATCAGAATTACACAAAGTAGAACCGTACGTATATTGCCAAATGATTGCAGGGAAAGAAGCCTTTAGACCTGGAGAAGCTAAAAATTCATGGCTTTCTGGAACAGCCTCTTGGAATTTTTACGCCATAACTCAATATATTTTAGGCGTAAAACCTTCATATAACGGCTTGGCAATTAATCCATGTATTCCATCTGCATGGAATGGTTTTAAAATGACACGTAAATTTAGAGGTGCAACTTACGATATTGAGATTGAAAACCCAATGAATGTGAGTAAAGGTGTAAAAACTATTTTTGTAAATGGTGTGGAAATAGAGTCAACTATTATTCCTATTCTAGAGGAAAATAAAACACACACTATAAAAGTAATAATGGGATAGTCGATTAGATGTTTATAATTAAGTTTGTTTTTTAAAAGCTCCTAAAAATATTTTTAGGAGCTTTTTTACACTTAAACAAGTATGTAAAACAACTTTTTATAATACTTTTTTTACACCTACAAATTCCTCTTTAAATTCCTTTGGTGTACATTTTTTAGATTTTTTAAACAACCTATTAAAGTTGGCAATATTATTAAAGCCACACTTAAAAGCAATTTCACCAATGCTAAGATCAGTTTCTAATAACCAACGCGTTGCAAAACTAATTCGGGTATCATTTACATAGGTAATAAACGTTTTTCCTGTTCTACTTTTTATAAATCTATTAAAGGAAACAGCACTCATATTCACTAAAGACGATATTTCATCCAACGTAAGTTGTTTGGTGAAGTTTTCTTGGATGTACTCATATACTTTTTTAATTTTATCACTGTTATGAAAATCTTCCTTTATAGCGCTTGAGTTTGATAATAATCGTTGCCCCTCTGATTTGGCTAAGTCATCCAGTATTGAAATAAACTCCAAATAGTACGCAATTCCTGATATTCTGGTCAACGCCATTAAACGAGGCATTGTTTTACCAATAGTTTCCTTTGAAAATAAAATACCATGTTTACCTCTATTAAACATGTCCTTTATAGGTTTAAAAATCCGTCTGGCTAATGTTTTTTCATTGAACAAATCTGGATGAATGTGAATGGTAATTTCATAAATTTCCTTACACGTACATTTATGCAATTCCCAACCATGCACTAAATTTGGGCCTACAAGCACTAATTCTAATTCGTCTATTTCTTCTGTATGATCACCAATAATTCTACGTACTCCTTTTCCTTTAAAAATAAAATTCAATTCTATTTCTGGATGAAAGTGAATGGGGAAATCAAAGTCATCTTTTACTCTTTCTTCAACTAAAAAACTATCCTCTGGTATCAGTCTTGTAATTTCTCGATGAGCATTTTGTATCATACAATTATTGAATTTAGTTTTAGAGTACATAGTTAATGAATTTATACAAACAAATGACAAAATTCAATTAACAATTATTTAACAATAGCAATAGCTTTGTAACAGCAAGAATTCATTGGATAATGAAATTAAGCAGTAAAAGAATAATTAAACCAAATATTTATGAAAATTCAAATTGTAAAAAAAATTATTTTTCTGGGAATGTTTATGCTGTGCGGGATGGTACAGGCACAAGATGTTTCAGGTGTCATAGCCGACACTAGTGGTCCATTACCAGGCGCTAATGTTATTGTAAAAGGTACAACAAATGGTACAACCACAGATTTTGATGGGAAATTCACATTAAGTGATGTTTCAGCTAATGCTATTTTACAAATTAGCTTTGTAGGGTATTCTTCGCAAGAAGTTGCTCTTAATGGTAAAAAAATTATAAAAGTAATTCTAACCGAAAATGCAAATTCATTAGATGAAGTTGTTGTTGTTGGCTATGGTTCTAAAAAGAAAAGTTTAGTTACTGGAGCTATTTCAAGTATTAAATCTGATGATATTAAGAACAATGGTGCTACAAGAGTTGAAGGTGCTATGCAAGGAAAAGTATCAGGTATTTCAGTATTATCAAACTCTGGATCTCCAGGAGCTGCTTCTAAAATTAGAATTAGAGGAACGGGTTCTAATGGAAATGCTGACCCAATTTATATTGTTGATGGTATGAAAACATACAGTATTGATAATATTGATGGAGGTGACATTGAGTCTATTGAAGTTTTAAAAGATGCAGCTTCTTCAGCTATTTACGGAACAGAAGGTGCAAATGGAGTTGTGATTATTACAACTAAATCTGGTAAAAATTATGACAAACCATTAATTTCTTATGATTCTCAATTTGGAGTACAATCTGAAAGAACAAAAATGGAATTGATGAATGAATCTCAATACAGAACGTATTTAAATGAAGCTGGTGTTCAAAACATTGCCTCAAATGGTGTAAATACGAATTGGTTAAATGAGGTATTTGAAGATGCTTGGGTGGAAAAACACCATTTAAGTTTTGCTGGTGGTTCCGATAAATCTACCTATTTATTATCTGGTTCATATACCAATCAAGATGGTATTGTAGGTGGAGAAAGAGCTAATTTTAAACGTTACACTGCTCGTTTAAACTCTAAACACAAAGTAAACAATTGGTTAGAAGTTGGTAATAATTTAAGCTATTCTAATACAAGTAGAGGTGTTATTGGTGAAGATGATGAGTATAGAGGTATCTTAAACAATGCCCTATTAATGGACCCATTAACTCCTGTAACATACACCAACGGAATTCCTGCAAATGTAGCGACTTTGTTAGCTGATGGTAAAACTATTTTAGCTGATGAAAACGGCAATTATTATGGCTTACCAGCGTATGTAACTGGAGAAATAGCAAATCCAGTTGCTATGTTAACCACTCAAAAAAGAACCATTAAAACCGATAAAATATTGGGAACATTTTTTGCAACAGCAAAACCAACGGAAGGTTTAGAACTAACAACAAGATTAGGAATTGATGTTAATTACTCTGTAAACAGCAACTGGAATCCAATATATTATGTTTCTTCAGAAAGACAAAATTCCTTAGCTACAATTGATGATAATATTACAAAAAGTTCATCTTGGTTATGGGAAAATTTCGCCACCTATACGCGTAGCTTCAACAAACATAACTACACTCTTTTATTAGGTGTATCTGCTGAAAAATATCAATCTCCAAATTGGTATTTATTTTCAGGACCTATGCCAAAAGAAGGCGGTAACTATGCGTACCATGATTATACACAAGATGACGATTTAGATAAAACAGGTGGGAATTTTATTGAAAGAAGAAAGAAATCGACTTTCGGAAGATTCTCTTATGCTTTTGATGAAAAATATCTTTTAGAAGGAACTTTGCGTTATGATGAGTCAAGTGCATTTTCCGACAAAAATAAAGGAGCCTATTTCCCTTCAATATCTGCAGGTTATGTGGTTTCTAAAGAAAACTTTTGGAAACAAGATTCTAAAATTGATTATTTAAAAATTCGTGCAAGTTGGGGACAAGTAGGTAGTGACCAAAACTTACTAGGAAATGAAGATTTACAATTCTTTACAAGTGCAGGAATAAAAATACCCGATGGAAATGGAGGATTTTTACCTGGTTATGAAGCAGGAAATATTCCCAATAAAGATTTAACTTGGGAAACTTCTGAACAATTAGATTTAGGGTTGGATTTAAGAGCTTTTGATGGAAAACTTACTTTTTCAACAGATTATTTCGATAAAAAAACAAAAGATTTAATTGTAAGTGGTAACGGATTAATTCCATTATCTGTTGGTCGTAATTTTGGTAACTTTAACGGAGGTACCGTTTCTAACAAAGGTTGGGAGTTTGAATTAGGCTATAACGATAAACTTGGAGACTTCACGTATAGTGCAAACTTAAATATTTCAACATTAAAAAATATGGTGACAGATTTAGCTGTTGAATCACCAATTGATGGTGTTAACGTAAGAGGATTTGATACTACTAGGTTTGAAGAAGGGCAACCAATTTGGTATTTTAGAGGCTACAAAACGGATGGAATAGACGCTACAACCGGAAAACCAATTATTGTTGATGTTGACAATAGTGGAGATATTACACCAAATGACATAACAAATATTGGAGATCCACACCCAGATTTATTATTTGGTGGTCAAATTAATTTAGGATACAAAAACTTCGATTTCAATTTAAATTTCCAAGGAACAAAAGGAAATGACATTTATATGTTATGGAATAGAACAGACAGACCATACTCTAACAAACCAGCATTTTTATTTGATGGTCGATGGACAGGAGCAGGTAGTAATGCTTCATTCCCTAAAGCAGATGTAAGTAGCGATGATTTATATAGAAGTGATTTAATGGTAGGTGATGGCTCATACATGAGAATCAAACAAATACAGTTTGGATATACATTGCCATCAGAAGTTATTAAAAAAATTCAGTTAGATCGTTTACGTTTTTATGTATCTATTGAAGATTATTTCACCTTCACTAAATACGAAGGTTTAGACCCAGAAGCTGGTAGCTCAAACAACCAAAGTCAAGGAATTGATAGAGGAGTTTATCCTATTCCAGGGAAAATAATAGTTGGTTTATCCGTAAACTTATAATTCTTAATTAAATACAATATAAAATGAAAAAATATATAAAAATTATAACATTAGGGGTGCTAATTTCAGTTGGTTATACCTCTTGTAGCGATGATTTTACAGAAGTTGATCCTATTGGACTAATTAATGAAGATGATTTTTTAACAACAGATGCCGAAGCCGAATCTGTTGTATATGGAATATATGATCTTATGGCGTGGAATTATAACCGCCCTTGGAATAGTGCCTTCTTTATAAAAGTACTACCTGGAGATATTGCAAACGCTGGAAGTACTATTGGTGATCAACCTGCTTTTCAACAAATTGATGATTTTACACATGTAGCAGATAACCCTGCAATTGCGGGTGTTTGGGAAGGATATTATAAAACAATTGGTTTGGCAAATGTTTTAATTGAAAAATTAGAGATATCTAATTTAGCCACAAAAGACAAGTTTATTGCCGAAGCAAAATTTTTAAGAGCCTTTAGTTATCTTGAATTAGTTACTATGTTTGGTGATGTTCCTTTAAGAATTTCCACACCATTATCAATTGATGATTTTGCTTTAGCTAGATCACCTAAAAGTGAAGTTTACAAACAAATTGAAGATGATTTAACGGTTGCTATAAGTGGTTTACCTTTAAGAAGTGCCGTTGCACAACCTTTCAGAATATCAAAAGAAGCTGCACAAGCATTTTTAGGTAAAACCTATTTATTTCAAAAAAAGTACGATTTAGCATCTATTGAATTTGGAAAAGTAATTTTATCTAAAGCTTTTGATTTAGAACCTAACTTTAAAGATATTTGGAGCTCTAGTACTGAACACGGAATAGAATCACTACTTGAATTGTCTTTTGTAAGTACTGAAAAATACGATTGGGGTAATTTTCCTTGGGGAGGTCGTCCAGAAAGTAATATTCACGCACAATTAATGGGACCAAGAGGTGACGGCGTTTTTGATGTTGCGGCTATTGGAATTACGAACGGTTGGGGTTTTAATATTCCAACATCTAAAATAGGAAATGCGTTTATTGCTGCAAGTGATGTAGTACGTAAAAAAGCAACACTAATTTCTGAAGCAGATTTAATAGCTGCAGGAGGAAACGTAACACCTCCAGCCTCTGGAATTCACGATTATGAAGGATTTGTAAGATTAAAATATGCTACAAACGCTGCAGATACTGACGGACCAATAAACGAATTAAATTACGGAATTAACTGGCGTTTACTTCGTTATGCAGATGTATTATTAATGGCCGCAGAAGCATATCATAAAAATAACGAAGATGGAAAAGCGCAAATAGAATTAAACAAAGTTAGATTAAGAGCTGGTTTAGCAGATGTTACAGCTACTGGTGATGCTTTATTTACTGCAATTGTAAAAGAACGTCAGTTAGAATTAGCATTTGAAGGGCAACGTTTTTGGGATTTAGTTAGATGGGGATTAGCAGAATCTGAGCTTTCAAGCTTAGGATACACTTCAAAAAACCAAGTATTTCCAATTCCTTCTAATGAAATTAGTAGAAATAATTTAATTAATCAAGAAGATCAAAACACAGGTTATTAAAATTTTGAGTTAATGTTTAAAAAAGCAGTGATTTCATATAAAATCACTGCTTTTTTTGTTTTATTTTTTAATTTTGAAACAATAATCCGAAAAATATGAAGAATACCAACAAACAATTTCAATTAATAATCCTCCTTTTTTGTGGGTTTTATATTTCAACTATAAAAGCTCAAAAAAATGAAAGTAGGACTATTGAAACAAAAATAGACAGCATTATAGCCTTACTAACGTTGGAAGAAAAAGTGGCCATGTGCCATGCGCAATCAAAATTTTCTACACCTGGCGTTGATCACTTGGGTATTCCTGAAATTTGGATGTCCGATGGTCCTCACGGTGTTAGAGGCGAAATTAACTGGGATAATTGGGGCTATGCCGATTGGACAAATGATTATATTACCGCATTTCCAGCATTAACGTGTTTGGCGGCAACTTTTAATCCAGGTCTTTCTAAAGAATATGGAATTAATGTTGGTGAAGAATCCAGATATCGAAAAAAAGATGTGCTTTTAGGTCCTGGAGTTAATATATATAGAACGCCTTTAAACGGTAGAAATTTCGAATATATGGGTGAAGATCCTTATTTGGCTTCAAAAATGGTGGTTCCTTATATTCAGGGTGTGCAGCAAAATGGAGTTGCAGCTTGTGTAAAACATTTTGCACTGAATAACCAAGAATTATGGCGTGATCATATCAATGTTGAAGTGAGCGACAGAGCCTTGTATGAAATTTACTTACCAGCCTTTAAAGCAGCCGTTGAAGAAGGAAAAGTATGGTCGGTAATGGGAGCTTACAACCAATTTAGAGGTCAGTATACTACCCACCATCAACATTTAACAACTAAAATTTTAAAGGGAGATTGGGCTTTTGACGGAGTCGTTATTTCCGATTGGGGTTCAGCCCACAATACTATGGAAGCTGCGCTAAATGGCTTGGATATGGAAATGGGAACAGGTACTGATGGCTTAACGGCATCCACAAAAAACGCGTATGATTATTACTTTTTAGCCAATCCTTTTTTAGAAAAATTAAAAAGCAACGAAATTTCTGAGGACATTTTAAATGATAAAGTTCGAAGAATTTTACGTTTAATGTTCCGTACCAATATGAATCCAACACGTTCTTTTGGAAGAATGAACAATCAGGAGCATTTGGATGTTGCTCGTAAAATTGCTGGAGAAGGAATTGTTTTGTTGAAGAATGAAAACTCTTTCTTCCCAATAAACCCTTCTAAAAAAATGACGATTGCTGTGATTGGTGAAAACGCTACAAAACCAATGACAATTGGTGGTGGTTCTTCTGAATTAAAAGCAAAAAATGAAATTTCGCCGTTGAAAGGAATTCAAAACCGATTTAAAAACGCAACCATTTTACACGCTATGGGTTATGCATCTGGGCCATCGGTGTATGGAAAAGTAATTCCATCAGAATTAGATGCGGAACAATTAAAAAAGGAAGCTATTGAGGTTGCTAAAAAAGCGGATATTGTAGTGTATATTGGCGGTTTAAATAAAAACCATTATCAAGATTGTGAAGGTGGTGATAGACAATCATTCAGCCTACCATTTGGACAAGATGAATTATTGAATGAAATACTAAAAGTGAATCCAAATACGGGAGTTTTACTGGTGAGCGGAAATGCTGTAGAAATGCCTTGGGTTTCAAACGTAAAAGCACTGATGCAAACTTGGTATTTAGGAAGCGAAGCTGGAAATGCCATTGCCGATATTATGAGTGGTGATATAAACCCATCAGGTAAATTACCGTTCTCTTTCCCTAAAAAATTAAGTGATAATGCAGCGCATTCTTTTGGGGAAATCTCTTATCCTGGCGATAGCATCAAACAGCTTTATAAAGAAGATATTTTAGTTGGTTACCGTTGGCACGATACTAAAAAAATCGACCCTCTTTTTGCTTTTGGCGAAGGATTATCATACACCAATTTTGAAATTTTAACGGTAAAAACTGATAAAACAGTGTACAATTCTACTGATAAAATAACAATTAAAGCGACTGTGAAAAATACTGGAAATGTGGATGGTGCTGAAGTTGTACAAGTGTATATAGGTAAAAAAGGATCAAAAGTAACAAGAGCATTGAAAGAACTAAAAGGTTTTCAAAAGGTTTTTGTTGAAAAAGGAACTTCAATACCAATAGAAATTACCATTAAAAGTAGTGATTTAGCTTTTTATGATGAAGCCATTTCTGATTGGAATTTAGAAAAAGGAAATTATATTATTTATGTTGGAAATGCTTCCAATAATATTACTTCAAAAATTAAAATAGCTATAAAATAAACTAATAAACAAAAGACCGATTTAAACTACAATTCACAATTGCCAGTTTAAATCGGTCTTTTTAATTCCATTCTTTGTCAAAAAATATTCCTTATTTCCTTACTTGTTCCAAATATCCTAAAACATACACTGCTGGAGCATTCCAGTTGATACAAACTTCATTTGACGCGTAACTTGCTTCTAAATCTTCGTATGATTTTGCAGGATATTTGAAAGCATACGTTACTTCATTCGCATCTTGTTTATCGTTATTAGGACCACCAACTATAAACCCTGGAATTGGCGCTACCACATTGTCGGCTCCACTTGGTCTATGATGTGGAAACTGCACTATTTTTGTTCCAAACCCAGTTAAAAAACTATAACCCGTAGCGTTTTTTCCAAAAATATAATCGGTAATTTGCTCTGCTCCTATTAAATATTTCCCATTATTACTTACTCTGTGTGCCATACATAAGATCATTGCCTGATTTAAGATATCACTATTTGATCCCCATTCAAAATGATCTAAAGCAATTGCATATGGATTATTTGTAATTTTTAATAAAATTTCATCTGCCAATTTCAATTGATTTTTCACCATTGAAGTTGCAACTGACTCCTCCAAAACTTGTTTATTTTCCAATAGTGAATGAAATGCATTATTTCGGATAAAACTTTTCCAACTATTTGCTAATTCATGTATAAAAGGCTGCTTATTTTCGGTTAAATAGGTGTTATAATCTTCTTTTTTAGTTGTAATGAATAATTCAGCTGCCGCCCAATAAAAATCATCAGAGAAAACGGTATCATCATAAGGACCTGTTTGAACATCTGCAGGATTACTAAAAGGCTCATTATTATTTTTAACAGCCCACAACCATGCTTTTTCAGAAGCTTCCAAGGCTTTTTCCGACCAACCAGCATCTACCTTTTGAAATATTCGGGAAGCTTGTGCTAAAACCGCCGCAAAATCTAAAGTAGCTGCAGTTCCTTTTCCTATAATCATGCGTTCATCTCTATCATCCTTCGGCATTACAAAACCACAAAAAGTTTTAGACGTTAATTTATGAAATACACCACCATCAACATCTTGCATAGTTAATATCCAATCCAATTCATATTTTAATTCATCTAATAAATCTGATGTTCCATTTCCACTTTCAGGAATATTCAAACTTTTATCCGGTATAGCCGTTGGAAACTGTTCTACAAGTTGTAACATTTGTCCGGTTGATAACGTAGCATTTACAATATATTTTCCATAATCGCCCGCATCATACCAACCTCCAACAGAACTCAAAGTTCCTTTTGAATGACCAGAAGACGGATGAAAAACAGCAGCGTTATCCATATGTCCAGCTTCACGATAATAAATCCCGCCAAATGTATCTTCAATAGGCATTGAACTTCTTTGAAAATAATAACTTTTAATCGCTGCATTTAAGGCCTCCTTATATACATTCTCTTTAATTTCAAAAGAATATGATTGCAACGAATCATTCACAATTACGCTATAAATTCCAGTCGCTTTTAAAGAACTAAAATCTCCAACAGAAACTTCTTCTCCAGATGCCTCCCAGATTCCTTTACTTTGCACATCCCCTTTAAAAGCAACTTTATTATTTTGATCAATCACTTTAAATGACGTTGCTGGAATATCAACAATAACGAACTGTTTTACTGAATTTGGATAAAATCCTATCTGATTAATTCGTATACTATCACTTATTGACGTTTTAGTTATTACAGGTTTACAAGAACTTATTAAAACAAGTAGACTAATAATGGTTACCATTTTTCTCATAGTTATATTTTATGAAATTTTATTCTATTAATAACTCGCACTTTTAATCAATTCAATATGGAAACCTCCGATGTATTTACGGAGAACTCACTATTTTATTTTGAACAGTGTTATTTTTCAATATCAAATACCTTTAATTAATCTAATTCTTCTTCTAGCGTATTCCACCAAAATTTCTTCAATAAAAACCCACAAGCAACTAATACTGCTATGGAAATATACACTGGTGTGTTTTGTCTGAAAATTACATACATTGGCAAAATTACCAAAGCTGTTTGCGCTATAATTCCGACAAATACGTTAAACATATCTCTACCAAAATCATTGTTCTTTTTGAAAGTAGGATCTTCCGCGGCTAACTTATCGTGAATTGGCTTCCAAAACCCCCAAGGACGCACATTTTTATAAAAATCTTTTAAAACTGCTTCGTCAGTAGGAGGCGCAATAAAAGTTCCTATAATAGATCCTATTAAAGAAATTACAAGAATTACTGGAAATAAATACAAGCCTAATACCTCTGGAAATAATTCAGGAACAATACCTGCAGAAACTAAACCAGCAGCCATTCCCCAGAAAAAACCTTCACCATTAAAACGCCACCAATGCCATTTTAAAATGTTTGCTCCAACATAACTACCGTACAATACAGAAACTATCCATTGTAACACAGAATTGACATCTTTCGCAAATAGCCCTAAAATAATACTGACAATTACAACCACTATTCCTGTTAAATAGTTCATGTTTTTAATTTGAATATTACTGGCTCCTGGGTTTTTATATTTTAAATAAATATCATTTACCAAATAGGCTTGTGCAGCATTTAATGTTCCTGCAAAGGTGGACATAAATGCCGCAATTAAACCTGCCAACAACAACCCTAATAAACCAACAGGGACAAATTGCTTTATAGCTGTTGGTAAAATTAATTCAAAATCGATATCCCCAGCTGAGTTCATTAAATCTAATTTTTCATAATAAATTAAGGCTAAAGCAGCAAAACCAGCAATCATTAAATAACGAATAGGCATTAAAACAACCGATACAAAACCACTCATTTTTGAAGCCTCCGCAGCGGATTTTGAAGATAGAATTTTTTGCATATCATACGTTGGTGCAGGACCTGCAATACTTACCAACATTCCTTTAAACACCATCATCATAAAGAAAATGGTAAATAAACCAAAACCATCTGCTTGAATTTTTTCATTGACTTCAGGAATAATCGTACTCCAATCCATATTTAATTCCCAGCCAAAAGTTGGACTTAGCCAGCCTTCAGGAACATTTAAAATGTGTTCTCCTACTGCTTGGAATCCTAAAAACCCAATAATTAAAGCCGAAACCGTCATAATTCCAAATTGTACAACATCTGCCCAAACAATACCAGACATTCCGCCTAATAATGAATAAAAAACAGCGAAACAGGTAAATATAATTCCGTAGAAATGAGGCACAAATTCTGGTGAAACTGCAAAAGGCACATAATTACTGACAATTTCCCAAGGAATAAAAATTTCAATAAATTTTCCAAGGCCTATAAATCCATAGGCTAAATATCCTAAACACATAATAAGCGCAAAAATAACCACTACAATGTGCGAAAGCTTTGCTCCTTTTTTAAATCCAAAACGTGTTCCAATCCATTCCGCACCAGTGGTAGCATTTGAACGACGAAGCCATTTAGACAAGTAAACCATTAAAAATATTTGGTTAAAAACTGGCCATAACCAAGGAATCCACGCACTTTTAATTCCATACACAAACATTAAAGTTACCAACCAAATGGTACCAGAAATATCGAACATTCCCGAAGCATTGGACAATCCTAATAAATACCAAGGAATTGATTTCCCACCTAATAAATAATCATCTTTACTTTGTTGCGCCTTTTTCCTTAAAACGAGTCCAATTACAACAATGGTTACTAAATATAAGGCTATAATTAAAATGTCTACTGTGTGTAATAATTTCATACGTTAGTTTAAGGAATTAATATCTTTTAAAAATAATGTTTCTGGCATTTTTTTAAATTAAATAAAGTCCATTTTTTTGAAAATTCACTTAAAATGGTTCTATAAAATAAAGAATCAAAGTTACTCATCTACTAAGGACATTTGTAATGAAATTTTGTCAAAAAACGAACGAAAAATAACATTCCTTATGCATAGAATTCTTAATTCAGAGCCTTTTTATAATTTATAACCATTCACCTAAAACGAAAAAAGAGGACATTTAAATTTAAAAGTCCTCTTTTTTATAAAATATAATTTCTGTATTAGTTCCAGAACATTGCGTATAAAGCAACTAGTATTAACATAACTGCAAATGCACCAATATTAAACAAAGGACTTGTTTCAAATAATTTTTTTGAAATTTCAATTCCTTTTTTATCATCTATATATTTAGTAATAATTTGAAAAATATATGGATCATCTGCTTTTACACCAAAAATTCTTCTATTTTGATACAAACTTACTAAAACAATTACAACCATTGTTAAAACAGCTGTCAATCCCATTTGATTCATAAAAGGCATATCTGTAAATTTGAATGCTACAGCTATTGGAATAGACGTTAATGCACCAATAATGGCACCTTTGTTTGTTGTTTTCTTCCAGAATAAACCTAACATAAATACCGCTAAAATACCTGGAGATACAATACCTGTATATTCTTGAATAAACTGGAAAGCTTGATCTATTCCACCTAAAAGTGGCGCCATAATACATGCAATAATTAAAGCAACTGCTGCTGAAATTCTACCAACATTTACAGTAGTTTTATCACTTGCATTTTTATTAATGTACTGTTTATAAATATCCATTGTAAAAATGGTAGATGTTGAATTTAACATGGATGCCAAAGAAGAAACGATAGCCGCTGCCAATGCTGCAAATGCCACACCTTTCATACCTGTTGGTAAAAATTGTAACAACCAAGGATATGCTTTATCTGCTTCTTGTAAGGTTGGTAAATTATTCAATCCTTCAGCTCCTAATCTTGCCATAATATCAGGATCATTTACCATTACATACGCTGCTATTCCAGGAACAACAACAATAATAGGTATAATTAATTTTAAACCAGCTGCTAATAAAATACCTTTTTGAGCTTCTTTTAAAGACTTAGCAGCCAATGTTCTTTGAATAATGTATTGGTTGAAACCCCAATAATATAAATTCGCAACCCACATACCCCCTAATAAAACACCAATTCCAGGTAACATAGAATAATATTGATTCGATTCATCAAAAATCATAGTAAAACGCTCAGGAGAAGCTTCATATACCAATTTAATACCTTCAATAACACCTTGACCGTCTGATACAGTATCTAACGCTAAATATGTAGTAACTAAACCTCCAAAAACTAAAAATATTACTTGAATAACATCTGTCCAAGCGACTGCAGATAAACCACCATATAAAGAATACGCAGCTGCAAATAATGCTAAGCCCATTATTCCATATATCATTGGAATACCTATAATTGTTTCTAATGCTAAGCTTCCTAAGTATAATACTGATGCTAAGTTTACAAAAACATATAAACCAATCCAAAATACCGCTAAAATAGTTTTTAAGTTTGTTGAAAAACGTTTTTCAACAAATTCAGGAATTGTGTATAACCCTTTTTCAATGAAAATAGGTAAAAAGTATTTACCTACAATTATAAGTGTTAAGGCAGCCATCCATTCATACGATGCAATTGCTAAACCTAAAGCAAAACCTGAACCGGACATTCCAATAAATTGTTCTGCAGAAATATTTGCAGCAATTAATGAAGCTCCAATAGCCCACCAAGGTAATGATTTACTTGCCAAGAAATAATCCTCCGCATTTTTTTCATGGCCTGCTTTATCTCTGGACACCCATAGTCCTACCCCTAAAATTAAGATGGCGTAGGCTACAAATATGGCGTAATCCAGGAATTCAAAATTTGTTGTCATAATTTAATATTTAGTTTAGTTTAGTTAATTATATTTGATACTAGTCCCTTCACTTGGGTTTGCTTCAAAAGCAGTTAATTTGATGTTGAATTTCTCGAAATATGCTTTTGATGCTTCACTGGTAAATTGAGCTACAAAATCTTTATGTACAATATTAATTGTACAGCCTCCAAAACCACCACCCATTACACGAGCTCCAATTACTTCATCATGTTTTTTAGAAAAATCAACTAGAAAATCCAATTCAGGACAACTTACTTCGTATAAATGCTGTAATCCACTGTGTGTTTCATACATATTTTTCCCCATCACATCTAATTGATTGTTTTTTAAAGCTTCAACAGTAGCAAGTACTCGAACCTTTTCATCCACAACATATGAACATCTGTTATAAATTACCGCTGGTAATTCAGCTTTAAATTCAGCTAACATTTCTGGTGAAACATCTCTTAATGATTTTACTTCGGAATATTTCTTTTGAATTACAGCAACACCTTCTTCACATTGACTTCTTCTAACATTATATTCACCGGACGCTAAATTATGTGAAACATTTGTATTTAACAACAAAATTTTATAAGGCTCTATTTGTAGAGGAACGTAGCTATATTCCAACGATTGGCAGTCTAATAAAATTACGTGCCCTGCTATACTCATTACAGATGCAAACTGATCCATAATTCCGCATTTGGTTCCCACGTAGTTATGTTCTGCGCGTTGCCCAATTTCAACAATCGTTAATTTTGAAAGTCCTAAACCAAATAATTCATTCAATCCAAAAGCTAATCCACATTCTAAAGCTGCAGAGGAACTAATTCCTGAACCTACTGGAATATTACTATCTAACACACAATCAAATCCTTCTAATTTATCTGATATTAATTGAATTTCATGAATAACACCCAAAATATAATTTTCCCATTGTTGCTCACTCGGTTTTACGGATGTTAAATCGAAAGAAAACTGTGTGTCAAAGTTTGCACTATACACAGTACATGTATTTGGCGTGTTATTTTTTTTGAATTTGAATTGAATTTTTTTATCAATTGCTGTTGGCAAAACAAACCCATTATTATAATCGGTATGCTCACCTATTATGTTAATTCTTCCTGGGGAGTCTACTATTAAATCGTATTTTACTTCGTTAGCATCCATCATTTTATGAATATTAATTATTAAACGTTATTTATACATTTATTATTTAAAGCGCTAACTTACTAAAAAAAAATCAATTAAAATGCTATTAAGACAAATTCTAACTCTAAAATTATCAAATCATGAAAGTATTGTGTTAAATTATGCCGATTTTATTCAGGACGGGTCAAAATTACACACAACGTGATTGAATATGCTTTGTTGCGTGTTTGTGTGCGAGGATTTTCCGAAGGAAAATCAGAAGCTAGCAAACAGGCAACTAACTTTGGTTTAGCTAAAACTAGCAATTTTTTTTATACTTTATTGGCAACTGGCTTTTATTTCATTTTGACTGAACCAGTGCAAACATCTCCTTCTTCAATTCCAATTAACCAAACTTTTAATTTTTCAGTTCGCTCTTCAGTCAGTTCTTTCAAAAAATAAGAAACGCACATAGGATAAACACTTCCATATTGGCCTCGTTTGTTTTTCGCTGGGAACTTCATTTCCAATTCAGCGTCTCTATATGAAATCCAAATTCTTTGCGTTTTTTTAAATCGGTCAATAAAAATTGAGTCAGATTTATATTCTGTCAATATCTTTTGATAAACATTATTTAGTTCAATGTCAGCTTTTTTATATTCTGTATTTGCCTCTTTATTCATTTCCGATTGACTTTGTGAAAAGCAGGACAAATTAAAAGTCAGAAATAATATTATAATTATTCGGTTCATTTTCAGCGTTCTTTTTTTTAGCTTGTTGCCAACGTTGGATAAACATAACTTCCTAATGCTATTAACAATAGTAATACTAAAAAAACTATTAACAATAAAAAAGTAATTTTTATACATTTCTATTCAAACATACTAAAGTTCAACCGCTTTATCAATGATTTTTATCAGATTCATCTTAGTCCTAAAATTGAGCTAAAGCTTCTTAAAAAGGTTAAAATACCGTAAAAATTAATATTAAGAGGGTATAAACAGGAAAATCATAAAAACAAAAAAGACTTAATCAACTAATTACTAGTTTTTTAAGTCTTTTTATTTGTGCGGGCGGGGA
>JAGPIQ010000139.1 GCA_018054895.1 Lutibacter sp. | reverse complement strand
ATGAGTTATATAATTATCTAAAAATCCTTTCCAAAAAACTTGTAAACTGTCTGGCCCCACTAATTCATATAATAATTCATCTATTTTACGCGGAGAATTTACTTGTTCCATTTTAAACATATACCCCTCTGGCACTAACCAATTTCCAAGATTTGTTCCTTTTAAAATAATTTCTTTTCCTTTATCATCCACTAATTTTGTTCCCTTTGTTTTAATAAAACTTAGGCTGTTTTCATCCTTTTTTATTTCAGAAGTAGATGCTTCTAAATTTTTAGTTTTAGAATCATTACAAGAATAATTCATAACAACAATTGCAAATACTGCAATAACAATTACATATTTTCTCATTTTTTATTGATTTATACCTGTACTTATTTCTTGAACTTCTCTTAATAAAATAGGAAATGCAGGATACGCCATATTATGATCATAGCCATCCAGTTCATACAATTTGGTTTTTGTATGCCCGACAACCTTCATCATACGCATTAAATACGCATTTTCTTCATATCTGCCTAATAACTCTAATTCCCGATCGCCAGTAATAAGTATTAAAGGCGGCGCATCTTTTCGTACGTAAAACAAAGGTGCTAAATCATCAACTATAGCTTGTGTGCCAGGAATTCCGCGTTCTTCACGAATTGTAAAATGTGTTATTGCATGACCACTAAAAGGAATGATTCCTGCAATTTTATTCGCATCAATATTCTGAACGGCTAGCCATTTTTTATCCAAACCAACCATACTTGCCAAATATCCCCCAGCAGAATGACCAGAAACAAAAATTAAATTAGGATTTCCACCAAACTTTTCAATATTACTGAAAGCCCAAGCTACCGCAGCAGCCGTATCTTCAATATACGCTGGCGCTTTTACTTTTGGAGATAAACGGTAATTGATGCCAATAATAGCAACACCTTTATTTTTTAATTCTTCAGGAATTTCCTTTTGAAAACTTGTTAACCCACCTCCGTGAATCCAAACAATTGTTGCAAAATTTTTTACATTTTTTGGATAGTAAATATCTAATACGCAACGTTCATTAATATATTCATCCAAGCTATTAATTGAATCAGCATAATAATGAATATTTTGCTTCATTTCGTAATTAACGTCTTGTGAAAAACAATTAATACTTGTTATAACTAGAAATAATAAAATTAAAAATTGTTTCATAAAGTTTAGAGTAACATTTAAAATAATAAAAATTCATTAAAAAAATATCATGATACTTTTATTCTTCTGAAGCTGTATTTAAAGGGATTTCTAATACATCATTTAGCAAAGCATCTTTGTCTCCATTATATGTTTTGGTAATTTCATTTCCATTTCTAGTCAAGCCTTTAAAAACTCCTGCATCTACCATATCCCACAAGGCAAATTTGGCTTTACCGTCTATAGTTATTAAACCAAAATGATTTTCTGAACCTAACGGATTTTGTGCGTCTTTCCAATTTTCATCAAAAGCTTCAAAATAAAAACACGACATTCCTGCTTCATTAGTCCACGTTCTCATAGCGTCATAATATAGTTTGGCTTTATATTCATCTGTAGCACCTGAACCATTAGCTCCATAAAAAGTAGTACCTGATTCTGTAGCCCAACCAGTTTCACCAATATGAATCGGTTTTGAAACACCCACACTTTTAATATATTTTGCTGCAGCTGTATATTCTGCTACTGCATAATTTTTAGCACGAAGCATTGCTGCATCTGCCTTTTCTAATGAAGTTAAATTTTCTTCATTTTCAGGAACTCTCCAATACGTAGCATCATAATGACTGCTATGAAATGGATATGTATGTAAAGAAACATAATCAACTGCGTTTAATAATTTTGTTAAATCTTCCGTATGGTAACTATCATCTCCACCTCCCCAAGACGCGAAATTATCAGAGCTTGTAATCCATAAATCCGCAGGTAATTTTCCTGTATTTTTTGATTCTTGCAAATAATTTACCCACTTTAAAATAACACTCGGTTGTACATAATAACTGGTTGCCCAATGTACCATAGCTTCATTACCTACTGCAATAATTTTAACAATATCAGGGTATTTATTAGTCATTTCAATAGCTCTTTCAATTTCACCACTATTTGCAACTTCATCTTCTAAATCGTGATTAGGAGCATCTGTCCAAGCATTTTCACAATCTATCCAAGCACCTAACATTACAAACATTTCAAAATTACTATCTTCTTTTTTTAATTGAGAAATAGCTTCTAATAAGTTTGAAGCTTCCATTAATTTTGTATTATAGGTTCTTAAAACCTTAATTCCAGCAGCACTTAAAATTTTCATATCTTCTTTTAACTCTGCAATAGTAGGCTGAATATCACGTGTGTTTTCGCGATATCCACCATAAGACATTGCCAAATATGCTGGATTTCCCAAAATATCTTTCGCTGTAATTTCTTTCTTTTTTTCTGTTGACGAGCAACTAAACATTAAAATTGACACAAATATTAGTGCTCCATTTTGAATAAAATTTTTCATATATTGATATTTATTTAACTTCTTCTATTGAATTCATTACTAATTTTGGGGTTCTATCTACTTTAAACAGACCCCAATGTTTTTCAGGCTCTAAGGCTTCATTTGAACCTTTCCAAGGCTCATCAAAAGCTTCAAAAACAAAGGTAAGTATTCCGTCTTTTTCATTCCATTCCATTAAATCATTATAATACATTTTTTGAAATTCCTCACTTACATTTTGCGGATCTATCCCTCTTCCGTTAGAATTTGTTGCCCAACCAGCCTCTGTTATTACCACCAATTTATTTGGATATCTGTCGGCAATTGCATAGTAATTTTGTTTGGTATATTCCAACGCATCATGAATGTGTTTATACTCCCAAACAGGATAGGTATGAATGGAAATAAAATCTACAACCTCCACTAAATCTTTTAATTTATCTAACCAAGGCACATAGTTTTCACAAAAAGTTACTGGCTGTTTTGCTCCTTTTTTTATTTGTTTAACGTAGTTAATTACGCTGTTTACAGGCACATAATGATCTGTCCAATCTACACAAGCTTCATTTCCTGCTGAAAGTGACATAATTATAGTTGGATATTGATTGGCTAAATCAATTAATTTTTGAATTTGATTTTCATTCCTAACCTTATTTTGAGCCAATTCATCTTCCGATAAGGTATGTACTTCCCAAGGGCAACCAAAATTGTTCATTTCGGCGATAATATATGCGCCCAACATGACTTTAAAATCTAACTTTTCCTTTTTAATAACTTCTAAAACAATTTCGGCATGGTCATCACAATCATACAGGCGAAGATATTTCCATGTGCCTTGCAGCATGAGCAAATCTTCTTTAATTTCATTGTAACTAGGGCAAATACCACCTGGTTGTTGTCCTTCCCTAAAACCAGAATAACAAATTGCTTTTCCTTTTTCTATATGTAATGTAGTACTATATTTCATTTATATTTTGTTACGTTTTTTGTTTTGGAATCTTAAAATTTTAAACTTTCATTTTTATCCCAAAGACCCCAATAGGCTCCAACATCACCTTCTGCTCCAACTTTCCATGATTCATCAAAAGATGCGAAATAAAACATTTCAATACCATCTTGCTCCGACCAAGCTTGACTATTCATAAAATATTTCATGTAATTTTCTTTGGAAGCCAAAGAACCTTTAAATCCTCCGCCTTCACTTGGCCAACCAGTTTCCGTAATAATAACTCTTTTACCATTTCCTGCTTGCGCTGCTTGATAGTACATTTGTTTCATGTGTTGCAAAGAATATTCTAATGGACAACCTTCCCAATAAGGATAACAATTTGTTAAAATAACATCGCAAGCGGCTGTAATTCTAGGTTTATCAGAAAATTCATAATACGCATCTACATACCCAATTGGAATATCTGTAGGGATTGCCTCTCTAACTTCCGCCATAAAATCTAACAATTCATCTTCTGTTAAATCTTTACGATACATTACTTCATTACCAACTGCTGCAATATCCACAAAACCTTCATTTGCTAATTTTATAAGTCTAGCTATTTCCTTTTTATTAATTTCAGCATCATCGCCCAACCAAGCACCAACCAACGTTTTTATGCCATATTCTTTTGCTATTTTAGGTATAAATTCATTACCATCCGTACATGAAAAAGAACGAACCCAATTGGTATATGGTTTTATTATTTCCATACGTCTTCTTACCTGTTCTTCAGTAATAGTATCTCCAGGTTTTTGACCATCTTCATATAGGCTAAAACATAAACCGTGCATTCCATTTTCTAAAGATTTTTTACATAATTCTTCTAAACTTTCAATTGAAAT
This sequence comes from Lutibacter sp., assembly GCA_018054895.1. Taxonomy (GTDB): domain Bacteria; phylum Bacteroidota; class Bacteroidia; order Flavobacteriales; family Flavobacteriaceae; genus Lutibacter. Next base: position 2,210 of record JAGPIQ010000139.1, on the reverse strand, counting down.
CGTTGCGAAATCAATACCAGCGTATTCGGTTTTATGTACCTCTTGTAATGAAAAATTTCGTTCTTCTCTATAAGACATAGTAGTTATATTTTGTAGTGTTAGTTTTTAGTATTTGAAATTTTCATTAGTATCCCATAATCCCCAAGAAGTTCCAGCCCATCCTTCAAAATGAATTTTCCAAGATTCATCAAAAGAAGCAAAATAAAATAAATCAATATTTTCCTTTTCTGCCCACAATTGCGCTTTTATGTAGTATTGCATTACATTTTCTTTTGAAGGAATTGCGGCTCCAACTACTTCACCTTTGCTAGGCCAACCTGTTTCAGAAATAATTACTTTTTTGCCTTGTGCTACTTCCACTGTTTTATTATACATTTCTTGAAGATGGAAACCTGCTGTTTTTATAGTTGCTCCCTCCCAAAAAGGATAACAGTTAATTAGAATTACATCACATTCTGCAGTTAATTGAGGTCTGTTTAAGAATTCAAAATAAGCATCTACATAACCAACTGGTGTGTTATTTGCTTCCTTTTTAACTTGCTTAATGTAATTTATAATGGCATTTTCATTCAATTCTTTTCTATAAAGAACTTCGTTTCCAACAGCTGCAACATCCACTAAATTATGTTGAATAAGTGTTATTAAGGCTTGGATTTCAACATTATTCGCTTCCATATCATTATTTAACCAAGCTCCAACCATTGTTTTAAAGCCCATTTCTTTAGCAATTTTCGGAATTTTTTCATGACCGTTAGTACATGAAAATACACGAATCCACTTACTATGTGGTTTTAATACTTCTAAACGTTTACGTATTTGTTGTTCCGTAATAGTATCTCCAGGTTCTTGTCCTGTAGCATAAGCACTAAAACAAATACCTGGCATTCCTTTTTGAAAAACAGTGGTAAACTCTGCCTGCATATTTTCTGTTGATAAAGCAGTAAAATCGACTTTAGTTGTAAAATAGTGTGGGTATTTTTCGTTTAATTCTTTTTCTGATAAACCATCTAAATTTATTTTAGAAAGTACTGGCATGTTTGCATATCCAGAAGGTTTAATCGCTTTTTTCTTTGCTAATTCGGCGCTAATTTCATGAGCCTTTTCCTCTGTTAAATCATAATTACGCATAATAAACATTGCTGCAAGCGTACCTAATATTGGTAAACCTGAGTAAAATAACCGTATTCCTGTAATGGCTTCTTCACTATTTACAGTATCTGGCACAAAGCCAACTAAACTCATAATAGCAGCTGTTAAAGCTCCTGCAAAAGCAAATCCAAACTTTACCATCCACCAATAAATAGCTCCAAAAACACCTTCTCTTCGTTTTCCTGTATTTAATTCATCAATGTCTATTACGTCTGAAGTCATAGACATCATTAAAGTAAATAAACTACCAATTCCAAAAGAGAAAAAAGGCAATGCAAATAAAAACATGTATGGTTTCCCAGGAATAAACAAGAACCACAGCATAATATATCCTAAAACAGAAATTCCTTGCGATGCCATAAACGCTTTCTTTTTACCCATGCTTTTAGACATTTTAGCCACAATAGGTATTACTAAAAAGGTAGTTGCTAAAGCACCTACACTCCCTAACAGTGTTGGCCAAAGACCTGCTGCTGCTGCATCGCCATTAAATAAATAATAGACTACTATAAAAAATGAAAAACCAGCAACTACGTTAAAAGCATTGTAAATTAAAAATGTTGAAAAACACAATTTTCTGAACTGTTCAATTTTGAAAGCTTCTTTAAAATTTTCTATAATCTGTTTTAAACTTCCGCCAATAGTTTTTAACGTTAAAGGCTCCAAACTTTCATCATCTTTAGTAGATTTACTTTTAATAAAAAGTGCAGGTGCCATTGCTAAAACTGCAAAAATAACACCCACCCAAATACCTAAAGTTCTAGTTGTTTCGGTAGTAGTACCAAACCAATTATCATCATACATAACCACCCAAAACCACGGAGCGATAACCCAAGCCCATTGCCCAATCCATTGTGCAATAGCCATAATATCTGTACGTTCATGAAAATCATCACTCATTTCATAACCCATAGCAACATAAGGCACCGAAAAAATGGTAAGCCCTAAATAAAACACTAAGGACCAAATTAAGAAATAGGTAAAATTATAACTTACACCATTATCTATATATAATTGCCATAATAACGCAAAAGAAACTCCCATAATTACCGCTCCTAAAA
>JAGPIQ010000138.1 GCA_018054895.1 Lutibacter sp. | reverse complement strand
TTAATGCTAAAATAAAAGCCTTTAGAGCACAGTTTAGAGGTGTTAGGAACATAGAATTCTTCCTCTTTAGACTCTCAAATATTTATGCATAATTCTAAAATCCCACAACTTTTGGTATTGATCCAAAATATATACTAAAACAACTAAATTATGAGGCAAAAATTATGAAGGCAACAACAGTTAAAGATGAGGTAAATTATCTGTTGAATTAAAATTATTAGAAAAGAAATCAAACAATCAAACAAAAAAAAGACTTATGGTTAGATTAAAATTTCTCGAAAAAATGAGAAAATCAAAAACAGAAAACTTTAGTAGGTTTTTAAACGGTACTAAATTTTTTATTTTGTTTATGAGTGTTTGCGTTAGTACATTATATGCCAATGCATCAAACTCACTGAATAAAATAGATATTGTTGAAAAAGTAGCACAGCAACAACAGGTTAGCGGAACAGTTACTGATGAATCTGGGCAACCTTTGCCAGGAGTAACCATTATTGTTAAAGGAACCAAAAAAGGAACGGTAACAGATTTTGATGGAAAATATATAGTTAGTAATGTATCTGCTAATAGTGTTTTACAGTTTTCATTTATTGGATATACTTCTAAAGAAGTTTCGGTAAATAATAAATCTGTAATTAATGTTAAATTAACGCCGGACACTACATCATTGGATGAAGTAGTAATTACAGGTTACCAAAAAATTGACAGAAAACTGTTTACAGGTTCTGCTGTAAAAGTTAAAATGGAGGATGTTCAACTATTAGGAGTTTCAGATGTAAGTAGATCGTTGCAAGGTGAAGTTTCTGGGGTTGAAGTTGAAAACGTTTCTGGGACCTTTGGTGCAGCTCCAGTTGTTAGAATTAGAGGAAACGCATCAATAAACGGTACAAATAAACCTTTATGGGTAATAGATGGTGTAGTTTTAGAAGACGCGGTTGAATTAACAAATGAAGATATTACGTCAGGAGATTTAAGTACTGTATTAAGTTCTGGTACAGCAGGTTTAAATCCAGATGATATAGAGTCTTTTCAAGTGTTGAAAGATGCATCTGCAACTGCTTTATATGGTGCAAAAGCAATGAATGGTGTTATTGTAATTACAACAAAAAAAGGTTCAACAGGAGTGCCAAGAATTAGTTATAGTACAAGTGCAACACTTAAAAATAAGCCTTCATATAGTCAATTTGATTTTTTAGATTCAGGTTCTGAAATGAGTGTGTATCAAGAATTATATGAAAAAGGTTGGATAGATATTGCAAGTTCTAATCAAGCTGCAAATCATGGAGCGCTTAGTAATATGTTTCACCAAATATCAAAAAATAATTTAAGCTGGGGGCCAGGAGGAACTTTAAATTATGATTATTTACAAAAATATGCCAATGCGAATACAGATTGGTTTGATGTTTTGTTTAGAGATTCGTTTTCATACCAAAATTCATTGAGTATTACTTCAGGTTCGGAAAATGCTTCTTTAAGAGCTTCATTAGGGTATTTAAATGATGAAGGTCAAACTATTGCAGATGGTGTAAAAAATTCACAGCATCATTAAATGCAGACTTTAAAGTAAGTGATAAGTTTAATGCGGCTTTTAAATTATCAGGAAATATTAGAGATCAAAGATTAGCGTCCTCTGAAGATAGAAAGTTTAATGCTATTGAAGGTGTTTATGAAAGAAACTTTGATATTAACCCGTTTAATTATGCATTGTATAGCAGTAGAAGTATTACACCGTATAATGATGATGGTTCATTATCTTTTTTAAGAAGAAATTATGCACCATTTAATATTTTACATGAAATTGAACACAACAGCTTAGATTTAGATATTTCTGATATTCAATTTCAAACAAACTTAAATTACGTTATTAATGATAATTTAAATATAACAACTACACTTTACGGTAGATGGTATAAAAGTAAAGCGTTGCAATCTATTCATGAAAATTCCAACAATGCAGAAGCTTATAGAGCAGACGATCCATTAATTAGAAATTCAAATATTTTCTTATTTGATGATCCTGCTAGTCCAGAGTTAGAGCCTTATTCAATTTTACCAAATGGTGGATTTAGAAAAACGACTGAAAATACCTTAACAAGTTATTCTATGAAAAATGCATTGAACTATTCTCCAAAAATGGGAGCAGATCACAATGTAGCGTTGTTATTAGGTCAAGAAGTAAGATACACGGATAGAGGTCAAGGTTATTTTGAAGGCTGGGGTTATGTTTTTGAAAAAGGAGGTTTGATAATTTCAGACCCTAATTTTATTCGTTATTTAGATGATAGAGGTGAAGATTATTTTGATGTAGAAGATACAAGAAATAGATATTGGGGAACATTTACAAATGCAGCATATTCTTATAAAAGTAGATATACGGTGAATAGTACGTTTACATATGCGGGAGATAATAGAACAGGTAAATCTACCAAAGCACGTTATTTACCAACGTTTAACGTAAGTGCAGCTTGGAATATTCAAAATGAATCTTGGATGGAAAATGTAGATTGGGTGAATTCATTAAAACTAAAATCTACGTATGGTATTTCAGGAGATAATCCAATTAATGCCAGTGCAGCTTTAAGTTTGTTAGGAGCTGAACCTTTAAGACCTCATTTAACGGATAGAGAAACAGCGTTAATTATTGATAATTTAGAAAATAGTGAACTTACTTTTGAAAAACTATATGAGTTTAATGTTGGGTTAGAAGCAGGTTTCTTGAACAATAGAATTTATTCGGAAATTGAATACTATAAAAGACAATCTAAAGATCTTTTAGGATTGATAGAAACAAATGGTGTTGGAGGTATTCAATACAAGTATGGAAATATTGGAGAAATGGATCTTGAAGGTTTTGAATTGTCTTTAAACACAGTAAACGTTGAAACACAAAATTTTAAATGGACAACCAATTTAACCTTTAATACTACTAAAAACGAAATTACGAAATGGGAAAGTAGAGACCGTATTGGTGATGCTATTAGTAGATATGGAGCAAACCTTGTAGGTTATCCTAAAGGAGCCTTATTTTCAGTGCCTTTTGCAGGGTTAGATTCTAATGGTGTTCCAACATTTTATGATGAAGATGGAGGAATTACACAAGAGCTAAACTTACAGGAAAGAGATGATATTACGAAGTATTTAAAATATGAAGGTTCTACAACGCCAAAAGGGTTTGGTGGATTTTCAAATAGTTTTACATATAAAAACGTTAACTTAAGCTTTGGGTTTGTGTACCGTTATGGTAATAAAATTCGTTTAGATGATGCTTTTTATGGTAATTATGACGATTATAGCTCATTACCAGGTGACTTAATTAACAGATGGTCATTCCCTGGGGATGAAAAGATTACAAATATTCCTGCAATTATAACACCGTTGGTTGATAAGTATTTGTCAGACAATAGTTTAAATCCTTATGAGTTGTATAATAAAAGTGATTTAAGAGTAGCGGATGGCGATTTTGTAAGGTTAAAAAGTTTAAAAATAGCTTATAAATTACCACAAGAGTTATTGAAAAACACGAGGTTAACCGGAGTTACAGCAAGTATATCAGGGTATAATTTATGGTTACTTTATTCTGATGATAAGTTAAACGGAGTAGATCCTGAATTTTTTCAATCAGGAGGGGTTTCATTACCATTAACTAAAAGTTACACATTTGCATTAAACTTTAATTTTTAAGATGATGAAAAAAAACAAAACAATAGTAGTGCTATTACTTTTTATTTCATTTAGTTACATTAGTTGTGATGACTATCTTGATGAAGTACCAGATGATAGACAAGAGATTAAGACCTTAGAAAATTTATCGGAATTATTAGTTTCAGGATATTCTGAAGCTTCCTATAATTTTATTGAATGGAAAACAGATAATGCTGTTGCAATACCAGACAATGATCAGAGAAATGAGTTGACAGAAAATTTTCAGTTTGTGCCAGTAGTCTCTTCAGAAGAACAAGATACTCCAGGGTATTTTTGGACAAATACATACAACGCAATTGCTCATGCAAATCAAGTTTTAGCTGAAATTGAAAATGTAGAAAATACAGATAATGCTTTAAAAATGGCTGTTAAAGGCGAAGCGTTATTTATTAGAGCATACAATCATTTTATGTTAGCAAATATATTTTGTCAACAGTATTCTCCAAGTAATGCATCAGGTTTAGGAATTCCTTATATTTTAGCTCCAGAAACAGCGTTGCAAGTAAATTATGAAAGAGGTACTTTACAAGAAACGTATGATTTAATTGAAGCAGATTTAATTGCTGGTTTACCATTAGTTTCTAATGATTATTATAAAGGATCTGGAAAATACCATTTTAATAAAAATGCAGCAAATGCATTTGCTTCTAGATTTTATTTATTTATTGGTAAATATCAAAAATCAATAGATTATGCAAATAAAATACTAGGAGAAGGTGTTATTTCTTCTAATTTTATGAAAGATATGGCTGCTATATACACAGGAACATCTTCATCTGCAATAGCAGCACAATTTTATGATGTTTATGCGCCTAGTAACTTGTTAGTAGTGCGAAAAGAAACTGCATTTGTTACAAGGTATTATAGAGGCTATGGTACGAATAGAGCAGTAGCAAATGAAATTTTTAACACGGTTATTCAAGGAGGAGGAACGGATGAAAGAAACTTTTTATATGGATATAGTTCAGGCGCTTTAGCACCGCCTAAATATGCTGAATTATTTAGATATACAACTTCTACAACTGGGTATCCTTACTATATTCAACCAGAATTACGTTCGGAGGAAGTTATTTTTAATAGAATGGAATCGAACGTAAGATTGAATAAATTAGAGGAGGCTTTAAAGGATTATAATGCATTAGCCCCCTCAAGATATTCAAATGGAGGACAGCTAACCATTGCTGATATTACACCTTACTTTGAGGGAACTGAGCAAGAAGCTATGCTTGAGTTTGTGTACTTTGAAAGACGTAAAGAGTTTTTAAGAGAAGGGTTACGTTGGTTTGATATTAAAAGATTTGAAAAACCAATTACGCATATTGATATAAAAGGTGATGAGTTTAAACTGCTTGAAACCGATTTAAAGAAAGCAATTCAAATACCAGCAGGTGCTTTAGCACAAGGTATTGAAGCAAATCCTAGATAATTTAAAGAATAAATATTATGAAGAAAATAATAAATAAAATACAATTACTAGTGGTACTATTAGCAGCTTTCATGTTTGTACAATGTGAATCTGAAGATGCTAATTCAATTTACATACCACCTGTAGGAACCGATTTAACACACCCAAATGATCTTTATTTATATTCAAATGTAGGTAAAAGTTTATTTGAAATTTATGGAACAGCTGTAAGATGGAGATGGAACGATAATTTTATAGATCCAAGCCAAAGAGCAGCGCCCATTGATGCCGATTTTGTAATACCAACTACAGAATTAATAGAGTATTTATGGATTGGACCTTATGCAAGTGTTGGTAAACCAGGTATAGATTTCTTAAATGAACTTTTCCCTTCGGAATTACAATATATGGGATCATACATTTTTCAGGAAGATGGAACAAGAATTTTAGGTTTTGCGGAAGGTGGAGCAAGAATTTCTCTGTTAAATTTAAATAATTATGATTTAAAAAGTAGAGATTGGTTAACAAACGCTGGAGGTGGAGTATTGGCAACCGTACATCACGAGTTTTCTCATATTGTGCATCAAAATTACGGTATTCCTGTAGGTTTTAATACCATTTCTGAATCTTATTTAGGTGCAGGTTGGAGCAATGGAGTTACTCAAGAAGATGCGGTAAAATTAGGGATGACTAGAAATTATGGAACCTTAAACGAGTTTGAAGATTTTTGTGAAATAATTTCACATTTTTTAGTAATGCCAAAAGCTGATTTTGAAGAACAATTCATTACCCAACAAGACTGTTCAGAACTAACTACAGCAGCGGAAATTTCAAACTGTCAAGACTTAAATGAAGGACGCGTATTGATAAAACGTAAATTAGAATTGGTCATAGAATTCTACAAAAATACTTTTGACATGGATTTAGTTCAAGTAAGAGATACTTTGGAGTCTAGATTAAATTATGTAATCGCAAATAACAAAATACCATAAATTATGAAAGAAATTTTAAAATATATAACAATTGTGCTATTGCTTTTTGTCACATCTTGTACGCAAGACACTAGTGTAGATTCACTTTTTGAGGGATCTGTAAATGAAAGAGCAGCAGCTTTAAAGTCTGAATACATTAATGTACTAACAAGTGCAGAAAATGGATGGATTGGTTACTATTCTCCTAACGGAAGTTCAGGAGCTTACACATTATTGCTCAAATTTAATAAGGATGGATCAGTAAATATGAAATCCGATTGGAAAGTAGGTGCAAAAGATAACGCAATTACTTATAGGTTGGATAAAACGTTGAAAGTAGAATTAGTATTTGAAACGTATTCTATTTTACACGATATTTTCTCAGAAAATAATAATGATAATGAAGGAGAATTTGTGTTCAATATGTTAGAAGTTACGACTACTGAAATTTCATTAGAAAGTAAAACTGA
>JAGPIQ010000040.1 GCA_018054895.1 Lutibacter sp. | reverse complement strand
CCTTACAGTTTTGTCGTTAAAAATAAATCGTTGGATGTTGTGGAAGGAACTTCTTTTTTGTTAGAAGTTGAAACTGTTGGGAATGTTGTTCCAGAAGATGTAAAGATATTTTTTAAAAATGAGTTTTATTATTTGAAACAATTGGAACCTGGTAAATTTGAATATTTATTTCCTTCAGTAAAAAATAACGTATTCTTTAATTTACAATCTAATGATGTAACCTCGCAAGAGTATGTTATAAATTTAATTGAAACTCCCGTAATTTCAAATTATAAAATGCTGTTGAAATATCCACCATATACGGGTAAAAAAAATGAAGTAATTCAGAATACTGGAAATGTAATTGTTCCTGAAGGTACAGAAATAACGTGGCAAATTGAAACGGAAAAAACAGATAAAATTTCGTTTAAAGAAATGAATTTGGAGGAATCATATTTTGTTAAGAACTCTAATAATTTTTTTAGTTTTTCAAAGAAAATAAAAAATGCATTTAATTACAAAATAGCAACTTCAAATAATAATTTAAAAAATCATGAAACGTTAGAATTTAAAATTGATGTTGTTTCAGATGAATTTCCAAAGATAGAAGTGCAATCAAATATTGATTCTATTTCACGAGGTCCTGCTCAATTTAAAGGAGAACTGAGTGATGATTTTGGAATTTCAAAATTGCAAATTGTTTGTTATGATAAATTAAATCCTTCCATTAAAATGTCGTTTCAAATACCAATTTCAAAAAGTGTGTATACCGATTTCTATTATATTTTTCCAAATGGTTTGCATTTATTAGAAGGAGTGAACTACGAAATGTATTTTGAAGTTTTTGATAATGATGCTGTAAACGGTTCTAAAAATAGTAAAAGCAGAACGTTCAGTTATTATGTAAAAAATGAAAGAGAGGTTGAAGATGCTATTTTATTTGATCAAAAAGAAAATATGGATGCCATTTTAAAAGATTTAAAAATATCCAAAGAAGCTACAAAAGACCTTGATAAATTCAATAATGAATTACAGAAAAAAGGTGAAATGAATTGGAATGATTCTAAAAAAATACAGGATTTATTGAAACGTCAAAATGAGTATCAAAAGATGTTTGAAGATAAAACTAAAAAATTGGAAGAAAATTTTAAAGAACAAACACCAAGTCCTTCGTTAAAAGAGAAAAAAGAAGAAATTCAAAAAAGAATTGAAGAAGCAAAAAAATTGGCCGAAAAAGATAAAATGTTGAAGGAGTTAGAAGAGCTTACTAAAAAATTAAATAAAGAAGATTTGGTTGAAAAACTAAAAGATATTGCTGAAAAAAATAAGCGTAAAGAAAAAAGCTTGGAACGTATTTTAGAATTGACAAAGCGTTTTTATGTAGAACAAAAGCAAGAGCAACTAAAAAATAAATTGAGTGATTTAGCGAAGAAGGAAGATGCGCTTTCTAATAAAGAAGACCTCGAAAATACTTCAAAAAAACAAGAAGAAATTAATAAAGAATTTGATGAAATAAAAAAGGATTTTAAAGAATTAGAAAAAGAAAACAATGATTTGATGCGTCCAATGGATATTCCAGATTTTAAAAATGAATCTAAAGATATTCAAAATGATTTGGATAAAGCGTCAGAGGATTTGAAGAAGAATGATAAAAATAATGCTTCTAAAAATCAAAAAGCGGCTTCAAAAAAAATGAAGAAGTTAAGTGAATCGATGGAAAAAGCAATGTCAGAAAGTGACGGAGAATCGATGGATGAAGATATAGATGACCTTCGTAAAATTGTAGAAAATTTAATTGAATTTTCTTTTCAACAGGAATCATTAATGAATGGATTTTCTAAAGGCGCAGTAGGGCATCCGAGTTTTCCAAAGAACCTAAAACGGCAACAAGTATTGAAAGAATACTTTGAACATATTGACGATAGTTTGTATGTGTTGTCTTTACGTTTGGCAAAATTGGGTGGTTCAATTCAGAAAGAAGTGGAGGATGTGTATTATAATATCGATGCTTCCTTAGATAATTTTACGGATGATCGTTATAGTCAGGGAATTTCGAATCAACAATTTGTTATTACTGCGACTAATAATTTAGCGAATTCATTAAGTAACGTTTTGGAAAGTTTAATGAATGCTTCTATGAGTATAGGTAAAGGAAAAGGGAAGGGGGATTCTCCAGGTTTTAGTTTGCCCGATATTATTAAAAAGCAAGGTGAACTACAAAGTAAAATGGAGAAAGGTTCTAAGGAAGGTGAAAAAGGTGAAAAAGGCGAAAAAGGAAAGAATGGTGAAAATGGAGAAGGAAAAGGAAATTCAAGTGATAAAAATGGGGATGGAGAAAATGAAGGAATGAATAAGGAATTGTTTGAGTTATATAAAGAGCAAGCGGAATTACGGCAAGCTTTACAAGATTTATTAGGAAAAGAAGAAGGTGGTAAAAACGGGAATGGTCAAGGAAAAAAGGCAGTTACCCAAATGGAAGCTATTGAGAAAATGTTATTAGAAAAAGGTTTTTCTGGTGAAGTGCTTCAAAACATGAAACAACTTTCTTATGAATTATTAAAACTCGAGAAAGCTAAATTAGAGCAAGGGGAAGATACAAAGCGTAAATCTGAATCAAATTTAAAGCAATTTCAGAATCGTTTTATTGATAGTTTAGATATTGAAAAATGGTATTTCAATAATAATGAAATTTTAAACAGACAATCATTACCTTTGCGAACTATTTATAAAAAGAAAGTACAAGAATATTTTAAAACTATAGAGTAGCTTATGGTAGCGTTTAATTATGAAATAGATTTCAAATTAGAGGATGAAGCAAGAGTTGAAAATTGGATTTCTACTTGTATTGAATCTTATGATTTTGAAGAAGGAGAACTAAATTATATTTTTTGTGATGATGAATATCTCTTAAAATTGAATGTTGAATTTTTGGAACACGACACGTTTACGGATGTAATTAGTTTTGATTACACCATGGGTAAGCTTATTAGTGGTGATATTTTTATTTCTATTGAAAGAGTTCGTGAAAATGCTGAAAAATTCAGTCAAACATTTGAAAATGAATTAAATAGAGTGATTATTCACGGTATTTTGCATTATTTAGGGTTTAAAGATAAAAAAACCGAGGATATTGCGATTATGAGGCTGGAAGAGGAAGCTTGTTTACTTAAATATTAATTGAATTTTATGTTCCACGTGGAACATAAAATATATAATAAATTAAAACGTTCCACGTGGAACACTATATAAAAATATGTTTAATACGGAGTATGATGTAATTGTTGTTGGAGGTGGGCACGCCGGTGGAGAGGCTGCGGCTGGAGCTGCAAATATGGGTGCAAAAACATTGTTGATTACAATGAGTTTGCAGAACATTGCGCAGATGAGTTGTAATCCTGCTATGGGTGGAATTGCAAAAGGACAAATAGTTAGAGAGATTGATGCATTGGGTGGTTATAGTGGGGTTGTTACCGATGAAACTGCTATCCAATTTAAGATGTTGAATAAGTCAAAAGGGCCTGCAATGTGGAGTCCAAGAGCGCAAAGTGATCGTATGCGTTTTGCTGAGTGTTGGAGGAATATGTTGGAGCAAACGGAGAATCTTGATTTCTTTCAGGATATGGTAAATGGTTTGTTGTTTGAAGATGGACGAATTGTTGGGGTGAAAACGACGCTTGGAATTGTTATTAAGTCGAAGACTGTTATTATTACCGCTGGTACTTTTTTAAATGGTTTAATTCATATTGGTGATAAAACTTTTGGTGGAGGTAGAGCAGGGGAAAGTGCCTCAACAGGTATTACAGAAGATTTAGTAAAAGTTGGTTTTGAATCAGGAAGAATGAAAACAGGAACACCACCACGAGTGGATGGTAGATCGTTGGATTATTCAAAAATGATTGAACAACCTGGTGATGAAAACCCTGAAAAATTCTCTTATTTAGCGAGTTCAAAACCATTGGAAAAACAACGTTCTTGTTATATGAGTTATACTTCACAAGAAGTACATGATTTATTAAAAACAGGTTTCGACCGATCCCCAATGTTTAATGGTCGAATTAAAAGTATTGGTCCACGGTATTGCCCTTCTATTGAAGATAAAATCAATCGTTTTGCAACGAAAGATAGGCATCAAATATTTGTAGAACCTGAAGGTTGGAATACTGTAGAGGTATATGTAAACGGTTTTTCTACGTCACTTCCTGAAGATGTTCAGGATAAAGCATTGCGTAAAGTTGCTGGTTTTGAAAATGTAAAATTCTTTAGATATGGGTATGCTATTGAATATGACTTTTTCCCACCGACACAATTGACTCATTCTTTAGAAACAAAATTGATTCAAGGGTTGTTTTTTGCTGGTCAAATTAATGGGACTACGGGTTATGAAGAAGCGGCAGCGCAAGGGTTGATGGCTGGTATAAATGCAGCTTTGAAAATTCAGAATAAAGAGCCGTTTATTTTAAAAAGAGATGAGGCATATATTGGAGTTTTAATTGATGATTTAATTACAAAAGGAACTGAGGAGCCATACAGAATGTTTACTTCTCGTGCGGAGTATAGAACATTGTTACGTCAAGATAATGCGGATCTACGTTTAACGCCTCTTGGTTTTGAATTAGGTTTGGCTTCAAAAGAACGTATGGATCGTGTTATTAAAAAGCAAGAACAGACAGATTTATTTGTAAGTTTCTTATTAGAAACAAGTGTAAAGCCAGAAGAAATTAATCCTATTTTAGAAGATAAAGAAACGGCTTTAATTGATCAATCTATGAAGTTATTTAAAATTGCGGCACGTCCTCAATTAAATTTAGTGGATTTACAACGTTTAGAAAGTGTTGCTAATTTTATTAAAGAGAATGGGCTTGATCAAGAAATTATTGAGCAAACAGAAATTCATGTAAAGTATTCGGGTTATATTAATAAAGAAAAAAACCAAGCTGATAAATTAAATCGATTAGAAAATGTTATTATTCCAGCTAATTTCGATTTCAATAAAGTGAAGTCTTTGTCTATTGAAGCGCGTCAGAAATTAACAAGAATTCAGCCAAGAACTATTTCACAAGCGGGTAGAGTTAGTGGAGTTTCCCCTAGTGATATTTCCGTTTTATTAGTTTATATGGGAAGATAAAAGTTAAAGTGTTCCACGTGGAACGCTAAATTTTAAAATCTCCAGAAAAAAGAGTGGTGATTTTAAATGAAATTTATAGTTGAAATTAAAAAAAAACACTTCAATATAACTTGTTGGGTGTAATTAATTAAAAACTTGCTTTTATCATTTCGACGCAGGAGAAATTATATCATATGATTCCGTTTGTGTGATTTCTCGTCCCTTGAAATGATAAACTAAATATAAGAGAGTTATTAAAAAACCGAATTGTACACATATAATTAATTGTACCTAACTAGTTAATAATAGTAGAAATTGAAAACATCTCAAAAAATAGTTCTTTCTTGTAAAGATTACACGGTTTCTCAGAAAACCTTCGATTTAGTTATTAATGAAAAATACGATATGTTGGAAACCTTTCCAAAACCAAATTTGGAAGAATTACCATTGTATTATGAAAGTTCGGATTATATTTCACATACCGATTCAAAAGAATCGTTGGTGGATAAAGTGTATCAATTTGTAAAGAAATACGCTTTAAATCAAAAATTAAAATTAATTAATTCGTTTCAAACGGAGTATAAAAACTTATTAGATGTTGGTTGCGGAACAGGTGATTTTTTAAAAACGTGTGAAAATGCTGGCTGGAATGTAGTAGGAGTAGAGCCAAGTTTGAATGCTCAAAATATTGCAAAAAGTAAATTAAAAAATGCCAACGTTATTTATGGTGATTTATTTGAATTACAAAACGTACAGTTTGATGTAATAACCCTTTGGCATGTGCTGGAACATGTACCAGATTTAGAAGTGTATATTGCTCAGTTAAAAAAACTATTAAAACCTGAAGGTGTTTTAATAATTGCGGTGCCAAACTACAAAAGTTTTGATGCGTTATATTATAAACAATATTGGGCGGCTTTTGATGTGCCTCGTCATTTATGGCATTTTTCAAAAAAGTCGATTTCCTTGCTTTTTAGTAATCATCAATTAAAATTAGAAACTATACTTCCAATGAAATTCGATTCTTTTTATGTTTCTATTTTAAGTGAAAAATATAAAAAAGGTCACAATAGTTTATTATGTGCTTTTTGGATAGGTTTACGTTCAAATTTGAAAGCAATGCGAACAAAAGAGTATTCTTCGTTAATTTATGTACTAAAAAACGACTAAAACTCATTTTAAAGGCTTTTTAAGCGTTATTTTATTAGTGTCCTTATCTGGATATTAAATTTTCGAGATAATCGAATCTGAGAGGGCAAAAAATACCACTTTTTATAGCAAAAACTTATAATTTCTTATTTCAATATCAATAATTTTAATAATTTAAAAAAATAAGTTAAACTATGTAATTTGTTATTATCTTCGCAAGAATTTTTAATCAGCTTAACAAATATAAAACATGAAAAAATTATTACTAATAACTTTTGCTATTGCTTTAGCATCATGTAATCAATCTAAAATTGCTTATGTAGATATCGAAGTTTTAATGAAAGATTATGAAGGCACAAAAGTTTTGGAAACTGTAATGAAAGCAAAGCAAGAAAAGAAAGCAAAAGAATTAGATAGTATTGCTGCTCCATTTCAAGCGAAAGTTCAGAGTTATTATGGAACTGCACAATCGTTATCTCCTCAAAAAAGAGCAGAAGCTGAAGGTGCTTTACAGCAAGAGCAACAAATGATTCAACAATTACAACAACAAGCATCACAAGAATTACAAAAAGAAACTCAAGAAAGTTATGAAGTAATTACCAAAACTGTAGATAGTTTAGTTGGTAATTATGCAAAATCTAAAGGATTTAACTTGGTTTTAGGAACTTCTGGTAAAGGAACTGTAATGTATGGAGATGAAAGTTTAGATATTACTAAATCGGTATTAGAAATGCTTAATAAAGAATATTCAAAATAGTTTATTCCTTTTATAAATTTATAAAGCCCATTCAATTTTTGAATGGGCTTTTTTTATGTTTTATAAGGTTTTGGAAATCCGTCATGCTGAACTTGTTTCAGCATCTCATCTTACAGGTAATAAAAATTTAAATTCTACTATGATTTCGAACCAGAAAATTGCTGTTCTTTAATTTTAAATAGAATATTAAAAGTGGTTAAACTTCCATAAATTCTGGTGATATATTGCTGTAAATCTACTTTTTCCTGATCGTCTAAATTACTTGAATTTATTTTTTGTTCCATCACACGAATACGATCTCTTACCATTACAATTTTGTGAAAGAAAGTATCAATAGGAATTTCTTTACTTTGAAGGTTGGAATCTCCTGGTTCCAATATCATATTTCCACCTTTCCATTTATCTGCAATTGGCACAATTTCGGAAATGTCCGACCATTGTTTCAGCATTTTCTTCAACGTGTTTTCTACATCCGCAAAACTAACGGTATCTACTTCATCTTCAACGGCTTCAATAACTTCAAAAGTGCTATTTAAATCTATAGTTTCCAAACCATTATCTATAAAAGTGACCCAATATTGTTTGGAGCTTACGTTGGTAACAACACCTACGCCAAATTCTTCATGTTTAATTCTTGAACCTATCCCTAAAAGTTTCATAATCAATATATTAAGTTAATAAATAAATACCGATGCAATTCAATATAAAATATACTGTAATGTTCATAGCACCCTGGTAATCTTTTGCAATTCGCTGACCAACTAAAAATGACAATAAAGTTATTGCTGAAATTTCTAATCCAATTTTAGCCAGTAAAAAAGTGTCTTGTTGGATAATAAAGTACAATCCAAATAATAAAGAAATTACTGTTAACACTTCTAAAATAACCACATTTATAAGTAAAAGTGGAACTATATTTTGAAATAAGGTTCCTTTGAAATGATTGGTATAATAGCTAATAGTTCCTTTCCAATCGGCTAATTTTTCGGTAACTGAAAAAAGATACGTAATAATAAAAAAAAGAAGTATTAAAATTTGAGCGGAATATTCTTTAAAAATGGACATATATAATTAAACATTTTCTTTAGTGTGAAGTAGTCTTGTTAGTTTTATAGATAAATCCAATAAAATTATTTTAGGATTTCCATTACGTTCCACGTGGTAAATGGCATCATTAATTTCAGTATTAATATCTAAAATATTAGCGCTGTGTACATAAGGCGCAAAATTTTCTAATTTAAAACCAGGTGTTTTTGGTTGTAAAAACACCAATTCGTCCGCATGGTAATTGTATAATAATGCTTGTCTAAAAAACTGTAAACAGTAATTTAAAAAACGTTTTTGAGTTTCACGACCTGTTTTTGAAATGGTTTCACTCCATCCAATTAAATCTTGAATTACAGCAGCATTTCCTTTCGCCTTAAAAGCAGCACGAATCCAAGTGATAAACCATTGTTCAAATTGTTCGTCGGCATTATCGTTATAAAATAAATGCAGGGCTTTTGTAAAACTTCCATCAGCCTGAAATGCAATTTGTGCGGCAATTGGTGGATCTGCATCAACACGGTTTATTAAGCCTTGTGTAATATCTTCGCTTGATAACAAGGGGAATTGTAATGTTTGACAACGCGATTTTATGGTTGAAATAATCTGCTCTTCATCTTCAGCAACTAATATAAACACCGTTTTTTCAGGTGGTTCTTCTAATAATTTTAATAATTTATTGGCAGCTGAACTATTCATTTTTTCAGCCATCCAAATAATCATTACTTTATAACCACCTTCGTAACTTTTTAATTTTAATGCTTTTACAATTTCTTCAGCTTCATCAACCCCAATTTGTCCTTGTTTGTTTTCAACCCCAATATGTTGTAACCATTCAAATAAATTTCCATAGGGATTTTTGGCAATAAATTCACGCCAGTCTTCTAAAAATAAATTACTTACAGGATGGCTTTTTACACGGTCATTTGTTGCTACCGGAAATGCAAAGTGCAAATCGGGATGCATTAATTTGGTGCATTTTAATTCGCTAGCTTCTTTATCTTCACTATTAAAACTTAAAATGTATTGTGCATACGCAAGTGCCATGGGTAAAACCCCACAACCTTCTTTACCAACAAAGAGTTGTGCATGGGAAATTCGACCATTGTTGGTAGATTGTACCAAGTGGTTTTTTAAATGTTCGTGACCTAAAACTTCAGAAAATTTCATTAAAGCGAAAGTAAAACAATTTTTCAATTTTTTAATCTTTCAACGTTCAATCTTTCAATAGTATCATATGAAATCGCTTTCGTAAAAAACTGAGAGGTTTCCTATAATTTCACTTATATTTGTGGTACTAATTTTATAACCAATTATGAAAACAATACAAGATATAAATTTTGAAGGAAAAAAGGCGTTGATTCGTGTGGATTTTAATGTGCCTTTAGATGAAAATTTTAAGGTAACAGATGTAACTCGAATCGAGGCTGCAAAACCTACAATTATTAAAATTTTAGAAGATGGTGGAGCTGTAATTTTAATGTCGCATTTGGGAAGACCAAAAGGTGTTGAAGAAAAATATTCGTTAAAACATATTGTTGATACGGTTTCTGAAATAATTGGTGTACATGTAAATTTTGCTGCAGATTGTATTGGTGAAGTTGCAGAAACAGCTGCTGCTAAATTAAAAATGGGTGAAATTTTATTAGTTGAAAACTTACGTTTTTATAAAGAAGAAGAAGCTGGTGATGAAGAATTTGCTGGAAAATTAGCGAAATTAGGAGATATTTACGTAAATGACGCTTTTGGAACTGCTCACAGAGCGCATGCATCTACTACAATTGTAGCTAAATTTTTCCCTACAACTAAATGTTTTGGAGCTTTATTAGCACAAGAAATAGTGAGTCTTAAAAAAATATTAGAAGTTGGTGAAAAACCAGTGTTGGCTGTCTTAGGAGGTTCAAAAGTTTCTTCAAAAATTACAATTATTGAAAACATTTTAGATAAAGTGGACGATTTAATTATTGGTGGAGGAATGAGTTTTACGTTTGTAAAAGCATTAGGAGGAAAAATTGGTAATTCAATTTGTGAAGATGATAAACAAGAATTGGCTTTAAGTATTTTAAAACAAGCGAAAGAAAAAGGTGTTCGTATTCATATTCCTGTAGATGTAATTGCTGCTGATGATTTTAGCAACGATGCAAATACTCAAATTTGTGATATTAACAATATTCCTGATGGATGGGAAGGGGTTGATGCTGGTCCAAAATCAAGAGAAATTTTTGATAAAGTGGTAAACAATGCTAAAACAATTCTTTGGAATGGACCTTTAGGTGTATTTGAAATGGAAAGTTTTGCTGGTGGAACAATTGCTTTAGGAAATTCTATTGCAAATGCTACAAAAAATGGAACTTTTTCACTTGTTGGTGGAGGAGATTCAGTTGCTGCAGTAAAACAATTTGGTTTTGAAGATAAAGTAAGTTATGTTTCTACTGGTGGTGGTGCTATGTTAGAAAGCCTAGAAGGTAAAGTGTTACCTGGAATTGAAGCTATATTGAAATAATTGTTTATTTGTTGAAGCTTTTAATGGTTTAACAAATTCATTAGATTCGTCATGCTGAACTTGTTTCAGCATCTCATCATAAGAGTTAAAAAACCGTCTCAAATTTGAGACGGTTTTTTTATCATCTATATTTTCCTACTTTTACTTACTTCAACAAATAAACTATAAAAATGAAATTTTCAAATATACCAAACACCAACATAAAAGTCAGTAAAATTTGCTTGGGAACAATGACCTTTGGAGAGCAAAATTCAGAGCAAGAAGCACACGAACAATTAAATGTTGCTGTTGAAAATGGTGTAAATTTTATAGATACTGCGGAAGCATATTCCGTTCCAGGGAGAAAAGAAACACAAGGAAGTACTGAACGAATTATTGGAACTTGGTTGAAAAATCAACAACGAGAAAAATTGGTGGTAGCAACTAAAATTGCAGGTCCAAGTGACTATTTCAGTTATATAAGAGAAGATATGAGTTTCTCAAAACATATAATTTTACAAGCTTTAGAGCAAAGTTTAAAACGTTTACAAACCGATTATGTGGATGTATATCAATTGCATTGGCCAGAAAGAAATACTAATTTTTTCGGAAAACGAAATTATGTACACAACCCCAATGAAGCTTGGGAAAATAATTTTAAAGAAGTTATTGAAACTTTAGATGGCCTGGTTAAAGAAGGTAAAATTCGCCACTACGGCGTTTCTAATGAAACCTCTTGGGGTTTAATGCGACAATTGAACGAAAGTGTAAATAATAATTTTACACGCTGTAAAACCATTCAAAATCCATATTCCTTACTAAACAGATTGTTTGAAATTAATTTAGCGGAAGTTAGTATGCGCGAAAATGTAGGTTTGTTAGCCTATTCTCCATTAGCTTTTGGTGAGCTTTCAGGAAAATATTTAAATGGAAAGTTACCTGAAAATTCACGTATAAAATTATTTCCACAATACAACCGTTATAGCAGCGTACAATCTCAATTGTTAATTCAAAAATATTTGGAACTGGCTAATGATTTAAATATCAGTTTAACACAATTGTCCTTAGCATTTGTAAATCAACGCGATTTTGTAACTTCAACAATTATTGGAGCTACCAATTTAACGCAATTAAAAGAAAATATAAGTAGTATTGAAATTGAGTTGTCGACTTCAACTTTAAAACAAATAGATGCGATTCAGGAGTTACAGCCCAATCCTGCTCCATAAAAATTATTCCGTTTTTTTCTAAAAAGTGTATTTTTTGAAGAGAATATGACTAATATCATAGTTTTATGTTAAAAAATACCTAAAATTTGTAAAATAAAAATAGTAGGAGATAATGTTATCCTAAAATCTTTATATAAAATTTTAGTAGATATGAAAAGACTTATAAGATTTTTAATACCGCCAAAGGAATGGTTAATTCCAGTGATTATCCTTTTAGGAGCTTTAACAGGTCTTACTATGTATGCGCTTGTTGAATCAAAAGCCATATCCTATTTATCTGATGACCCTAAAACATGTGCAAATTGTCATGTTATGACGCCTCAGTATACAACTTGGCAAAACAGTTCTCATAGAGAGTGGGCTACTTGTAATGACTGCCACGTTCCACAGGATAATGTTTTCAAAAAATATTATTTTAAAGCAATGGATGGTTTGTACCATGCATCCGTTTTTACAACTCGTGGTGAACCTGAAGTAATTAGAATGAAAGAGGCAGGCGTTGCTGCGGTGCAAAGTAATTGTATTCGTTGTCACGAAGATCAGGTTACCGATGCGGCTTTAACAGCAACTGTTGATAATCATAAAGAATTAAGAACAGATAGAAAATGTTGGGAATGTCATCAAGAAGTTCCCCACGGAAGTGTTCATAGTTTATCTTCAGTAAAATATTATGGTAAAATACCAGAAGATCATCAAGAAACCATACCCGATTGGCTAAATAAATTTTTAAAGGAATCAGATAATCAAAAAAATAAAGAAAATGAGTAACACAAGAAAACCTTGGAAAAACTGGGTGCTTTTTTTAGCATCATTGGTAATAGTGTTTTTGTTAGGACTGTTAGTATCTTCCATAACAGAACGTAAAGTTGAGGCGAAATTTGCTTATACTCCGCTAACAAAAATTGGAAAATTAGAACCTAGAAATGAAGTTTGGGGCGATAATTTCCCACGTGAATTTCAATCATATTATCAAACTGCAGATACTACGTTCCGTTCAAAATATAATGGAAATGCTATGATTGATATGCTAGAAGAAGATCCTCGTATGGTTGTACTTTGGGCTGGATATGCATTTTCAAAAGACTACAACCAAGGTCGTGGACACGTATATGCTATTGATGATGTAACAAATTCATTAAGAACAGGTGGACCTACAGGACCAGATGATGGAGCAATGCCATCAACTTGTTGGACGTGTAAATCTCCAGATGTACCTCGTTTAATTAATGAAATAGGAGTAAATGATTACTACAAAGGAAAATGGGCAAGTAAAGGAGAGCAAATTGTAAACCCAATTGGGTGTGCAAATTGTCACGATGAAAAATCAATGAGGTTAACTATTACACAACCTGCGTTAATTGAAGCTTTTCAACGTAAAGGAAAAGATATTACAAAAGCAACTCATAATGAAATGCGTTCATTGGTTTGTGCACAATGTCACGTGGAGTACTATTTCAATAAAGATTTACCAGGAAAAGAAGGTATTCCTTATTTAGTGTTTCCTTGGGATGATGGTCAAACTGTGGAGGATATGGAAAAATATTACGACAATATTGGATTTAGCGATTGGACACATCAAATTAGTAAGGCACCAATGTTAAAAGCACAGCACCCTGGTTACGAAACGTACCAAATGGGTATTCACGCAAAACGTGGTGTTTCTTGTTCAGATTGTCATATGCCATATAAAACAGAAGGTGGACAAAAATTTACAGATCACCATATTCAATCTCCTTTAAACAATGTGGCTAATTCTTGTCAAATTTGTCATAGAGAAGAAAAAGATGAATTAATTAAAAATGTGTACGATAATCAAGATCGTATAATTAGTAACAGAGATCAACTAGAGCGTTTATTAGTACGCGCACACGTTGAAGCTGGTAAAGCTTGGGAATTAGGCGCTACAGAAGCTCAAATGAAAGATATTTTACACGGAATTCGTATAGGTCAATGGCGTTGGGATTATGTTGCTGCATCACATGGAGGTTCTTTCCATGCACCTGTTGAATTAAGTAGAGTACTTGGGAAAGGTATTGATATTACACAAGAAACAAGAATTAAATTAGCAAAAGTGTTAATGCAATTAGGATTTAAAGGTGAAGTTCCTTACCCAGCAATTGAAACAAAAGCAGCAGCTCAAAAATTCATAGGATTAGATATTCCAGCATTAAAAGCTGAAAAAGAAAAATTCAAAAAAGAGTTGTTACCTAAATGGAAAGCAGCAGCAAAAGTAAGAGAAGCTAAGTATTAAAAAATAGAAAAGAGTATTAAGAAGTTAGTATTGAGTAATTTTTAAAACAGTCTCAATTCTTAATTCTGCTACTAATATCTAAAAAAAACTATATATTTGACCTCGTATGAGTCAAGATAACTTCAAAATTCAACGTAATCTTTGGGAAAGTCCCTGGGGTTACGTTGAATCTTTTTTAATAGGATTTGGTTTAATTGTTACAGGCTTTTTTTTAGAAGTTTTTGTAGCAACAGACACTGCTTTTACCATTGTATATCCGTACAATGTTATAGGCTTGGTCATTTATATTTTAGTACTTTTTGTATTGTACAAGTGGTTTACTGAAAGCCAATTAATTCGCTGGCTTACCAAAGTTCCAGCGTCTATTTCAAGCATTGCATTAATTACCTTTATGGTAATGATTATGGGAATTATCCCTCAAATTCCTTCACAAAATAATATCATAAATAGTTTAGGATTAAATCATATTACCAATAATTGGGCTTTTTTATTCATCTTATTTCAGTTTTTAACGTGTTTAGGATTGATTTCAATCAAAAGAATTTTACAATTTAAATGGTCTAATTTCGGATTTATTTTGAACCACGTTGGGTTATTTTTAGCCTTAATAGCAGGTGTTTTAGGTTCGGGAGATTTACAAAGATTATCCATAAATGTGTATGAGAACAAACCAAGTTTTATTGCAACGGATGCCAATAGAAATGAAGTTGAATTGCCCTTTGCTATTTATCTAAACGATTTTTTAATTGAAGAATACAACCCAAAATTAGCGTTGGTTGATAATAAAACAGGAAGTATTGCACATAACGATGGTAAGAATTTATACTTAGTTGAAAAAGGGGAGACGTACCATTTCCATAATTTTGAAGTAAAAATTGATAATTTTTTACCAAACGCCATTCGGTTTGGAACACGTTATGAATCTGTAAACGAACTAGGTTCACCACCAGCGGCTAAAATTACAGTAAAAAATATAGAAAATGATTCCATACAAACAGCTTGGATAAGCAGTGGAAGTTTCCGTTATCCGTATGAATCTTTAAAAATTAGTGAGGAGTATTCCATAGTAATGACCATTCCTGAAGTGAAAAAATTCAGTTCAGATATTGATATTTTAACGATTGAAGGAGAACGAATTAGCACCATTTTGGAAGTAAATAAACCATTTAAATATGAAGGCTGGAAAATTTACCAATTAAGTTACGATGATAAAAAGGGTAAATGGAGCGATTTAAGCGTTATAGAGCTTGTAAAAGACCCTTGGTTACCATTTATTTATATTGGAATTTTTATGATGATTGCAGGCGCTATTTATATGTTTTGGACAGGAAATAAAATAACTAAAAATCAAGAATAATGACGTGGATAGATTTTCCTTTATATAGTTCCATAATCGTATTCCTTTGGTGTATTGGGTTGATTTTTTTATTGATTTCATATAAAAAGCAAGCAGTTATAAAAATTGCAAACTTACTTTTTGTTGCTGGTTGGGGAGTTATGATTCTTTTTGTGGTAAAACTTTGGTTAGAGTTGGACAGACCGCCAATGCGAACATTGGGAGAAACCCGACTTTGGTATGCTACTTTTTTACCTTTTATTGGTTTTGTAACCTATATTCGTTGGAAATACAAGTGGTTTTTAGCCTACAGTTTTGTTATGGCAAGTATGTTTTTAGCTATTAATTATTTCAACCCAGAAACGTATTCAAAAACCTTAATGCCAGCATTGCAAAGTCCATGGTTTATTCCGCACGTGTTGGTGTATTTATTTTCGTATGCAGTTTTGGCGGCTTCAAGTATAGTAGCCATTAAAGGTTGGTATGATAGTTACAAAGGAAATTTCAACCAAGAAACTTTAAAATTAGCGGATAATTTAGTGTATATCGGGTTTGCTTTTTTAACTTTAGGGTTGCTTTTCGGTGCCTTGTGGGCAAAAGAAGCTTGGGGACATTATTGGACGTGGGATCCTAAAGAAGTTTGGGCATTTTTAACCTGGATGGGCTACTTAATTTACATTCATTATCGTTATTTCCATGCGCATAAATCCAAACAAGCACTTACTATTTTAGCATTGGCTTTTGTGGTGCTGTTGGTTTGTTGGTTTGGGGTAAATTATTTACCAGTTGCCAATACGAGCGTTCACACTTATACGCAGTATTAGTATTTTAGTTGTTGTTTAATTGCAACATTTTAGCCAATATCGAGGATATTTATTTGGATAAATAAATGAAATATAAGTAATTGCGCTATGTGAAAAATATTTTAAAAAAAAATCTCCTTTCGCTATTTTTTAATCAGAATTACCCTTTTATTTTTTTAAAAAATAAGTCTATTTAGTTTAGTCTGAATTTTAATCTATTTCCTATTGAAATTACCGTTTATTTATATATCTTTACCATTCATATATAAAATCACGCCAAATGTTCAAAAAATTGCTATTTTTCTCAGGCTTATTTATTGGTTCTGTTGTAGTTTCTTATTCCTTAAATAGTTCTATCCTATTAAAACAACCGAATGCAAGTGGTAATTCTTCAATAGTTGAAGCTATAAATTATAAACATATAACATCTTTAAATGCAATTGAAGCAAATGCTCTCGATAGGTCATTAGCTGGTTCGTTTACAATAACAGCTCAAAAAAGTACGTTGCATGTATGCAACCAAATTCCTGGAAATACGGCTACCTTCACTTTTGATTATACTACGGTTGGGTATGATGAAAATACTGTTTTGTCAATTTCTGATGCAGATGAAGCTTTAACGAACGCTGGAGTTACTTATGCATTTACAGCACAATTAGGGAGTGCTAGCTCAACTTTTACAATTGTTGTAGATGATATAGATACGGTGCCTGTAGGTTCATATACTTTTACTGTTAATGGAGTTGGGGATGGTGGTACTGGTGCGATGGATTCTGAAATTGTTACTTTAGAGGTTGATGCTTTTTTAGTGGGTACTATAATACCTCAATTTCCTGTTAATGGTGCTATTGGTGAGCCTATTATTGGTACTGTATTTTCAGGAATACCAGGATCTGACGCCGATTTCTTTACGTTACAACTATCAAAAGACCCTGCATTTCCTTTTTCTTCTTTGTTAATTGATGTGCAAGTAGTTGATGCGGATTCTTATGTAAGTACAATTACGTTAGAATACAGTACTATTTATTATTGGAGAGTTAAAGGATCTAATCATTGTGATTTTGGAAGATATACACCTGTGCAAAGTTTTCAAACTGAAATATTTGAACATAGTTGTACCAATTACAATGGGTTATCAGATGAATCAATACCTGACAATGGAATTAAAACTTTTTTTGTTGATGTTACAGATGATTTTACACTAAGTGATGTTAATATCAGCATTGATATTACACATCAATTTGTAGGGAATTTAACACTATCATTAATTTCACCTTTAGGTACAGAGGTTCTTTTAAAAGCAGATGAATATTGTGGAAGTCAACCAGGTATTAATGTCACTTTTGATGATGAAGCTTTAGCAGTTTACGATTGTGAAACAACCACTTCTGCAAAACCAGCAGGATCCCTTTCAAGTTTTGATTCTGAAAATTCAGTAGGAAGATGGGAACTAAAAGTTGTTGATGATACAGAAGGTTATGAAGGTACATTAAATAGTTGGTCACTAAGTCTTTGTAAAGCTATCGCTGGTTCATCAACTAACTCTGTTCTTTCGCCTTACAGTGACTATAATTTTATTATTGGAGATACAGGTTCTGTGTTAGTACCTGAGCATTTAACAGCAGCTAGTGCTGGCTCTACTGCCTCGGAACAAGTGTTTATCATTACACAATTACCAACCTATACATTACTAAAAAGCGGAGTCGCTTTTACTGAAATTGGACAAACTTTTACACAAAATGATATTAATAATAATTTAATTACCTATAATAATACTTCTAGTGCTGCTGAAACAGATACTTTTATTGTAACTATAACGAATGCTACTAATGGTTTTTTAGGGAATCAAGTAATTACTATCAATTTGGCACCTGAACCTAATTTGAGTGTTAATGATGAGTTTTTTCAAAAAACAGGGATCTCTGTTTACCCAACCGTTTCAAATGGTAATTTTAACATTCGTTCTAGCCAATATGTAGGTAAAACTAAAATAGAGTTATATACATTTACTGGTTTAAAAGCATATACAAACGAATTTGATTTTAAATATAATAAAACACAATCGTTTTCAGTGCCATTATTAGCAACTGGAGTGTATATACTTAAGTTAACGGCGGATAATTTAGAAGGAAGTCAAAAATTGATTATTAAATAATTTTACTTTTTAAAAATTCACATTAAAACAAAAAACCCATTGTTCTAAATAAAGTTAGAACAATGGGTTTTTTGTTTTTTATAGCTTTACTACTAATACCCTAATTTTTCCCGTACGCGTTTTAAAACGTCAGCGGCAACTAATTTTGCTTTAGCAGCACCAATAGCCAATGCTTTATCTATTTCTTCTAAGTTTTCCATATAGTAGTTATAGCGAGCGCGTTCTTCAGAAAATTTTTCAATTAACAAGTCGTAAAAAGCTTGTTTTGCAGTTCCGTAACCATAATTTCCACCTTCGTAATTAGCTTTCATTTCAGCAATTTGTTCGGGTGTTGCTAATAATTTATATAAGGCAAATAAATTACAAGTCTCCGTATCTTTTGGATCTTCCAAAGCGGTAGAATCCGTTGTAATTTTCATAATTTGTTTACGTAATTGCTTGTCGGGTAAAAATATATTGATAATATTTCCACTTGATTTACTCATTTTTCCACCGTCAGTTCCTGGAACCCACATAGTTCCATCTTGAATTTTAGCTTCTGGCGGAACCAAAGTATCACCCATTTGGTGGTTAAAGCGGTTTGCAACATCACGTGTTATTTCTAAATGTTGTAATTGGTCTTTTCCAACTGGAACAATTTCAGCATCATACAATAAAATATCTGCTGCCATTAACATTGGGTAACCAAATAAACCTGCATTTATATCATCTAACCTGTCAGATTTATCTTTAAAACTATGTGCCAATGTTAAGCGTTGATAAGGAAAAAAGCAACTTAAATACCAAGTTAATTCTGTTGTTTCAGGAATATCACTTTGTCTATAAAAAACAGTTTTTTCAACATTTAATCCACACGCAAGCCAAGTTGCAGCTGTGCTATACGTGTTTTCACGTAATTCTTTACCATTTTTAATTTGAGTAAGCGAATGCATATCAGCAATAAACAAAAACGATTCATTTTTAGGATTGTTAGCCATTTCAATAGCTGGAATAATTGCTCCTAATAAGTTTCCTAAGTGTGGTGTGCCAGTACTTTGTACACCAGTTAAAATTCTTGACATTATTTTTATAATTTTATGATACAAAAATAGGTATTTAAAAAATAAAACAAGAATAGAATTAAATATGTATTTTTGATTTTTATGAGGATATTCAAAAACATTTTTTATATTTTTTGGCGATGTTGGTTTTATGGATGGGTGTTGTTTACTATAATTCCAATAATCCCACTATTATTAGTAGTAACTTCTTCAGAAAAACTGTATCCAATATTTTTTAAAATTGCGCAAGCTTGGGCAAATACCATTCTTTTTGTCATGGGTTTTAAAGTCTATTTAATTGAGGATGAAATTGTTGATAACAAAAAAAGTTACATGTTTTGCCCCAACCATACATCTATGATTGATATTATGGTAATGCTTTCAGTAGCTAGAAATCCTTTTGTTTTTGTTGGGAAAAAAGAACTAACTAAAATTCCAGTATTCGGGTTTTTTTACAAAAGAACCTGTATTATTGTTGATAGAAGTAATTCTAAAAGTAGATTGGCAGTTTTTGAAGCTGCTAGAAAAAGATTAAGTAACGGTTTAGATGTTTGTATTTTTCCTGAAGGATTAGTGCCAGAAGATGAAAGTATTGTTTTAGACGAATTTAAAAATGGTGCATTTCGTTTAGCAATTGAACATCAAATACCCATTGTTCCAATAACTTTTTATGATTGTAAAAAACGATTTTCTTATACTTTTTTTAGTGGAAGTCCTGGTAAATTACGAGTAAAAATTCATAAATTTATTGGTACTGAAGGGCTCTCTTTAAAAGAAAGCGATATGATTAAAAAGAAAACCTATAATTTAATATATAATGAATTGATTTCTGATTCTAAAGAACAATGTACTTAATTCAACAATAATTCGTTTAACTTTTATGGACAGAAAAGATGTTAAATATTACGACCAAAAGGAAGAAAAATTAAACGTATTATCACACGGAATAGGTTTAATTTTAAGTGTTGTTGCACTTATATTATTAGTTGTTTTTTCTAGTATTAGAGGAAATGCGTGGCACATTGTTAGTTTTAGTATTTACGGAGCAAGTTTAATTGTATTATATTCTGCATCAACATTGTATCATTATGTTCAAAGTCCAAAACTTAGATATAGATTAAATATTTTTGACCACGCATCTATTTACATTTTAATAGCAGGAACTTACACGCCATTTACTTTGGTGGTTTTAGATGGTTGGGTTGGTTGGACAATTTTTGGAGTTTCTTGGGGTTTGGCAATTTTAGGTGTAATTTTAAAATTGTTTTTTACTGGTAGGTTTGATAAAATTTCTACAATTGCCTACGTTTTAATGGGTTGGGTAATAATTTTTGCAATTAAACCATTAGTGCATAATCTACCTTTTGAGGGTTTAATGTGGTTGTTAGGCGGTGGAATTTCTTACACAGTTGGAGCACTTTTATATAGCCTTAAAAAAATGAAATACAACCATGCTATTTTTCATATTTTTGTTTTAATTGGTAGTTTTTGTCATTTTATGGTGGTGTTTTTTTATGTGTTGCCTATAAAAAAGTAGTGTTTTAAACTTTACAGATGCTTTCTACTTTTTTTAATTTATATTCATAAACTTGATAATATTTTCCTCTGATATTTCTGGATTTGCACCTTCACTTTGTGCTACCAACGCGCCAACTGCACATGCGGTGTTTATAGCTTTTTGAGGATTGTTTTCTATAAATAATTCATATGTTAAAGTAGCCAAAAAAGAATCTCCAGATCCAACAGTATCAACAACCTCTGCATAATAACCACAACTATGATAATATGTTCCATCAAGGAATAAAACTGCTCCATGAGCGCCTAAGGTTACACAAATAGCATTAGTCTTTGTTTGATTTGAAATAAACTCAATATTTTGTTCTAACGAATTATATTTTGATCCCAAAAAACGAGAAACTTCATACAACTCTTCATCATTAAATTTAATGAAATCCGCTACATTCATAAATTCAATAAGCGTATCTTCAGTATAATGTGGCGCTCTTAAATTAATATCAAAAATTTTGTAGTTGGCAACCTCTAAAAGTTGAACCAAAGCAGTTTTTGTTTGCTCATCGCGAGCAGCCAAACTTCCATAAACAAAAAAATCTGAATTTTTAACTAAATCAATATCCTTTAAAGAAAGCTCCATTTTATCCCAAGCAGAAGGATAAGCAATATCGTAAGAAGCATTTCCTTTTTCATTCAATTGGACATTTACAACTCCTGTTGGATAATTTTTCTTTACTTGAATTGATCCTGTATTGATTTCTAATTTTTGAAAATATTCAATTAATTCTTTTCCATTTTCATCATTACCAACAGCGCTAATCATAGTAACATCAACCCCAAATGATTTTAACCGAGAAGCTACATTTAAAGGTGCTCCCCCTATTTTTTTAAGTTTCGGAAAAACATCAAATAAAATTTCGCCAAAACAAACTGCTTTTAACTTTTTACTAGCCATTATAACTTACTTAAATTTACATATTCGCTTTCATTTAACTGCGAAATACGAACATGAGTTGGTTTAAAAATCATATTATATAAAAATCCGAGAAATAATATAGCTGCAAAAAAGGTTGCTAACATAAAACCGTATGTTGCATTAGAACCAAATAAATCACTTACCACACCCATTAATAAAGGTCCTATTGCTGCACCAGCGGCTGTAAAAAATAAAATGATACCAGCAACTGAACCGTGACTAGATTTTGGAAAACAACTAATTCCTTTAGAATTTATTGTTGGATAAATTACAGACATAAATAATCCTGAAAGTGGTAATAAAACAACTGTTGCAGATTCATTTAGAAAACTAAAGCCATAACACAATAATATCACGAAACTTGAAATTGCCATTACAACAGTCCAATCAAAACGCTCTAACATCCATGCACCTAAAAAGCGTCCTCCTGCACGTAAAATAAAAAATATAGGCAATGCATACAGCGCTATAAAAGTAAAACTACCATCATAACCAGCTATTAAAGTTGGCATCCAAACATAAATTGCAGCTTCAACCGCAACATATAAAAAAGCGGCTAAAGAAAATCCAAGGGCATATTTATCTTTCACCATAAGCAAGGTTCGTTTA